>NZ_JFAG01000004.1:0-165639 GCF_006408915.1 Bifidobacterium sp. UTCIF-1
GTAAACCCGTTGTGACCGTTTATGATTCTCATATTGCAGAAGCCGATATGGTTCATGTAATGACCGATAGGTAGGCTGAAGCACTGTACAAAGCGAAACCGAACAGGGGAGTGGAGCATGTCGCTGGCGGTACGAGTCATCCCGTGCCTGGATGTCGATGACGGTCGCGTGGTGAAAGGTGTGCATTTCGAGAACCTCAAGGATGCCGGCGACCCGGTGGAGCTGGCCGCCGAATACTACCGTCAGGGCGCCGATGAGCTGACGTTCCTCGATGTGACCGCCTCAAGCTCGCATCGCAGGACCATGATCGATGTGGTTTCCCGTACGGCCGAACAGGTGTTCATCCCGATGACGGTCGGCGGCGGTGTGCGTACGCCCGAGGATGTGGATTCGCTGCTGCGCTGCGGCGCGGACAAGGTCGGCGTCAACACGGCCGCCATCAATGATCCTTCGCTGATCAGCCGTGTGGCCGAACGATTCGGAAACCAAGTGCTGGTGCTGTCCGTGGATGCCCGCCGCGAGCAGGGCGAACAGCATACCCAGTCTGGTTTCGAGGTCACCACCATGGGTGGCCGCAAATCCACCGGCATCGATGCGATCTGGTGGGTCAAACGGGCCGAGGAGCTTGGAGCCGGCGAAATCCTGCTGAACTCCATGGACGCAGACGGCACCCGGCAGGGATTCGATCTGGAGATGATTCGTGCGGTGCGCAGGGAAGTGAAGATTCCGATCATCGCATCCGGCGGTGCCGGCAAGGTCGAGGACTTTCCGCCGGCCATCGAGGCGGGCGCCAACGCGGTGCTGGCGGCATCGGTGTTCCATTACGGCATCATGACCATCGCCGATGTGAAAGCGGAATTGAAGAAGCACGGCTACACCGTGCGCTGAACAAGTACGATACATGGACAATGCAGGCAAACGGATATAACGACATGGCAGAACACGAATACGACAATTCCACCGAGCTCGACCCACGAATCGCCGCGCGACTGAAGCGCGATGCCAAGGGACTGGTCGCGGCCGTCATCCAGCAGTACGACACCCGCGAGGTGCTGATGGTCGGCTATATGAATGACGAGGCGCTGCGGCGCACCCTGACCACCGGGCGCGTCACGTTCTGGTCCCGTTCTCGTCAGGAATACTGGCGCAAGGGAGACGCTTCAGGCCACGTGCAGTATGTCAAGGGCGTCTCGCTCGATTGCGACGGTGATGCGCTGCTGGTCGAAGTCGATCAGGTGGGTGCCGCATGCCATACCGGCAAGCGCAGCTGCTTCCTCGAAGGAGGGCCGCTGCCCGTGGTCGAAGGCCACCGTCCTGCCGGGCAATAGGCTTACGCCGGATTCCCTTTGTCGGTGGACGCCATACGCAGCACGGCCAAGGGACGGTTAGTATTGCGGGAATACATGCAGTGAATTGGGATATCAGTCAAGGAGCGATAATGAGCGAATGCAGCGTCAAGAATCTTACATGGGGAGCCACTTGGCCTAGCCGTGATCAGTTCCACGAACTCGCCGATGAAGGCTATCGTGTGATTCCTATTGTGCGCCGACTGCTCGCAGACTCCCTGACCCCGGTTGGTTTCTACGAGCGGCTCGCCGGCGGACGCTCCGGCACGTTCATTCTCGAATCGGCGGAATTCGGCGGTTCCTGGAGCCGATACAGCTTCATCGGTGTCAATTCCATGGCCCAGTTGCGCTCTAACGACGGCAAAGCCGACTGGTTGGGTAAGGTGCCGGCCGGTGTACCCAACGAGGGCGATGTCATTGAAGTCGCCCATGCCGCACTGAAGACGCTCAAGGCCCCGCATGTGGAGGGGCTGCCGAACCTGACCTCTGGTTTGGTCGGCACTGTCGGCTGGGATGCCATCCGCCATTGGGAGCCGACGTTGCGTGGCTCGGCCCCGAACGAGACCGGCCAGCCGGAAACCGTGCTCGCCCTCGCCACCGACATCGCCGTGGTCGACCATGTCTCCGGTTCCGTATGGCTCATCGCCAACGCCGTGAACGTGGACGACAAGCCCACTCGTGCGGACGGCGCCTACGACGAGGCCGTGGCTCGACTGGATCGTATGCAGCGCGACGCCGCCACCCCCACCGAGGGCGAGGCACGCGTCAACGTGCTGGACGAGTCGGTCAAGCAGCCCGAACTGCGTTTCCGTACCGAGAAAAGCCATTACGAACATGCCGTGGAGGAAGCCAAGCGGCATATCGTCGACGGCGACGTGTTCCAGGTGGTCATCTCCCAGCGCCTCGACATCGATTCGCCGGCCGACCCGTTCGACGTCTATCGTGTGCTGCGCACATTGAACCCGAGCCCGTACATGTACTTCATGGCGCTCACCGACGCGCAGGGACGCGACTTCAACGTCATCGGCTCCAGCCCGGAGACGCTCATCAAGGTGGACAACGGCCATGCGATGACGTTCCCGATCGCCGGTTCCCGTCCACGTGGCGCCACGCCTGAGGAGGACGAGAAGCTCGCGAAGGAGCTGCTCGCCGACCCGAAGGAGCGCAGCGAGCACATCATGCTTGTGGACCTGTCGCGCAACGATTTGAGCAAGGTGTGCGTGCCGCAGTCCGTAGAAGTCGTGCAGCTCATGGACATCAAGCGTTTCAGCCACATCATGCACATCTGCTCGACCGTCACCGGACGGGTCGACCCCTCGTTGACCGCCTTCGACGTGTTCAAGTCCGCGTTCCCCGCCGGCACGCTCTCCGGTGCACCCAAGCCTCGCGCTGTGGAGATCATCGACGAATTGGAACCCGCCGATCGCGGCATCTACGGCGGTACCGTCGGCTACTTCGACTTCTCCGGCAACATGGACATGGCCATAGCCATCCGTACCGCGTTCCTGCGTGACCATGAGGCGAGCGTGCAGGCCGGTGCCGGCATCGTGCTTGACTCCGTGCCGGCCAACGAGTGGCAGGAGACCCGCAACAAGGCCGAGGCCAGCGTCGAGGCCGTCCAGATTGCTGCCCAGCTGCGCGAACTGTAAGCGGTACATGAACAACTGAGCATGAGCCTTCTTGTCGCAATCCACACTGTGGCAAGAAGGCTCATTCATTGTGCTCGATAGTGACCATCACAGCGATCAGGGCGGTACACAAGGTCGGTAACGGCACATCTGCCGTGCTCGATTAGTCTCGTTCTGCGCGCCTGCGGCGACGTTCGAGCAGGTAATACCCGCCATAGCAACAGGCGACGAACGGGATCATGCAATACAGGGTCGAACGCTGTGTCTCATCGAGCACCACAAGAGCCAGCGCACCGATGCACATCGCCATGGCGAGCCAGGGAAGCACCGGATATCCGGGCGCACGGTACCCCAATTCGTCGGTACTGTGTCCGGAACGCACCCATTCGCGGCGGAACCGGATATGGCATACACATACGGAGAACCACACCACCAGCGTGGCGAGCCCCGAGACGGCAACCAGCACGAGATAGACGGTGGATGCGGCGATCACGGAGGAAAGCAGGGCGAGCAGCGAGCCGGCCATGCTGAACAGTACCGCCCACACGGGCACGCCGTGGAAGTTCGTCTTGGCGAACCGAGCGGGGATGAGACGCTCCTTGGCCAGCGACCACACCATGCGCGAGCACACATACAGACCAGAGTTCGCGGCGGAGAGCACTGCCGTGAGCACCACGAAGTTCATGATGTCGCCGGCGAACGGCATGCCGATCGACTGGAACACCAGCACGAACGGGCTCGTCTCCACACCGGCCTGATGCCACGGGATCAGAGCGGACATCACCGCGATCGAACCGATGAAAAACAGGGCCAGACGGAACACCGTGGTGTGCACGGCCTTCGGGATCGCACGCGATGGGTCCTTGGTCTCGCCGGCGGCCACGCCGACCACCTCGGTGCCGGAGAACGCGAACACCACGGTCAGCAGAGTCGAGAAAATAGGCGCGATGCCGCTCGGGAACCAGCCATCGGCCACGAAGTTATCGAACAACGGCGCGGAATCATGACCGGCAATTGGTATGGCGCCGAAGATCGCCAGCAGGCCGATCACAATAAACGCGACGATGGCGAATACCTTAATCGACGCGAACCAGAACTCCGCCTCGCCGTAAAGCCGCACCGACATGATGTTCAGTGCGAACACCACCACGATGAACACGGCCGACCACACCCATGCCGGCGAATCCGGGAACCATCGCTGCATGAGCAATCCGGCCGCCGTGAACTCGCTGGCGAGCGCTACCGCCCAGTTGAGCCAGTACAGTATGGCGATGGTGAATGCGGTGCCGGGGCCGATGAAGCGTTTGGCGTACATGTGGAAGCTGCCGGCGTAGGGCATGGCCACCGACAGCTCGCCCAGCGAGACCATCACGCAGTAGACGAGCAGGGAGCCGACCGCATACGCCAGAATCGCTCCGAGCGGGCCGGCCTGATGGATGGTGTAGCCGGAACTGACGAACAGGCCGGTGCCGATCACACCTCCCAGTGAGATCATGGTCAGATGACGTGACTCCATCTTGCGTTCGAGACCGCTCTGGGCATCCGTTCCGCTGGTATTGCCTTCGCTGGCATCCGCCATGTCTGGGCTCCTTTGATCGTGTGTGGTCGATGTGCGTGCGCTGCTCGTTTTCACGCCGAATTCATATACTACTGGTTATGGTCGGGCATGGGGTCCCGGAAACCCCGGGTCAAGCGTAATGTCGGGCATACAATGATAGCGGAACTACAGTGCCGTCCGGGCGTTGTCACTGCGTCCAAGGTGCCGCATGCACGCGGCACCCAGCAAGAGGAAAGGTCCATAGCCGATGGAAACCCAGCATCGTTGGCCCACGAAGGTGATAGGTTTGATCGCATTGCTCGTGGCGGTGGCCGTCGTGCTCGGCGTGGTGGTGTGGCGCTCGTCCCAGCCCAAGCCTGCGGAACCTGTCCAGGCAGTGAAGGTGGACGGCTATCTGGGCGGCGAGAAGATCGGTCTGTTCGATGACGACGAATTCAAGGCATTGGCGACCAAAGCCGGCCTCGACGTGAACTACCGCAAGGCGGGAAGCCTCGCGATGATGGACGCCGACCGCAAGGGCCTCGACTACCTGTTCCCCTCCTCGCGCACGGCCGTCGAATACGGCAAGTCCAAGGGCGTGAAGGCCACACGACAGGACATCGTGTTCAATTCTCCGATTGTCGTCTACACGCATCGAGCCGTTGCCGACGGGCTGGTCGCCGGTGGACTCATGACCAAAGACGAATCCGGCGTCTACCGGTTGGACATGGCCAAGGCCGTGGATGCGATGGTCGCGGACAAATCATGGACCGATGTGGGGTATGCGGCCGGGTACGGCCAGTTCCGCATCGACTCGACCGATCCGGTGCAATCGAATTCAGGCAACGAGTACGCGGCGCTCATCGCCACCGTGCTCAACGGCGGCACGCCAGCCACCGTGGATTCCGTGGCGCGCGACGGCGCGACCGTGAAGCGCCTGTTCGCCAAATCGGGATGGATGGAGACCAGCTCCGAGGATTCGTTCACACAGTTTCTGACGCTTGGCGTGGGCTCCAAACCGATGACCGTCGGCTATGAGTCGCAGATCCTCGATCTGGCGGTCAACAATCCGGACGCATTCGCCCAGGTCAAGGACGACATCGTGGTCGCCTACCCGACCCCGACCGTCTGGAGCACGCATACGCTGATGGCCTTGGATGCCAACGGGGAGAAACTGCTTGATCTGCTGAAGTCGAAGGACGTGCAGCAGCTCGCGTGGCGGCGGCACGGCTTCCGATCGGTGGACTATCTGGGCAGCGACCCCATCTCACGGTTCGGGGTGAACGGCGTGACCGATCAGGTCACCAACGTATCCGAACTGCCCAACAACGACGCCATGCAGGCGCTTATCAAGGCGCTGCAGTGATGGATTAAAGGCGGATTCGGCGTCGGATCCGTGGGAAATCACCCCGGTAGATGCGGCGGGAAGCAGGTCCCTTCAGTGCAATCGACGGCATGGTATTCACAGCCGGCCGTCACAGATTGTCGATCTGCGCGCCGAACGGCCAGAGCGCGAGCTTGGCCATCTTGAACGACTGGATGCCGAATGGGATGCCTATGATGGTCACACAGTTGAGCGCGCCGGCGATCACATAGCCGATCGCCATCCATACGCCGACCAGCACAACCCATACGATATTGGCGAGCGTGGAACCGACCCCGCCGCCGTACCGCACCGTTTTGCCGAACGGCACCAACGTAAGTCCGGCCATCTTGAATGCCTGAATGCCCAGTGGGATGCCGATAATCGTGACGCACAGGACAAGGCCCACGATGGCCCAACCAATGGCGATTTCGATGCCGCCCAGAATGATCCACAGAATATTGCCGATGAGTCGCATGCCATTCCCCCTTTCCATTGTTTGCAGACAACATCACAGTATCGCAAACGACCGCGTCCCGAATCATCAGGGACTTCCCGGAACCGACCCCGAAATCCGGTCGGCGTTGTTGCCATCAGGCGACAGAACGTCTCGGTATGGCCAAATCTATGATATAAGCACATGTATGGCTGACGCTCGGAAGGGGGAATCCGACAATGATATCCGAGGACAGGCAGGGTTATCGATACGGAATCATCATCGCGATCGTCACAGTGATACTGGTGGTCGCGATATGCGTATTCGCACGATGGTGGATGCATCGTCCCGCAGACACGTCGCACGTCCAGTACTCCTACTCGTCCTCCACCCGGTTCTCCAAGGCGCAGCTCGACGCCGCCGGCAGGACCGTCACGCAATCGTTCTCCACACTCACCGGTTGCACACTGCACAAGGTCTCCTACGACGAAGCGAAGACCGATGAGATGCTGGATTGGGAGGATAAGGCCAAGAGTGAATCGCCGGACTACTGGTCGTCCGTGTATGACGCATACCAGCAATATGGGCGGGACCGCATATTCATGGCGACCGTCGATTTCGACTGCGATGGCAGAGACCCGTCACTGCCCGACGGTCCGCAATCGATGGCTTGGTATCTGCGGCTCAACGACGACGGCCGGACATGGACTGAAGTCGATCACGGCAATGGGTGACTTCAGTCCACGTTATATCCGAACGCTGGCAATTACTTGGCGAACGGTTCGGACGCCTTGTCGAGCGCGGCCACCTCGTCGTCGGTCAGGTCAAGGGCGACCGAAGCCAGCAGGGCGGGCAGCTGCTCGGGCGTTCGGGCGGAGGCAATCGGGCCGGCGACCTGCGGACGGTGACGCAGCCAAGCCAGCGCCACGGTGGCGATCTGCGCATCGTGCGCCTTGGCCACCGCATCAAGCGCGTCAACGAGCGCGAACCCGTCGGCGTTGAGGTAGTCGGCGACCATGCCCTGGCGGGCCTTGCCCTCGGCGTCGGCTGCGGAACGGTACTTGCCGGTCAGGAAGCCGGCGGCCAGCGAGAAGTAGGGGAACACCGCGAGGTTCTCGCGTGCGGCCACCGGGGCGAGCGTGCGCTCGTAGTTGCCGCGGGTCACAAGGTTGTAGTGCGGTTCCAGTGCGACCGGCAGCGCGTAGCCGTGCTCGCGGGCGATGGAGAACCACTCCTCGATGCGATCGGCTGTGTAGTTCGACAGACCGATCGCGCGGATCTTGCCAGCCTTGACCAGTTCGTCGAATGCGGCGACGGTCTCCTCGAGCGGGGTGTTCTTGTCGTCGAAGTGGGCGTAGTACAAGTCGATGGCGTCCACGCCGAGACGCAGCAGCGACTCGTTCGCCGCGGCGATCACGTTGTCGTGCGACAGGCCCTTGTACTGCGGGTGCTCGCTCACCTTGGTGGCGATGACCACGTCGTCGCGGTTGGACCGCACGGCCAGCCAGCGGCCGAGGATGATCTCGGACTCGCCGCCCGCGTTGCCCGGCGCCCATGCCGAATACACGTCGGCGGTATCGATGAAGTTGCCGCCCGCCTCGACGTACTCGTCCAGCACCTTGCGGCTGGTCGCCTCGTCGCTGGTCCAGCCGAACGTGTTGCCGCCCAGTACCAGCGGGAACACCTCCAGGTCGCTGTCGCCCACCTTCACTCGCTGATCGGTCATCTTGACATCCTTTCGTCGTCTTTGCGCGAATCGTCGCCGCATCCCGACCGGAGCGACGGTCCAGGATGCGGCTTCGATTATTGTCGCGCGCGACACGGCATACGGGAATGCGATTGCACGCAGTTCCGCTCTTGGCGGACAGGTATGGCGTGATTTTGCCGTACCTTGGCATTCGCTGTTGGCCAAAGCCCACACGGAAGCATCCTCACGGGTTCCTGTCGTGACTATCGTGGGAAACGTCATTGTTGCGAGGGGAGTGGAATCATGTCATTGACCAGTGAACAGCGCGCGAACACCATCCGCGAATTCCGTGAGAACATGCGTTTGCTGGGCCTGACCGCCGACCAGATCGGCGCGGACTTCGGCGTCAGTGGCCAGACCATCGAACGCATCATCGACCTGCGCACCGGAGTGCTGGAGTATCCGTGGATCGTGCGCGGATACCTGCTGGACAAGGCAGCCGCAGCCGGCGTGACGCTGGTGCCGTTCACCGCCCTGCGCGGCGACCCGCACGACTACTGGTTCCTCGACGACCGGGTCATCGACGCGAACCGGCTGGATTAGCTGTTATCCGCTTGTTGTATGGCATGGCCTGCAGTATGAGATTCGCTGAGCCACCGTCACCGATTATTGGAAAGTAGCCAGTCAATGATGTTCATTCCTTGGATACCGTCTCGTGTCTGAGGAAACTCATCCATGCTCAGCACATATTTGGGCCAGTTATCACGAATGCCATCGAATGCGCCGAATTCTCGGTCAGCGGTCTGCTGTGATTCGAGGAGATACGAGACCTGATAGTAGGAAAGATCGTCTCCTCGACGCGCGATGAAATCGATTTCCTTGTCGGCGATTTTGCCGACTCGAACGTCATAGCCACGGCGTCTGAGCTCCATGTAGACGATGCCCTCCAGAACCTGATCGATTGCGTTTGCGTTGTTAAGTCCAATGGCATGACGCAGTCCCTGATCGACCACGTAATACTTCTCATTAATTTTCAGCGTACGCTTGCCTATCGTGTCCTCGCGTGGAACACGGTAGATGAGGAATGCCTTGCTCGCGGCGTTGAGATAATTGGCGATGGTCTCGGCCGATACTTTGCGCTGCTCGCTTTTCATGTATGCGGCGATATTCGCGGCGGTAACCAGATGTCCTTCCTCACTGATGACGTAACGTATGACCCTTTCCAGTGAGTCGGCATCTCGTATCCCCGCGTGCCGGATGACGTCCTTGAACAGTATGGTCGAGAACAGGTCCTCGAGGTAATGCAGGGAAGCCGTCTCGTCAAAGGCCAGATCGGTCTGGAAGGGGAATCCACCTTGGGCTACATATCTGCGGAACGCAGATCGTTCATCGACCGGGCCGGCTGCTTGACGAAACGCATCAAGGAATTCGGCGAATGAGAACGGGTATACGTCGATGGTGATGTAACGGCCAGTGATATAGGTGGCGAGATCGCTGGACAGCATGCGTGCATTCGAGCCGGTCAGATAGATATCGGCATCGTAATCCACTATGAAGGAACGCACCGCCTTCTCCCAGTGAATGACCTCTTGGATTTCGTCGAAGAACAGGCGAATAGTACCTTGTGTTCCTGCCATGTGTTTCGCGACATACTGAGTGAGATCATCGGCGTTCGCGATACCGGCATACTCGCTTGATTCGAAATTGATATGAAGCATGGATTGTTCGGCAACGCCTTCGCTGATTAGCCGTTGCCGGATGAGCTCCAGTAACGTCGATTTGCCGGAGCGCCTGGCTCCCACCAGCACTTTGATGACGTTCTTTCCCATGAAGGGACGTATTTGCTGCATATATGCAGGTCTATCAATCATGGTGAATCCCTTCCTCATATGAAATCAAGTATGATTGATGTATCTGACCAATTGTTTAATAGAATCGATTATAATCGATTCTTTAGTGGATTACAGCATGTGCTTAAACGTATCTGATTGTGATTGTGCTTCTATGATGCCGATTTCGACATGATTGACTGATGGAATGATGCTAAGCAACACGTCGGGATTGATCGGCGGCAAGCTCCTGCCATGCCGAATGATATGCTTCTCGCTGTGTGCAGGTGCTTTGCGGCTGATTTGGATTGGGGCGCGGTTGCGAAACAATTCGGTGTGGAGGCGGGTGAGAACGAGGACGGCGGCAACAGTGGCGCGGATGCCGCTTCGCTGCCACGGCCGTCATATAACGTCAGGCCCGGGCAAACCATCGCGGTCGTGGCGCAGGGCGGGGACGGCCGACGCCATTTGACCGGTGCGCGCTGGTCTCTGGTGCCGTCGTGGAGCGCTGGCCCGGCCCTGACGTATCCGACATACAATGCTCGCATCGAATCTGCCGAGGCGAAGCCGACATTCGCCGAGTCGACCAGATCGATGCGGGCCGTCATCCCCGCTTCCGGATACTACGAGTTCCGTGGCCGACGGCCGTTCTATTTCCATGCGCCGGACGACAGACCACTGGCAATGGCCGGACTGTTCTCCTGGTGGCGGGCGAGTTCGTCTTCGGCGACGTCGCCGGTATCGGCGGCGGATTCGTCAAGTTCGTTGAATCCGATGATTTCGTCAATTCCGCCGAGAAAAGCGTCTCCATGGATGCTGACCGCGACGATACTCACCTGCCCGGCGGTGGACGGGCCGGCGACGGTCCACGACCGCATGCCGGTGCTCGTCCCCTCAGACATGACCGGCGCATGGCTCGACCGCTCGATCGACGGCTCGTCGTTGCTCGCGGACCTCGCATCGAACGGGACCGAGCTTTCGCGCCGGCTCGCCTTCCATGAGGTCGCCCCGTTCGCCCCAACGGATGACGGTCGCCGCATCATACGGCCGCTGGTCCAAGCCGAGGCCCCGACCCTGTTCTGACAATCGAATGTCGGATATACGATCCTCGCATTCATTGCAGCAAAACAAACCGTTCAGCGAAGGTCACATCATAGGCAAAGCCACCCGTCGGCGGTGATGATGCGGAACACGTCACAGTAGCCGTCGACAAGCAGGACAGCGGCTGCGTTCATGAATCCGCTGGTCATTCCAACGACCTAATCGCCGCAGAGAAACGTTCACTCATTAGGTTGATGGACTGGGCGTCAATGCGGCGCATGGCGGCTCGAGGCACTGCCTGAGACAGTGCGGATCGCAGTGTTCTGGACCATTGTTCCGCATATTTTCGGCTAACGCCGAACAACTCAAGGCAATCATCGGTCAGCAGTTTGCCCATACTTACTTCGGCGTCGCCGAAAAGCGCTATTTGATGCACATCCGGAACCGCCGCATCATACGGTTCGGGATTCATATCGAACGCGGGGGATAGCTTCCAGCCATTGCCGCACCGCAGATACCCATGATTGCGCATATGATCGTCCAGATTCCCGATAGCCGCGCCGAACATGGCCCGACGCCACAACTCACCGGTATCACCTCCCGAACGTCGGGTGAATTCCGCCAAATCAAGCCAATCTCCACCAACCCCATCAGACGATTCCAATGCGGTCAGCGCCGACATATAGGGGATTCTGGTCATGGCCTCCGCTGATGGCGCGGGTCTCCTGTCGAAGCGTTTGGTAAGTAGAACCGTTCGATTGCGTCCATCAGCATCTTTGATGGTCAAGGTTTGATGCTCAGGCACATCGATATTCGCCATACACGCGATTTCCAGCGTGACAGCCTCCCAGCCGATGACGTCCCATTCGTCTCCGTCGGGTTTGGGGAATTTGGCGAGCCACAGCGAACCTTGATCTGTCACCGATGCCTTTGGGCGAGCGCCGCCCAAGGATCCAGTCGCCCGGTAAAGTCTGCGCAGCGAGACGTCGCTGACATCACGATTCTGTTCCACGGCGTCGGCGGTGTTCAGCAGTTCCGGCAGATTGGCCAAGACCGGTACTCCTTCATCGCCGGCCACAGGCCTGCCCTCGATGCAGTACCGTATGGCGCCCTGACGGGTCAGGTCATTCACGCCGAACAGATATTCTGATTCGCTGACGCGGATTCTCTTCAGACTGCGGGCGAGTATCTTGCGTCCCCAACGGTCGGGGGCGGAATCCGAAAACGGTCCTAGTCCTGAAAAGAAGAACGGAGCCAGTGAGCGCGGCAGGGATGGGAACAGGTCGAATGAATCCTGTCGGTGGATGTAGTCTGCGTCATATCGGAATGACAAGTCATCCCCGGTGGCGTATAGGGTCCCGGCCGTAGTCTCGTCTCCACTCTCCAATGTGACGGCGACTGTCGCCTCGACGGTTTTCGCCGACATGATCTATCTCCTCACCCGCTGGGGAAGTTGCTCTCCGGCCCGTAATCTGCCGAGGTCGGTCGAATACGGGTCACACGACGATACCAGTGCATCCGCCATTTGAAGCACGCGGGCAATGCTCAGCAAGGAGTCGGTGCGAACCGGCTTTCCCTGTTCGAGATTCGACACCGTGGTAGGGCTCACTCCTGCGCGTTGCGCCACGTCGGCGACAGTCAGCGACAGTAGACGACGCTGCTGAGACAGTCGTTCCCCCATGATTCGCAAATCACGTCTCACTGTTGTGGGCACATATTTCATGCGGTCTCTTTACGATTAGTATTTTCTATGTAAACGAGGATAAGCAATAGTATACTGTATGTTATTCTTCACAACCAGAGAACAGTCGCAACCAGAGAACAGGGAATCCCGATGATATCAGTAGCATCGTTTATTGCTCGGGTGCGCCGTCGCGCCACCCGTCGGCGGTGATGATGCGGAACACGTCGTCGTGGTAACGGTCGATGAGCGGATAGTAGTCGTGCTGCGATTCGGTCACGACGGTCAGTCCGCACTTGGCCATCACACGGCCGGATTGCGTGTTTTCGCGGTAGTGGCCGCCCCATGCCGCCTCCGCGTGCAGATCGTCGAACGCGTATCCGAGCACGGCACGCAACGCCTCGGGCATATATCCCTTGCCCCAGAACGGACGGCCGATCCAATAGCCGAGTTCCAGCGCATTGCCGCCGAGATACGTGTCGTAGTAGCTCCCGCCGAGCTCCGGACCGGCGGTCACCGCGTCGATGGTGTAATGACTGACGGGTTTGAGCGCGATGCTACCCACCGGCTCGTTATCCGCGGCGGGTCCGGACGCGTCGCCGCCCTTTATCGTGATGGCCCAGTTGTTCTCCACGGCGAGGATGCCCCGGATGTCATTCATGCTGCCCTCGACGCTGGTGTGCGGCGGCCATCCGCAGCTGAGCCCGATCTCGGGGTCTGAGGCGTACCGGAACAGCGAGGCCGCCTCGGCCGCGTCATCCGCCTTCCAAGGGCGCAGCAGCAGTCGTTCGGTCTGGATGCTCTTCATGTCGGCGCCTTTCAACGGAGTGGTTTGATCCTATGTCTGTATCGTAATTGGTTGAGTGGTGCTGGCCCCCTCTGACGAGGGGGCTGTCAGCGAAGCTGACTGGGGGAGAGAAAAAAGCTAAATCCTCTCAATTATGTACATCCATTGGCGATGGTCATGAATTGCGGATTCATCACGAATAATGAAATGGCCGTTCCGTCCTGATAATGTCGGCGGTTGTTTGGGCACGACGGTAGCGTGTTGGGTAACAGATGAATCCGTCGGTCAAAGGAGCGCGGCTGATATGGCTGAACCGGAATATGCCGTACTGTTTGATCAGCTTTTCGTCCTTGACGATGTCATCGAACATGCCGGTGGAACCGCGCCTGCGGTAATACTGTGCCATCGTGAGGGCAAAGGCGCCAGCGCGAACGAATTACGCGTGAAAAACGGTTCTATCACAGGCATCAGCATGGGTGAAATCCGGTACGTGTCACAGGCCGACTGGCGACTTGGCAAATGCGAATATAAACGACGAACCCACGCGCAGGAGCTGCAACGGATGGAATCCACGCGCGGCGGAGACGATTCAAAAAGCGTTGAAGGCAAACGAGCCGATGCATCTGTGTCATCAATCAATGCCCACAGTGCGCCCGAACGGAAGATCCAATTATTCCGCTCCCTGTTTCGCGGCCGTGACGACGTATACGCGCACGGATTCGTGAGCCAGAAAACCGGCAAGGTCGGATATGCGCCGGCGGCATGGAATGAATGGACCACATTGCCGAATGGCAAAAGGGTGCCCACTCCGCCGGATCGGCGTCGTTGCAAACCTCTGACCGATCAGATATTGCTTGAGCATTTCACCAAGCGAGACATGAGGATGACGAATGTCGTCGGACTGTACCCGATGTCCAAGGAGTCAAAGGTCTGGTTTCTGGCCATCGATTTCGACGACGCCGGCTGGCGCGATGAGATCACTGCGACCCGACGTATCTGCGAGCAGCATGGGTTGACGCCGGCCATGGAACGTTCACGCTCCGGTGACGGAGGACACCTATGGCTGTTCTTCACCGAACAGGTCGAAGCCGCTCAAGCCCGGCGTATGGGAGACGTATTGCTCACCGAAGCGTCCGATCTGGTGAACATCACATTCCGCTCATACGATCGTATGTTTCCCAACCAGAACACGTTACCCGCCGGTGGTTTCGGCAATCTAATCGCACTGCCTCTGCAACGTTTGGCAAGGGACAAAGGCAACAGCGTGTTCGTGGATGAACGATTCGAGCCATACCCGGACCAGTGGGCATATCTGGCCTCAATCAGGCGAATCACGCCCGAGCAAGTGCATGCCATCGCTTCCCTGTCCTCAACGTTGGAAGGACCGCTGGGCAGTCTCAACCGGGAAGGACCACCTGCGGAATCTTGGGCCAAGAAATCCCCTGCACATTCGGACGCAACGCACACGCGACCGGATGACAACGCCTATCAGCAGGTGATATTCGACCAATTCAATGGGAATCATTCCATCAAACAACACAGAACGCTCACCTCATCGGATGTCCCCGAAACCGTCAATATCGTCGAGCGCAATATGCTTGTCATACCGAAAAACGACATGACGGCGCCTGCGCTCAACGCGATACGACGACTCGCGGCATTCGCCAATCCGGATTTCTACCGAGCGCAGGCCATGCGCCAACCCGTGTACAACAAGCCGCGAATCATCTATCGCGGCGAAGAAACAGATGCCGCAATCCTACTGCCTCGTGGGTGCAAAGATCCACTGGCCACCTTACTGAGCGAGGCCGGAGCCACAGTGATCTGCACGGACGAACGCAATGCGGGCAAACGCATACGCGCACAATTCACCGGCACACTCAACAAACAGCAAATCTCCGCCGCAAAAGCCCTGCTCGCACATGACAACGGCATCCTCATCGCGCCAACCGGCTTCGGTAAAACCGTGATAGCAGCCAATCTCATCGCCAAACGCAAAACCAGCACGTTGATTGTACTACGGTCGTCCGCACTGCTCGGTCAGTGGAAGGAGCGGCTCGAACAATTCCTCAACGTCACAGCGACACTGCCGCCATTGCGAACCAGAACCGGACGAATCAGCCGACGGCAACGCAGCGTCATCGGCCAGATCGGTGGTGGACGAAACGAACCCAACGGCATCATCGACATTGCATTGGCACAGTCGCTCTTCGAACAGGGCGACGTACCCGGAGACAAGCACGTCAAAACCCTCGTCAGGAACTACGGCATGGTGATTTTCGAAGAATGCCACCACGTCGCATCCATCGACACAGAAGCCATCGCACAAGCAGCCACCGCCAAATACGTCTATGGACTTACCGGCACCTTGAAACGCGACGACGGCATGCATCCCATAACCGTCATGCAATGCGGGCCGGTACGGTACACCGTCGATGTCAAAGACCAGATGGCCTCGCAACACTTCACACGCCGGTTCATTCCGCGATTCACGCCCGTCAACCTCGACCTCATCGAACCATACACGTATCACGACTATCTTGAAGCGGCATGTGCCAATGAGGAACGCAACGCCATGATTCTCAACGATGCCATGAACATCATCGACGAAGGCCGCACGCCACTTCTGCTCACCAAACGCATCGAACACGCCAAAGCGCTCGCCGATGGGCTACAAACACGCGGATGTGCGCATGTGATCCTTCTCTATGGCGCAGATCCGAAGAAAACCAGACAAGCCAACCTGGACCGGCTCGCCCATGTTTCCCCGGGGAAGAGTCTTGCCGTTGTGGCGACTGGCAGCTATATCGGCGAAGGATTTGACCAGAAACGGCTCGATACGCTTCTGCTCGCCGCTCCGGTGTCCGTGGAAGCGGCCGTCACCCAATACGTGGGGCGTCTGCACCGCGACAATGATGGCAAACGTGAGGTACGCGTCTACGACTATATCGATGCGACCGTGCCCATGGCCACTGGCATGTATCGCAAACGATTGAAGGCATATTTGGTGCAAGGATATGAGCCACTGCTGTCCGAAGAGGACCGGACCTGCGCGATGCGACAGGCCAAGACGAAGGCGTTGATGCAGCGCAAGGCGAGTCTGACGCAGACGGATGCCGGCAAGGATACGCCCGTCATCACCGCGGCGGGATTCCTCAAGACGCTCCGTGATGACATCGATCATTGCGGGCACACGATGACCATCCATGCCGGATACCTATCGGAACGCGCCATCAAACAAGTCGACGACGTAATTCTCAAGGCGGTCGGCAGGGGAGTAAAAGTCGACGTCACCGTACGCCTCTCGTCCACGGCGACACCGGCCTCGCGCGCCCGCACCGAACGCAACATGGACAGGCTCCGCGCGCTGGGATGCACTGTGCACGCCGTCGAATCCTGCAGCGAATTTGTCATCTTCGACGAAGCCCTCGTCTGGTTCGGCACCATCGAACCGTTGGGCAACCCCAAACCGGACGACTGTTCGCTACGGTTCATCGACGCAACGGTCGCCGCCAACCTCCACCAGGAAACAGGACATACGCTCGCCGTCACTCACTGACTCATCCTCCGCCCACGTTCGTATCAGCCCTTTAGCCGATGTGCAAACGCCGGCACATGTCCACGGCGTGACCGGAAGCATGCGGACGACAGCCGAAACGCGTACCGTTACGCACATGCTGGACCACATCACCCTACATGTGACGGACATCGAACGCAGCGTCAACTTCTACACACGGGCGCTCGCCCCACTCGGCTACATCGTCAAGGCGCATCACGAGCCGACGCTCGGATTCGGCGTGGACGACGGCACCCTCCACTCCGACTTCTACCTCTCGCCGACGGACACCGATGCAACCAGCCACAGCCATGACGGAACCGAAACGGTCTCACCCGTCACCCACATCGCCTTCCTCGCCCCAAGCATCGATGCCGTCCGCGCATTCCACGCCGCCGCGCTCGCCGCAGGAGGCCGGGACAACGGCGCCCCAGGACCGCGCCCCTATCATCCCGGCTATTACTCGGCGTTCGTACTGGACCCGGACGGCAACAACGTCGAAGCGGTCGTCGACTGGTCCGGTTGGTTCGGCGACGGCCATATTGATGCGGGCGTAGAATGAATGGGAAGTATGTGGTGCGGAATCGGAATCATGCGTCTTGGTTGGAGAATTATGACGAAGGTCGGTATGAGTAACTTGTTGGAGGCCAATGGTCTTCGCTTGGGATACACGGCGAAGACGGTCACGGTCACTGAGCCGGCGACCGGGTTTAAGATTGTGTTCAACAATGACGGCTCCGTGAGGAGCAACACGTTCCCTTCCGAATCGCTTCCTTTGGTGGAAGGCTATTTCAAGCGTTCCTACCCGTTCGTGGAGGATGCTCGTGAAGTAGATCGCGAATATGCCTGAAATCTGGTTTGAAGACGTCGCCGGATACGAGTTCTATGTGACCAGCAATGACGGCGGCCACGGCGTGCACTTTCACATCAAGCGCAACAACTCGTATCGGCTCGCCAGGTTTGTGTTGACCGCCGATGGCGATGTGGTTGTGGATTCAACCACACTTGACGCCAAGACGACCAGGAAAATCCAGCTGTACATACGTCGTAACTGGAATGGTTTCGTGCAGGCGTGGCGCAGCTTCTTCGGCAACTGTCACTTCGATAAGTAACGCTACTGATAAGCAGCAATCATCACCTCCATGGAGATCAATCGCATGAACGTCATATGTCAGTGGTGATGTTGCGCATATAGTTCATGCAGCCCGCGGTGTTGGTGTGCGATGGCCATGAGCTGGTCATGCGATATGGGAATATGTCCGATGGATGGCAGCAAGCATATGATGGCTCGCCTCATCACACGTGCAAGTGCGGCAATTACCGTACGAGCGGAGCAATAACCACAGAAGGAGGGCTATGTGACACCGATCGAATTGTCCACCCGCCGCAGGGTGACCGGACTGACCTCGGACGAGTTCGCCCGACTGTTCGTAACGATCGAGCGAAAGGTGGATGGCGAGAACGTCCACTGGGACGCCGCGGATGTCGAATCATGGGAGATTGTAGGCCCGCCGCCTACCGCCGACCAGCATCTCATCGATACGTTGGGCGCCGCGCAGGAATTCGTCGCGGCACTGGCCGATCAGCTGTACCGTGCCACGATGCCGGCCTCCGAGGGCGACACACTCACCGCCTACAGCGACAATCTGACCTTCTGGGCCGAGCATCCCAACTTCGGCGGCATGCCATACGCACTGTGGAATTTTGCCGCGTTGCAGGCAGTCGAATGGATTCGCAAGGAGACCGGCATCATCTGCGAGCTGGACGCTCGCCGGCCTCTGGTGTGACCAACTGTGGACCTGCGAGAGGCCAACGCAGGCCCACGGTGTAGTGACTTGCCCATGGTGTAGGGATGCGTTTTCAAGAAAAGGCGGAAACAAGCCATTTTCTGTCCCTACACCGTGGGACATTCCCTACATCATGGGCAAATCCCTACACCATGGGTGGTGGAAATACCGGCGACACGGCACTCGGATTGCTGTGGCGCAATGCCGGCCGGCGCATGGCGTTGCACGCGGCCACGCCGGTGGCTCAATCACCGTAATTGATCATCTCCAGTTCCGGTCCCAAGTCCTCGGTCTGGGTGCGACCGGTTTCATGGAACCCGATGTGCCGGTAGAATTCTTGCGCGTTGGTGTTGAACCGCATGACCCACAATGCGAGTCGGTTATTGCCGATTGCCCTTTGCCCGGCCTCGACCAGCATTCGTCCGGCTCCGCGATGATGCTGGCTTTCCAGCACATACAACGATGCCAATTCCGCCGCGCCGGGACGATCAGTCGGCGGACGGGGAGTGCGCAGGAGCTCAGCGAAGCCGATCACCTGATCCGCATCTACAGCGACCAGCGTGACCTGATCGCGATTCTGAGTGGCCTTGCGAGTCAGCGCAAGTGCGAACTCAGGCGTGATCGCATCCACAATCCCCTGCGGGATGCGCCCCTGATTGAGCTCCCGCCATGTACGTGACTGCACCTGGGCCTTCTGCTCGAACCATTTCGGCTCGATGGGAACAATGCGAATCGTCATACAGTTCATGGTAGCGGCCTGCGACGCGAAAGGAACGGCAGCCAAGACGAATACCGGCCTTAGCCGAATGGCATTGCGGAAACAAACCATTGCGACAGCGTGAGCATGATTCACATGGGTGAGCGCGGTACGATACACCGATTCGGCTCATTTCGGACTGTCGTACCGCATTGCTGTGGCACGACAGTTCAAGCAATCGTTTTCATTCGGTGTCGTGACAATATGGCGGAATCACAAACCGCGGAAACAAGCCATTCTGTTCCGGTCCGGCAAATTGGTCCCGGGCACCGCCGCGGTACGACATGCGAAAAACAGCCGATTTCACGTATAGTACCGCACCGGGTTGTACACAATATGGCGAGAACGCTGTTTTCGGGCTACCGTACCGCAATGACGCCCGGCTCGACGCCTGGTACCGCCAATCAGGTGCCAAGCCGGCAACGAACAATCACAGTTCGACCTGACTCCAATGCTCGGGCAACGGAATATGACGGGTTGCGGTGATGCAGGCGAGCACGAGGCCCGCGGCCGAGCACACGACGACCAACATCATGACCGCGCGGAATCCGAACCCGGGAGCCTGCAGCAGCCATCCGACGAGCGCCGGGGCGAGCGCGCCGGGCACGCCGACTGTCGTCTCGAACACGGTGGAGACGCGTCCCTGCATGTCGTCCGGCGTGCGCCCGTAGATGAACCCGAGTTCGCCGGCGTTCAGCGCGGGGAACAGCAGGGCCGGCGCGGCCAGGCATACGACGATCACGGCGTAGGAGTCGGTGAACAGCAGCGGGATCATCGCAGCCGTCAGCACGGCGAACGTGAGCATGATGATTCCGCCGGTGGGGACGTGGTCGACCAGCCATCCGGCGGCCAGCGACCCGGCGAACGCGGCGATGCCGGTCACCGTGCCGACCAGTCCGATGAGCGCGGCGTCGGTGCCACGCGCAGCGAGCATGATCTGCACGCCGACGATGCTTCCCACGCAGGCGACGTTGATGATTGCGCCTTGCACGATGGCTGCGAGGATCACACGCCGGGTCAGCGTCCAACGCCAGCCCTCAATGAACTGCGTAAGAAACGACGGATTGTCGCCGGATGTGGCCGTCACCGTGGGCATCGCCGGCGACGTTGCCGCGGCATCGACGGCCTTGATTCCATCCGCACCAGTGCGCTTCGGCAGTCGCAACGTCGTGGCCGAGGCGATGCCGTACAGGATGGTGGAGACGAGGAACGGGAGCCATCCGGCGAGCCGGTACAGCAACCCGCCAATCACTCCGCCGGACAGTTCGACGCAGGATTCGCGCGCCTCGCGAATGGCCTGCGCCTTGGCGAACCGTTCCATCGGCACGATCGATTTGAGCATCGCGTCGTTGGATGGTCCCAGCAGTCCGTTCGTGACGGCGAACAGGACGACCAACACGGCGAATGCGAGCGTGGTCATCGTGCCGGATGCGAGCATGCCGGTCGCGACGGCGGACAGCGTCAGTCCGATCAGGCCGAGGGCGATCATGAGACGGCGCCGGTCATGCCGGTCTGCGATCGCGCCGCCGAACGACATCAGGACCAGCCCGATTGCCGATTCCGCGGTGACGAGCAGACCCGCCACGAACGGCGAGCCGGAGAGCGCAAGGCCGACCAGCGGTATGGAGAACGTGCGCAGGCTGACCGCGCACCCGTCGGCGGTGTCGGCCGCGAACCAGTCGCGATAGGCGCGGCTGCGCCATAGTGAGCGGGATGTCGGCGGGACGGCCGTGCCTGAGCGATCGTGCCCTGACGCCGGATTCGGCGGGACAGTCGGGACTGGGGAGGACGAGGGATGCGGAAGCTGTGAAGACCGCGGGGACGAGGAAGAATTATCGGCGTTCATGGTGACTCGTTTCGTGTGTCAGCCCCGAACGGAATCCGGCGAGCGCGCGCGAGAAAACGTGAAGAGTCTGCGACGCAGATTCGTATGGATGATCGGGGTGATGTCTGGAATATTCGCATAACGGCATGTCGCGGCTGCAATCTGTACGGCCACGAGGCATGAGGAACGGATGGGGCGGTGAGCCGGTCCGAACCGCATTAGTCGTATGCGAACGATTCCAGAACGAGGTACATGAGCGATCCTTTGCAACGGTCGGGCATGGCAGGCGCGTCGGTGCGCCAGCATGCGGCGTCGGAGCCGGGATGACGGCTCCATGCGCCGCCACCTGTTCCGGTATCCACTGTATACCGTCGGCGGCGAGACATGCCCAACGGCGATGATCCCGACCCCCGACCCACGTCGTACGCGTGCTACCCGGCGGGAATCCTATCGGAGCGCGCGCAACGCACACCCGGCTGCGCACATCCGGCCGCAAGCGTCTGTCCCGTCGACCGGGGGAGACGCCGGAATGCCGACTCAGCGGAACGGACGCCGCCTATTCGCCGATGATCGAGCCGACGATGCCGGAGACGACGGCCATGATGAGTGAGCCGAGCACCGCCCACCAGAACCCGTGGATGATGACGCCCACGTCGAACAGGGAGAGGGCCAGCCACGAGGCGAGCTCCATGAACATCCAGTTGAGCACCAACGCGAACAGCCCCAGCGTCAGCACGGAGATAGGCAGAGCGAGCATGTGGATCACCGGTTTGATGGATGCGTTGATTAGCGCCATGAACAGGGAGAACGCGGCGATGCCGAGAATCGGCGGCTCGCCCACCGCCTCCATGCCGGGCAGCACGGCGACCATGACGCCCGCCGCAACGGTCAGCACCAGCCAATGGGAGATGAATTGCTTCATGCTTTCGATTCTTCCAGTTCAAATGTCAGCGGAATGTGATGATGCCGCACACCGAAGGGCGACGCCGTACAATGCGGAAGGTGACCGTTCGCGGGCCCGGTTGCGGGCCTGGCAAGAGGACGGAGACGGAGTACGGATGGTCCGCCGGAACCCGGCGGACCATCCAGGGAAGACTTCAGGGGAGTGAGGATCGGAAATGGCGGAAACAACGGGAACGACGACAGCGATACCGACGAAAACAACGGGAACGGCCACTGCTGCTACGGCAACGACGGCAACTATAACGACGGAACCGACAGCAACGACCGCGGCTACTACGACAACGACGGGTCTGCTCGTCGGCTCGCACCTGTCCACGGCCGGCGGATGGGACGCGCTGATTAAGCGCTCTCATGAGGAGGGCGGGTCCGCGTTCGCGTTTTTCCCGCGCTCCCCGTACGGCAAGCAGTCGAAGGCATTGGACCCGGCGCAGGCTGGGGAGTTCGGCGCGCGACTGAAGGCCGAGCACTGCGGGCCGCTGGTCGTCCACGCGCCCTACGTCTACAATCTCGCCAGCAAAGAGGAGACCAAGCGCACGTTCGCCATCGAGGCGCTGGCCGAAGACATTGAGCTGCTGACGCCGATTCGCGAGGTGGGGCAGGAGGCGTACATCAACATCCACCCCGGCGCGCATGTGGGCCAAGGCGCCGAGACAGGCTGCCGTCTGATCAGCGAGGGGCTCAACCGCGTGCTCGAGCGGGCGAGCGGCGTCATGGTGCTGCTGGAGACGATGGCGGGCAAGGGCACCGAGTGCGGCCGTAGCTTCGAGGAACTCGCCGCAATCATCGACGGCGTCGAGAACAAGGAGCACATCGGCGTCACATTCGACACCTGCCATGTGCTGGATGCCGGCTACGATCTGGTCAACGACTACGACGGCGTCAAGCGCCAGTTGGACGACATCATCGGGCTCGACAAGGTCAAAGCCATCCATGTGAACGACTCCCAGTTCGGGCTCGGCTCGCACAAGGACCGCCACGCCAACATCGGCGAAGGCCATCTCGGCATCCCGTTCTTCACGCGGCTTGTGAACGACCCAGACATGGCGCGTCTGCCGATGATCCTCGAAACCAAGGAGCTCACGCCCGACACGCATCGCGAGGAGATCGCGCTGCTGCGCTCGCTGGTGCAGCGGTAGCCGGTGATCACCCCGACAGCAACGCCCAAAATATAGGACGCACAAGGCCCATCGGCCAGAGGGTGACCTAGAGTGTCGCATGATCGACCAGCAACAAAGGGAGAATCATGTCGGTTTTGGACGAACTTGTGGCGGGCGCGCTGGAGGACCAGCACACCCGCGAGCGTACCGTGTCGCTGGAGGAAGTGAAGCAGGCCGCGCTGGCGGCCCCGGCCCCAATCGACGCGATGCGATGGCTCAAGCGCGCTGACGGTATCCCGGTGATTGCCGAAATCAAGCGCGCGTCCCCGTCCAAGGGCCACTTGAGCGACATCCCCGACCCTGCCGCGCTGGCCCGCGAATACGAGCAGGGCGGCGCAAGCGCGATCTCCGTGCTCACCGAAGGTCGCAGGTTCCTCGGCAGCCTCGACGATTTCGACAAGGTCCGCGCCGCCGTGCACATCCCGTTGCTGCGCAAGGACTTCATCATCACCGACTACCAGGTCTATGAGGCCCGCGCCCACGGCGCCGATCTTGTGCTGCTCATCGTCGCCGCGCTGGATGACGAGAAGCTCAAGCATCTGCTCGACCTCGCACATGAGCTCAAGATGACCGTACTCGTGGAGGCGCACACCCGCGAGGAGATCGAACGCGCCCGTAAAGCCGGCGCCAAGGTGATCGGCATCAACGCGCGCAACCTCAAGAACCTGCGCGTGGACGTGAACAAATACAACGAGCTGGCCGCCGACCTGCCCGACGACGTCATCAAGGTGGCGGAGTCCGGCGTGTTCGGTGCGGTCGAAGTCGAGGACTACGGCCGCGCCGGCGCGGACGCCGTGCTGGTGGGAGAGGGCGTGGCCACGGCCGACGATCATGAACTTGCAGTGGAACGACTAGTAAAGGCAGGAGCACAAGTGAAAGCATCCGAATCCACCCCGTTGAGCGAGCATCAGGGACCGTACTGGGGACAGTTCGGCGGCCGCTACGTGCCTGAGGCCCTCATCACCGCGCTGGACGAGCTCGAGCGCGTCTACAATGAGGCCAAGGCCGACCCCGAATTCCACAAGGAGTTCATGACCCTGCAGCAGCGTTATGTGGGCCGTCCGAGCCCGCTGACCGAAGCGCCGCGCTTCGCCCAGCTCATCAAGGACAAGACCGGTCTGGACGCCCGCATCTTCCTCAAGCGCGAGGATCTGAACCATACCGGCGCGCACAAGATCAACAACGCGCTCGGCCAGGCTCTGCTCGTCAAGCGCATGGGCAAGACCCGCGTGATCGCCGAGACCGGCGCCGGCCAGCACGGCGTGGCCACCGCCACCGTGTGCGCGATGATGGGCCTCAAGTGCCGCATCTACATGGGCCAGATCGACGCCCGCCGTCAGGCCCTCAATGTGGCCCGTATGCGCATGCTCGGCGCCGAGGTGGTCGAGGTCACGCTCGGCGACCGCATCTTGAAGGATGCCATCAACGAGGCCCTACGCGACTGGGTCACCAACGTCAAGGACACCCACTACCTGCTCGGCACGGTCGCGGGCCCGCACCCGTTCCCTGCCATG
The DNA here is from genome assembly GCF_006408915.1 of Bifidobacterium sp. UTCIF-1. Lineage (NCBI taxonomy): Bacteria > Bacillati > Actinomycetota > Actinomycetes > Bifidobacteriales > Bifidobacteriaceae > Bifidobacterium > Bifidobacterium sp. UTCIF-1. Next base: position 24,895 of record NZ_JFAG01000004.1, read on the forward strand.
GTGCGTGACTTCCAGAAGATCATCGGCGAGGAGGCCAAGCAGCAGCTTCAGGACTGGTACGGCATCGACCATCCGGACGCGGTATGCGCCTGTGTGGGCGGAGGTTCCAACGCCATAGGCGTGATGAACGCCTTCCTCGACGACGAGCGCGTGAACCTCTACGGCTACGAGGCCGGCGGCAACGGCCCCGAGTCCGGCAAGCACGCCATCCGCTTCGCGCCCGGCACCGGCCAGCTCGGCATGTTCCAGGGCGCCAAGAGCTACCTGCTGGAGACCGACGAGGGCCAGACGCTCGACACGTATTCCATCTCCGCCGGCCTTGACTACGCCTCCGTGGGCCCCGAGCACGCCTGGCTCAAGGACATCGGCCGCGTGAACTACAGCTGGGCCACCGACGAGGAGGCCATGAACGCCTTCCGCGACCTGAGCCAGACCGAAGGCATCATCCCCGCCATCGAGAGCTCGCACGCCGTGGCCGGCGCATACAAGGCCGCTGCCGATCTCAAGGCCAAGGGCTACGACAAGGCCGTGATGATCATCAACATCTCCGGCCGCGGCGACAAGGACATGGCCACCGCCGGCAAGTGGTTCGGCTACCTGACCGACGACCAGGCCAAGGCCCTTGAGGTGACCGGCGCACACGGCAACACCGTCGCGTGAGGCGCGGAATAACGGAATAGCGGAATAACTACAGACCGTCGATTGCTCCCCTCAGTCACTTCGTGACAGCTCCCCTCAGAGAGGGGAGCCAGAGCAAACCATAAGAGGTCCTCTGTTTGCCGTTTCCCGAACCGGGGAATAGCAAGCCAATCGCTACGTTGCGCGGCGCTTCCCACAGGGGTGCCAAGGGGAACGAATAAGGAGATTTACGAATATGACCAATACTGCAACCACGCCTTCCGGACAGCCGTTGGGCATCAGCCACAAGCCCAGCCAGACCGAGGCTATGTTCGCCAAGTTTAAGGCCGCCAACAAGCCCGCCTTCATCGGCTACCTGCCCTACGGTTTCCCGAACCCGGATGTCTCGCTCGAAGCGTTGAAGACGATGGTGGAGCACGGCGTCGACGCCGTCGAGATCGGCCTGCCCTACTCCGACCCGGTCATGGACGGCCCGGTCATCCAGGCCGCGTCCTCCATCGCCCTGAAGAACGGCGAGACCATCAAGCGCGTGTTCGAGGCCGTAGAGACGGTGGCCAACGCCGGCGGCGTGCCGCTCGTCATGAGCTACTGGAATCTCATCTACCACTACGGCGTGGAGCGTTTCGCCACCGACTTCGAGAACGCCGGCGGCGCGGGCCTCATCACTCCGGACCTCATCCCGGACGAGGCGGGCGAGTGGATCGAGGCCTCCGACCGCCACGGCCTCGACCGCGTCTTCCTGGTCTCCCCGGATTCGGCCGACGAACGTCTCGAGACGGTGGCGAAGAACGCCCGCGGCTTCGTGTACGCGGCCGCCCGCATGGGCGTCACCGGTGAACGCGCGCATCTCGACGCCTCTCCCGAGGTGCTCGTGGAGCGCACCCGCAAGGCCGGCGCCGAGAACGTGTGCGTCGGTATCGGCGTGTCCACCGCCGAGCAGGGCGCCAAGGTGGGCTCCTACGCGGACGGCGTAATCGTCGGCTCCGCGCTGGTGCACACGCTGCTCGCGGACGACAACAGGACCGCGCGCGACACCGCCGAAGGCCTGAAGCTGCTGGCCGCCAAGAGCGAGGAACTGGCCGAAGGCATCCACAACGCCCGTTGATGCGCCGGGCGCGTCGGCATACACATTTGCCTGACATGCGGCGCGCACTGGGCGTGTCGCATGTCAGCATGCATCATGCCCGCACATCATCCTGACAGTCACGGTGCGCACCGCGCGGTAGGGTGGTTCACGCAACATCAGGTCAAACCATGTGAGATGCGGCACCAGCAAGTCCGGCAACTCCAGCAAGTAGAGGCAGCATGAATCTGGCTTATATCCCCTCGCCGACCTTCTCCAAATTCCAGGTCGGCCCATTCACCATCCACATGTACGCGATCTGCATCCTCATCGGCATCTGCGTTGCCGTGTGGATCCTCACCACTCGATGGAAGCGGTACGGGGGCAACTTCGACCAGATTCTCGACACCACGCTGGTCACCGTGCCTTGCGCTTTGGTCGGCGCCCGTCTGTACCACTGCATCACCACACCGAGCATGTACTTCCCGCCCACCGGCAACCTTGTCAACATCCTCAAGGTCTGGGAAGGCGGCATGGCCATCTTCGGCGGCATATCCGTGGGCGCGCTGGCAGCGTACCTGTGGTGCCGGCACCGCGGCTACCCGTTCGCCATCTTCGCTGATTCCATCGCACCGGCACTCTTGGTCGCGCAGGCCATCGGGCGCCTCGGCAACTGGTTCAATCAGGAGTTGTACGGATGGCCCACCACGCTGCCCTGGGGCCTGAAACTCAATGACGCCGACGCCATCGGCAAGTCCGAGATCTGCTACGACGGCTCGCAATGCCCGGATTACACCACCACGCTGTTCCACCCCACGTTCCTCTATGAGATGATCTGGAACCTCATCGGCGCGGCCCTCATCGTGTATCTGGGCAAGAAACTTGCCGACCGGCTCAAGGCGGGCCAGCAGTTCGCCATGTACATGATGTGGTATGGCCTCGGCCGCACGTGGATCGAAAATGTGCGCATCAACTACTCCACCGTGATTCTGGGCCTCAGAACCAACGTATGGACCGCCATCATCGTATTCGTCCTCGGCTGCATCCTCTTCGTTGTGCTTTACCAGCACGGCTCCGATGCGCAGGTGCTGGCGCGCAGACTCCAGGCGGTCACCGCCGACGAGCTCGAACGCCAAAGCATCGAAGAGGAGAAGAGCAGGCAAAAGAAGCGTTAACGCGAATCCCATACTCCATGAAATAACAGGGCAAGTCCCATTTGGAAGATAAGGTAGGAAACCATGAGCAAGATCGCAATCGCACCCAGCATTCTGTCCGCCGATTTCTGCAACCTTGAGCGAGACCTCAAGGCCATCGCCAACGCCGACCTCGTCCATGTGGACGTGATGGACCATCATTTCGTACCGAACCTCACGCTGGGCGAGCCGATCGTCAAGCGCATCTGCGAGGTCACCGACCTGCCGGTCGACGTGCACCTCATGATCGAGGACCCGGACCGTTGGGCACCTGAGTACGCCAAGCTCGGCGCCGCCTCCGTGTCCTTCCACATGGGCGCTACGCACGCCCCCGTGCGGCTGGCCCGCCAGCTGCGCGACATGGGCTGCAAGGCATGCTTCGCCGTGCGTCCGGCCGAACCGGTCGAACCGATTTTCGACATCCTCGACGAGTTCGACATGGTTCTCATCATGACCGTGGAGCCCGGCTTCGGCGGTCAGAAGTTCCTCGACAACCAGATGGCCAAGGTGCGTCGCCTGCGTGACGAGATCACCCGCCGTGGCCTCAAGACTCGCATTCAGGTGGATGGCGGCGTGAGCCCCAAGACCGCGCACATCGTGGCCGAGGCCGGAGCCGACGTGCTGGTGGCGGGCTCCGCGGTATACGGTGCCGAAAACCCCGCCCAGGCCATCGACGACATCCGCGTCAAGGCCGAGGCCGCATACAAGGACTGAACACGGAATGCATGCCATGTCGGCTGTCGCGTACTTGAGATGAGGATTGACTCATCGTGTGCGACAGCCGACAATGGCATGGCATGTCTGTCGGATTCAATGAAAGCAGTTACACATATGAAGACGTTTGAATCGTTGTTCGCTGAGCTGAGCGAGAAGGCCGAGACCCGCCCCGAGGGCTCCCTGACCGTCGAGGAGTTGGACAAGGGCACCCACTTCATTGGCAAGAAGATCATCGAGGAGGCCGGCGAGACCTGGATGGCCGCCGAGTACGAAGGCGCCGACCGCACCGCCGAGGAGATGAGCCAGCTCATCTACCACGTTCAGGTGATGATGATCAAGCACGGTCTGACCCTCGAGGACGTCTACAAGCATCTGTGACGGCGGGCCGGAATCTGACCGGCCACAATCCCGATTGGCCATTTCGGACGATGCCTTGTACGTGCCCCTGCGCACCGCGCGCCGTGCCACGTACAGGGCATCGTCCGGGCCACAGTCGAGAGCAACGCCTTCAATGCCGCAACCGATGGATTGCGTCGTGAAAATCTGAGTCGTAGGAAGCTGTACACACAGTAACTCCCATCAGGGAGAGGAGCATTTATGCTGAGAATCGCCGTTCCGAACAAGGGCATGCTGTCCGAGCCCGCTTGGAACATGCTGGCCGAGGCGGGATACCGTCTGCGCACCAATCCGCGCCAGCTCGTCGTCCAGGACCCGGACAACGACATCGAGCTGTTCTATCTGCGCCCGCTGGACATCGCCGTGTACGTGGGCCGTGGCGCCATCGACGTCGGCATCACCGGCGAGGATCTGCTCAAGAACTCCGGCACCGAGGCCATCGAGCATCTGCCGCTCGGCTTCGGAGCCTCCACCTTCCGCTTCGCCGCGCCGAACGAGTCGCCGATCTCCAAGCTTGAGGACATCCAGGGCAAGCGCGTGGCCACCACCTTCGACAAGCTCGTGCAGGACTATCTGACCGATCACGGCATCACGGCCGAGACCATCCACCTGGACGGCGCCGTGGAATCCTCCGTGCAGCTTGGCGTGGCCGACCTCATCGCCGACGTGGTCTCCACCGGTACCACGTTGCGCAACGCCGGCCTGCGCATCTTCGCCGAACCGCTCATGCACTCCGAAGCCTGCCTCATCCGCTCCCCGCGCCTTGATACCGACGACCCGCGTCTGGCGGTGCTGTCCCGCCGCCTTCAGGGCGTGCTCACCGCGCATCAGTATGTGCTTATGGACTACGACATCCCGATCAGCAAGGTGTCCGCAGCCGTGGCCGTGACCCCCGGTTTCGAGAGCCCGACCATCTCCCCGCTGCACGACAAGCAGTGGAATGCCGTGCGCGTCATGGTGCCCAAGGCCAAGGTGAACCAGCTGATGGATGATTTGTATGAAGTCGGCGCACGCGGCATCATCGTCACCGCGTTGCAGGCATCACGCATCTAGACCTGTCTTCCGCCATGTCACAGCAGAACACCGATACGCAATACAGTCCGGAAGCGCGTGATATTTATTTCACCGTACCGAATCTGATCAGTGCACTGAGGATCATTTCGATTCCCTTCATCACCGCATTGATATCGCGCCACAGCATGATCGAGGCTTTGGCGCTGATTGCCGTTTCATCGGCTTCTGATGGTGTCGACGGCATCATCGCGCGCAAATTCAACCAAGTCAGCAAGATCGGTCAGATTCTCGATCCTCTGGCCGATCGTCTGCTCATCTTCTGCTCCATCCTTGCACTCGGCATTGCGGGAATCATACCGATGTGGATGCTGGTGGTGGTCGGTATCCGTGACCTGTGGATGGCGATTCAGGTTGTCTGGCTCGCCCAATATGGATACGGGCCGTTGCCGGTGCATTTTGTGGGCAAGGCCGGCACCGCGCTGTTGATGATATCCATAGTGTCGCTTATCATCGCCGATCTGGGCAGCAGCCAGTTCTTCCACACGTTGTATCTCGCGGCGCTTGCCGCCGGAATTTGGGGGCTGGCCATGTACTGGCTAGCCGGTTACATCTATACCCGTCAAGGCGTCACGTTATTGCGCAAAGAACTGGGGGAGAAGTATGGCGCCTGATCCGATTGCACCGGAATCCTTCCCGATATCGGAAGAGAACGCTCCGGTTCATCGGCGCGCCGTATTCTCCGCCTCGGTGTCCGGCATCGATTCCCATCATGCCCTGTCTCCCGACGATGTCGCCGCGATCCGTACACGTCGCCGGCGAAAGACCGACGACGATTCCCTGCGCTTGATCGACGACTTGGTCAACAGGCCGATGGATCCCATGTTCTCGGATTCGAGGTTGGTCCATGAGCATCGTTCCACGTTTGCGTTTTGGGCCAATCGCGTCATTGTCTTTGTGATTTGCGTTGTTGTGGGCTTCGCCGGCAGCCTGTTCGTGCAGCAATTGCAGTCCGATCCCCGCAAGCAGGTGCGACAGACTCTGGTGAACCAGCTTGAGAACCGTAATGATACCATCACGCAATTGTCCGCCGACGTCAATGACCTGAAGTCTCAGGTCGACCAGCAGTCAAAGAAGGTCACCGGCAACGTGAAAAGCGACACGTTGATCCAAGACGAACTGGTCAATGGCACCGTCGCGGTCACCGGTCCTGGCATCACCATGACGCTGGCTGACCCTATCGCGGCAAGCCAGGCTGACCAATCCACATCGAATCGTGTGGGAACCACCAGTAATATCCGCGTCGTCACTGACCTTGATTTGCAGCAACTGGTCTCCTTGATGTTCAGCAACGGCGCCGAAGCGATCTCCATCAACGGCAATCGCATAGGGGCGCAGACATCCATACGCAAGGCCGGTGGTCATATTCTCATTGGAATGACTGCCATCGAAAGCCCCTACAGCATCGAGGCGATAGGAAACAAATCAGAGTTGGCCGAGCAGATGGGTAGCGCCAAATTGAAAAGTCTTTACGATTCATTCAAAAAAGCCGGTATCTATCCTCAAATCAGCACATCCAACTCGATTACACTGAAAGCAGCAGTTGCTGGCGATGTTCAGTATGCGGAGAGGAATCAGTGATGGCAGCCGTTCTGGGTCTGATTATCGGTGTTGTTGTCGGCGTGTTCGTCAAGCCGGACATACCCGTAGTTGTGCAGCCGTACCTGCCCATCATGGTGATCGCCGCCCTGGATGCCTTGCTCGGTGCCGCACGTGCCTATTTCGAACGCAGCTTCTCCGATCGCGTGTTCGTCATATCCTTCCTCGCCAATGTGGTCACTGCCACGCTGCTGGTGTTCCTCGGCAATCAGCTCGGTGTTGGATCGCAGCTCCAGACCGCCGTCATCGTGGTGCTTGGCATTCGTATCTTCTCGAATGTGTCTGCCATCAGGCGTTTCATCTTCAGAGGCTGACATGGCGCGCAGATCGCAATCGCATAACATGCTGGAGAAAATGCGGGATCAGCATGCGCAGGACAAAGTCAACGACAGGATGGAAACCGGCTCGTTCCCCAAGGTGCGCAGAAAGCCGCGTGCGGATCTCAACCGCCACGCGAACAGGTCACGTTTGATCACATCCATCCTCATCATGCTGATGTGCGCGTTGCTGGGATTCACGTACATGAGCCAGATCAACAACACTAAATCGACGTATGAGACATTGGACGAGAACGAGCTGGTTCGTCTGCTCAACGAATCGAACACGCAGATCTCCAATCTGGAGCAGCGCAAGACGCAATTGTCCAATCAGCTTGAGTCGTTGAAATCAGCTGCGGATGAGCAGGAGCAGGCGCGTAAGATCGCCAAGCAGAACGAGGAGGCCAGTGGCCTGATTTCCGGCAGACTGCCTGCTCGAGGCAGGGGCGTGACGGTGTCCATCAGCCTGGGGACCGATGCCAAAGTCGATGCTTCGATCATGTTCAACCTCATCGAGGAGCTGCGCAACGCCGGTGCCGAAGTCATTGCGGTGAACAGTGTGCGCGTGGTCGCGTCGACATATATCGCCGACGCCGATGAGGGGCTGATCTGTGACGGAACCGCCATCAAGCCGCCTTACACCGTCAAGGCCATCGGCAATCCTCAGGAACTGTCCAATGCAGTTGATATCGCCGGGGGAGTAGGTGCTCAATTGCAGGTGAAATACGGTGCGAATGTCGATGTGCAATCCTCCGATAACATCGTGATAGACGAAGTTCGTGAAGCTACGCAAAATCAGTATGCGAAGACTGTAGAATGAGGAGTTATGACTGATCCGATTCCAAGCGCAGGCGAAACCACCATCATCGGTTTGCCTGCAATCAATGTATTGCCCGTTACCTCCACCGGCGACCGTCCGCTGACACAGGAGGATCTGGATACGATCACGCGCCTTTCCGATGGAACGGCCCTGTTGATTTCCACCAGGGGAGCGGTATCCGGTTCCCGTTACCTGCTTGACGAGGATGAGATTACCGTCGGCCGCGACCCGCGAGCCGACATCCTGCTTGACGATTCCACCGTGTCCCGTCAGCATGCCGTGTTCCGCCGTGCCAATGGGCATTTCTCCGTTATCGACGCAGGAAGCCTGAATGGTACGTATGTGAATCGTCAGCGTGTCGATCAGGCTGTGCTGAAAAACGGCGACGAAATCATGATCGGCAAGTTCCGTCTCATGTTCTTCACCAAATCTGCCGTTATCTCCCAATGAGCGCCTTTTGACCTTGGCCTACACTGGATTCGGAATCACATGAGCGATCCCGAATCCAGTGTAAGCCAAGGAGCGTGCGATGGGAGCAATCGGTTTGCATCTTCATATTCCGCTCAAGGAGCGTGAGAACTTGAACGATGAGGCGATTCAGGGGGAGTTGTTCTCCAGCACCGACACGCAGGAAGCCAAGCGTGGATATCGTGGCACTGTAGCCTCGAAAATCGCTGGCATTACCTATCGTCAGCTTGATTATTGGGCGAGAAAGCAGATTGTGGAACCGTCGATTACGCCATCGCATGGCTCCGGTTCACGACGGCTGTATTCGTTCAAGGACGTGGTCATTCTCGCTGTCTCCAAACGGCTACTCGATGCCGGGGTCAACTTGCAGAACGTGACTGCAGCCATAGGTTTTCTCTCGCAGCGAAGCACCGCGCAATTGGCCAATGTGACCATCATGTGCGATGGACAGCATGTGCATGAATGCACCACCAGCGAGCAGATGCTGGAGTTGCTGCAAAGCGGCAAGGCCGTGTTCGCCGTGTCCGTAGGCTCGCTATGGCATCAGATTGAAGCAGCCTTGGAACATGAGGATTATGTTGATCTCGAGGCGCAGCCGATGAAAATCACCATGAACCGTCCGATTGATGAGCTGACTGCCATGCGCATGCGCAAGAAACTCGAAGCGCGTAGACTACAGCGCGAAACCGCCTGAAGGAGACACTTGTGACGACCAAGCTCATCGAGCTGTTGCCTGCTTTGCTGTGGATTATCGCTGTGGTCATGGCGCTGAACATCATTGCGTTGACGATTCTTCGTGGACATCTGTTTGTCTCCAGAATGCGGCGTCCGCCGGTGTATCCGGTCAGCTGGACGATGGTCATGGCGCATGTCGTGTCGTTTGCGATGGCCATCGTGCCGTTTCCTGTCTATGCGCTGACCGCCGGCATGATGGACATCGATGTGCGTGAATTCTATGAGCAAAACGCGTTGATTGGCGCAATCATCGTCATCGTGCTGGTGATGCTTGAGATTCTGGTCATGTATCTGCAGGCGCATAACGCGATGGAAACCGAAATGGATCGGCGGTTGGGCTTGGCTGTGCGCGGAAATAAGAATAGTGACAAATAGCCGATAATGTACGTTATGTCAGATTGGTTTAAGAACAGATGACGTACAGCCTATCTGGCATATAAACTATCTGACATATAAATGTATTGTGGTGATCTGCAACAGGTTGGGTGCCGTGCAATGTTGGCTCGGCTGGCTTTTACATGCGAGACCTGCGCTATCCAAGCACCTTCACGGCTCCGATGATGTCACCGAAGATCGGGCGCTTCCAATACGAGACCCATACGCGGGTCCCCTCCGGCAGGTCGTTGATTCTGTTGCCGTTCGGGGTTATGTCGTTCCATTTCACCTCGACTGTTCGGCCGTCTGTCAGCGCGATTTCGGAGCCGTGCACCGGTTCGTCATACCTGCCGGTGTCATCCGTCCGTCGTACCACGCCCTCGCCGGTGGACGGCCCCACGACGAGAATGATGGCGTTGAATATGGCGGCGATTCCCACGATGATGACGGATGGGAATGCGATTTCGGCCGGAGCGATGCGTGCGGCGAGCAATATTCCCAAGAGGATGACGACCAGCGTTTCGACAATCAGGTTGCGGAGGATGGGATTCATTCAGCGGCCTTTCCGATAGAGTCGAGAGTCACATCCATCATCGGACTATTCCGCGACTTCACTGGTCCTCCAGTTTTTGACGAAACCGACGGTCTCCTTCTCTCAGAAAAGAAGACCGTCGGTTTCTTGCAGATGGAGAGTAATATCCTCTTCGGCTTCTACGAATTCGCTGGTATCGCGGGCCAAAGTTGCTTGCTCATGGTCGGGGGTCTTTGTCGTATGGTGCTCACAGATACCGTATTCCGTTTGAATTGAATGCGTGTCGGTCCGTCTGGGTCTCAGCTTGAATCCGCCGGCAGAGGTGCGTCATCTCCCCCACCGGCGGCAGGCTTCACTTGTGGCTGAGGCTCCATCCGTCCGCGTGCTTGGCGGTGCGGACGCGGGTGAGCACGCATCCGGCGCCAGTCAGGGTGAGGATAGCGGTCAGGGTGAGGATCGTGGCAGTGTCCGTGCCGGTCGTGGCGAGCGGGTCGGCGCCGAACAGCCGGTCGGCCTTGGCCTGCTTGGCGGCCGCGTCCTGCTTCGCCTGGTCGGCCGTCTTGTCGGCCCGGTCCTTCTCTGCTTCGGCGTCCTGCTTGGCTTTGTCCGCATCCGCCTGGGCCTTCAGAGCGGCGGCGAGCTCCTTGTCGGCCCGATCCTTGTCCGCCTTGGCCGACTCGTATGTGGCCTTCGCGGTCCCATACGCCTTGTCGGCCTTGGCTTTCGCTGTATTCGCGGCTTCCAGACGGGTCTTCGCGGCCTGGTATGCCGTCTGCTTGACCGTGAGACGCTGCTGCGCGTCCTCGTACCAGGTGATGGTGTCCTCCGCCTGCTTCTTGTCGGCCGTGGCCTTGTCGTATGTGGCCTTTGCCGTGTCGTAGCGGTTCTGCGCCTCGTCGACCTTCTTCTGCGCGGCGTCGAGGTGGGTCTGCGCTTCGGCGGCCTTCCGGTCGGAACCGGCCTTCGCGTCAAGCGCCTGCCGTTTCGCGGCCTCGGCCTTCGCCTTCGCGGACTTTGCGGCGTCAAGGTCCTTCAACGCCTGCGCCTTGTCCAGTTTCGCCTGGCTGATCGCGGCCAACGCCTGGGTCTTGTCCTGCTTCGCCTGTTCGGCCTGGGCGGCGGCCTTGTCCACGTCTGTCTGCGCGGTCTGGACGGCCTTGCCGGCCGCGTCCACACGCTGCTGCGCGTCCGACTGCGCCTTCACCGCCGTCTCCACGGCCGACTGCTTGGCTGCGGTGTCCTGCTTGGCCGTCTCCCATGCCTTGGTCTTCACATCCTGGTCCTTGCGGGCCTGCTCCAACGCGTGCGCCTTGTCGCCCTGCGCCTTGACGGCCTCGTCGTACGCGGCCTGCGCCTCCCTGGCCGCCTGAGCCGCCTTGTCGGCCTTCGCTTTGGCTTCCTGGGCCTCCTGGGCGGCCTTGTCTGCAGCGGTCTTCGCGGCGGCAAGCTTGTCCGCGGCCTCCTGCGCCTGTTGGGCGGCGGTCTCGCTCTTCGCCAACGCGTCCTGATAGACGGAGCCCGCGTTCTCCAAGCCGGTCTTCCAGTCGGTCAGATCCTTGAGATACGCGTCCACGTCCAGGGTGCGGCCCTGGTCGAGCCTGACTCCGTTGGCACCGGACGACCAGAGGCCGCCGTTGTCGTGGAATTCAAGCGCGTGCACGGTGCTGCCGAAGCCGAGGTTGCCGTTCTGGCTGAAGCCGAAGCCGGCGGTGGTCCAGTCCTTGCCGACGATGTTCGTGTAATGGCCGGTCTGGCATGAGACGCTGCCGTTGCCCCAGTCGGTGGGGTTAGGGCATCCCGACGGGTCGTCGAGCGTCCACTTGCCGGCCTGGTACGCGTCGTAGTTCTCCTTCTCCTTCACATACCAGCCGTCGAACGGGTCCTGATAGCCCCAGGCCAGGTTCTCCGAAGTGTTGAACTGGAGCGGGTGCTCGAAGTTCTGGGACGCGTAGTCGGCGTCGGCCATGCCGATCGCCATGAGCGTGTCCGACACCTGCACGGGCGGCAGACCCTCCTTGGCGCGCAGCTCGTTGACCTGCTTGATGAACCCGAGCGCCTTGATCATGTTGTCCAGGCTGGTAGCGTCCTTCGCCTGCCCGTTCTGCACGTACTGGAGATACTGGGTGACGGTCGGGTCGGTGAGCACCTTGACCGCGTCCGTCGCGTTCTTGTCGCCGAAGTAGGCGACCGCGCCCTGCTGGAGTTTCGCCTGCGCGCCGTCCGCGATCTGCTTCTTAGCGTCCGCTGTCGCCTTCGCCTGGTCGGCCGCCTCCTGTTTCGCCTGCGCGTCCTCGGAGGAGGCGTTCACGGTGTCGGCCGCCGCCTTGGAAGCCGCATCCGCCTTCGCCTGCGCCTCCTTCGCCGCCTGCTCCGCCTGTTGGGCGGCCTTCAACCGGGCGAGCAGATCCGACAGGCCGCCGTCATCCTTCGACAACTGGTCGACCTTGGCGTCCGCCTTCTCCTTCGCCGCCTTCGCCGCCGCTTCCGCCTGCTTGGCCTTGTACAAAGCCGCCTGCGCCGTCTCCACCTGCTCGTCGGCCTGCGCCTTGTCGCCCTTGGCCGCGGCCTGCCCGGCCTTCGCCTTGTCGAGCTCCGCCTGAGCCTGCATGCGGGCCTGCTCGGCCTGCTTCAGCGCCTCGTCGGCCTTGTCGGCCTTCGACTGGGCGGCGGTGATGGTCTTGTCCGCATCATCGGCCTTCGACTGTGCGATGGTGGCCTGCTTGGAAGCGGCGTCGATCTTCTCCTGGGCCTTGCCGACATCCGACTGATGCCCGGCGGACTCCTGCTTCGCCTGATCCAGCTCGGACTGGGCCTGCGTCCTGTCCGATTCGGCGGCCTGCTGGTCGGCCTGCGCCTGCTTCATCGCCTCCTGGGACTGATCGATCGCCTGCTGCGCCTGGCTGACCGCCTGCTGCGCCTGCTCGATCTTCCCGGGCGCGTCCTGCACATCCTTCGCGGCCTGATCACGTTCGACACCGGCCTGATCGGCCGCCTGCTGCGCGTTCGTCTGCTCCTGCGCCGCCTGCTGCTGCGCCTGCTGTGCGGCATCCAGGTTCTGCTTGGCCGTATCAAATGCGCCGGCGGCCGCATCGGCCTTTGCCTGCGCTTCGGTCACACCGGTCGGCGCGGCCTGAACGGCCTGAGCCGTGCTCTCCTGCGCCGCCTGCACGGCATCCTGTGCCTGGCTGATCGCCTGTGCTGCCATGTCGGTCTGCGTGGTCGCGGTCTCGTCGGCCATCGCCACGGCCGGAGCCGCCAAGGTTGCCGCGGTCGCCAATGTGGCGACACCGGCTTTCATGAGTTTGCTTGCCATGAGAATCCTCCTCGTTTCTCTGTCTCGTCTCTGCCAACCCTAACGGGGGTAGTTGTCGTCTCTGACATGAGTTATCTTACTCCCCTGCAGCTCATCGAATGGGGTGGTTTCGGCATGCGACCTATGGACAACATCCACTGTTGTACTTTCGCTGTCTTTTGCTTGTTCCTTTCACTATGAGATAATCGTGATGGGCGCCGATGGTTGTTGCTCATATCGGAGCCAGAGAGGTGATGACGTGTTGCAATGCCCGGCCGACGAAGGCCGATGCAAGCCACGTTGTGCTTGGGGAAAGGCTATTGGCAATGAGCGATCAAGAATTGTTGATGTTCATCGGCTTGGTTTGTGTAGTTGTCGGAGTTATCGTTATTGCTCTCTTTCTGCGAGCAAGCAATGAAGCCAATGAGAGCAAAGCTCAATGCACTGCGATTGTGCCAGGCGTGGTATCTCGGCTCATCGAAGAGGAAGACAATGATGGGACGTTATGGAAACCGGTGTTCTCCTATACCGTAGGTGAGGACAACTACACCATCGTGTCTCCGGTGTCCTCTCGCCCTGCCCAATACCAAGTCGGAGAACATGTGGTTGTGGGCTATAATCCGTTAGATCCGTCGGATGCCTATGTTCAAAGTGAGCGCGGATCTGGATGCCTGTTGTATGCATTCATCGGAGCAGGGCTGATTGACGCTACGGCCGGTTTGGCAGTTGTGATTTGTGCGGCGCTCGGCGTGATTGGCTGAGCAATCATAGCCGATGTGCTTCAGAAGGCATCATTCCGTCAGGGCAATGGCATGATGCCTTCTGTCCCCGCTCCATAGACGGAGAGAAAGAACAAGCAGGGACAGTGTCAGCGTGACACGTACTGCGACAATCGCTTAATGCGAGGCGAAGTAACGGTTCACTGCATCTTCGAGCTGATTCACGGTCTCGATGATCTCGTAGACGCCGTGCTCCTCCATTTCGCCGGCTGGCGCGTAGCCCCAGCGGCATCCGATGGTGTCCAAGCCGCAGGCGTGCGCGCCGTCGATGTCGGTGTACCGGTCGCCGACCATCACAGCCTTATCCCCCTGTGCCGCGTCGAAGCCGATCTTGTCGAAGCAGTATCGGATGACCTGATCTTTGTCGAGTCGTGAGTTGTCCTTGGAGGCGCCATAGATGCCGTCGAGCAGTTCGGTCAGATGGAAATGCTCGCAGATCGGCACGCACTGGTATTCGGGCTTGCAGCTGGCCAAAGCCAGATAATAACCGTCTTCACGCAGTTTGACCAGCTGTTCGCGGATGCCGGGGAACACGACGTTCACCAGACGGCCCGGCACCTTGTTCCCCGGTTCGTTCGGATCGTCGAACACAGCCTTGTCCGCATAATAGCTGCGGTAGATCTCCACCGCATGATCCAGCTCGTCCTCGGGAACATGGTTGCGTTGCAGGGATTCGACAATGGCCGGTCCGATGAAACGATGCAGTTCTTCGTCATCCGGCACCGGACGCCCAAGCGCCTCGAACGTCTTGACCACGGATGCGATGATGCCGCCGTCCGACTTGGTCAGCGTGCCGTCGAGATCGAGAAGAACTACATTTCTCGGATGCTGTGCCATTGAAGGTACTCCCCTGTCATGTCAAATCGTGAGGTTGCCGATGGCGTTGCGACAAGGCACACTCTCATGCATCGGCAACCATACCTCAGCAATGATTATGCCCAGTCGCTTTGACTGGGCATCGATTCACGTGTTGTTCAACTTACGTAGTATTCCGTGGACTGTGACTCACTCGTAATCCGGAATCCAGCCGTCACGGTGCATCTGCAGACGCTTTTCCAGCAGCTTGGCGAGTTCCTCCTCGCTGCGGCGTTCCAGCAGCATATCCCAGTGTGTACGACTCGGCTTGCTGATTTCATCGGCCTCACGGTCGTCATCGCCCTCACGGTGGGCCACAGCGCCACAGCGGCACTCCCACTCGTCGGGCACCTCAGCGCCTTCGGCGAACGGCAGGATGGTGCGATGTCCCTTCGGGCATACGTATGCCACATCGTTTCTGGCTGCGAAATCCACATTGTCGTCGGACTCCAGCGATTTCGCGCCGATGCTCATGCCCCTGAGGCTACGTTCTGCCATATCGGCATCCTCCCTTGCAAATTCAGTAACCGTACTAATTTACGCAACAGTTCGGACTAGACTTCTATTCCGGTCCATCCCTGCATGCGCGCTCACGCTCATTCCACTCCGGAGTAGGATACGATGCCGCGATTGACTCGATCGGCGGCTTCATGGGCGATATCCTGCAACGCCTCTCCCCCGTTCAACGGCAACGGGCCGGCTGCGGCAATCTGCTGCAGCACGTCGGCCAGACGTTTGGCCGTTCGGACGAAATCACCGCCGGTCATATCCGTTCCGTATAGGCACGACGCCAGCGAATTGCCGTCAGCCCACTCGAACATGACGTCCACGATGCCGCAGTCGGGTTGTTCGGGTTCCTCAAGACCATGATCCGTGCACAGTTCGCCGATATTCGCGCACACGCCTCGCAATTGCGAGGCCGCGATGGCGATATGTCCGGAAACACCGCCTGGATAGTGTCTGGGCTCGCCTTGCGCTCCACGGCGGGGTTCATACACCAACGACGAGAGCACCGACGCAAGGCCCTTGGCGTCGAGCTTGTTGAACATGCCGCTGAGCATCGCCTCGCACAGTTCCAAGTCATGTTCGCTGTAGATACGTCGCAGGATGCGTCCCTTGTCGGTAAGGGTCATATCCACCTGACCGTCGCCGCGGTCCCGCCGATCGAGATATCCGAGCTGGCACAGGATATCGCAGATGCGGTCGAACTGGCGTGCCACGGAACCGGTGCGCGAGTTGTAGCGATCGGTCACACGATTGAGCTCACGCATCTCGCGCGCCCAGCGATGCCCCCACTTGAGATGCTGCTGCAGATCCGGGCAGTCCCGGCACGGATGCTCATGCTCGGCCTTGCGGAGGGTTTGAATGTCCGTTTCCAGTTGCCGGAACGCCTGGGAACGGTCGTGGTCGGTCAGGAACACTTCGTGCTTGAGCTTCTTCCGCCCTTCTTTCTCGATGTCGCTCAATTGCATACGGATGGTCATGAATTGCTTGAAATCGCCATGGCTGCATTGGAATGCCTGCTCATAGCCATCCAGCGCCTTGTTCAGCGTGGTGATCTGCGATTCCAACTGCCATGCCGACTCGTTGGCCTCCCACTGCGCGAAGGACTGGTCCAGCGTGATGCGTGCGGTCTGATAGTCGCTGGCGTTGAGCAGGTTCACCGCCATGTTGAAGGTCGGGCGGAAACTGGAATGCAATGGGTAGACACGCTTGGATGACAATGCCGCCGCCGTGGCGGGGATGAAATCCTGATGATCGACCACGATGGCATGGCCTATGGTGTCTATGCCGCGGCGTCCCGCTCGTCCCGTGAGCTGGGTGAACTCGCCCGGGGTCAGCGCGACGTGTCCGGTGCCGTTGTACTTCTCGAGTTTTTCGACCACCACGCAGCGGGCGGGCATGTTGATGCCCAAGGCCAGCGTCTCGGTGGCGAAGACCATCTTGACCAGACCTTCCTCGAACAGGCGTTCGACGATTTGCCGGAAGAGCGCGATCATGCCGGCATGATGCGAGGCGAAGCCCTCTTCCAGCGCGAAACGGAATTTCGAGAACTGCAGGGCCTTGAGATCCTCCTGGCTGAGCTGTCCGGCCACCATGTCGTCCACGATGCGGCGGATCTTGATGGCCTCCTCATCCGTGGTCAATTCGAGACCAGCGTTGATGCATTGCTCGACGGCCTGATCACAGCCGTTACGGGAGAAGATGAAATAGATGCCCGGCAGCATGCCTAGGAAATGCAGTTCATCCACCACTGCCCAGCGGCGTGGTGTATGGCGTTGTGGCTTCGGCTCACGGCCCTTAGGCCCCTTGCCTTTGAATCCCTTGCGTTTGTCGGGACGCTGCTCGCCGCGCCTTCTGGCGGCTTTGCGATCCAAGCGGTCAAGGGTGTTGATCAGTTCCGGATTGAGCTTGGTGGTCTGCTGCCCCTGGCCATCGCGCCGGTACAGGTCGATGACTTCCGGCTCGGTATGGTCGTCTTGCTGAACGATGACATGCTGTTCCAAAGGTACAGGCCGATGTTCACTGATCACCAGCTTGGTCTCACCGCGCACCGAGGCTATCCACCGGGAGAAATCCTCCACATTCGATACCGTTGCGGAAAGCCCCACGATTTTAACGGTTTGGGGAAGATGGATGATGACCTCTTCCCACACGGGTCCCCGGAAACGATCCGCCAGATAATGCACTTCGTCGAGAATGACATACCGCAATGCGCTGAGCGTGGTCGACCGCTCGTAGATCATGTTGCGCAATACCTCGGTGGTCATCACCACGATGTCCGCTTCGGAGTTGATGGATGTGTCTCCGGTGAGCAGTCCCACCTTGTCAGGCCCGTAGACGGCGACCAGATCATGGTATTTCTGGTTGCTCAGCGCCTTGATCGGAGTGGTGTAGAAGGCTTTGACGTTGCGGTCCTGAGCCAGATAGATGGCGAAATCGGCCACTACCGTCTTTCCTGCGCCTGTAGGTGCGGCCACCAGCACATTGCTGCCGGCCTCGAGAGCCTCATTGGCGTCCTGCTGGAAATCATCCAAGTCGAATGGCAGCGTCGCCGCGAACCGTGCGGCAATCGTTGAACGACGTTGCTTGGTTTTCTGGAATGATGCGTACCGTTGTGCAGGACTGAGTTTCGTTTCCGATGAATCAGCCTTCTGATGATGGTGACGTGCCATGATGTCTTTCGTTTAGTCGTTGAACCGCTTCCACCTGTTCCAGGCCCGGATGTGGCGTTCACGTTTTGCCGCCCTACGTCGAATGACCTCCGCATGCGCTTCGGCATAGCGATCCTGCGCGACGCTCAACGGCTGGGTGAAGATGGCGGGCTCAGGCGTGTGCCCGACCGAATCTGGCTCGCCCATTGCCGACAGTTTTTCGCCGATGCGGTCACCCGTTTCGCTTGCATCGCGCAATGCGCGGATTCCATGAATACCTGCGTATGCCAGTCCGCAGATGATCATGGCAAGCATGAACAGCGCCAATATCAGCCATATCCACCAAGGCATGGCGACTCCTTACTTATTTGGATGCATTGGCGCTGAGGCTCAATTCCCGTTCAGCGCGGGCGATGATCATGGTGCGAAGCGTTTCCGGGGCGACCGCCGTGATATGTCTTGCGTGCGCAATGCAGAAGGCGACGAACCAAGAGTCGGAGGAAACGGTCAGATGCACCTTCTCCCCCGCTCCGCACTGTTCCACAGTGGCACCCGGCAGCGTCTTGATGAACGGCAGATCCGCCTGGTCGGTGATGAATACCGCTTCCGTGCCATTGTCGAAGCTCCACTTGCGCAGTTCGCTGACGGGCATGTTGGGCACATCGATGGCCTGGACGGGCTTGACGACCTCGGCCTTTTCGATGCGGGCCAAACGGAGCACCTGCCAGGTGCGAGGCTTTCCGTTCGCCTTGTCGATGGTCTTGTCTTTGGAGACGTATGCCTTCTTCTCCTTGGGGGCGGCGGATTCGACGTCCGTATAGACGGCCGCATAGTAGACGCCCTCATCGATGAAGATCTTCGCCGGCGCCACCAGCTTGCGCCGGGTGCGACCGGTGCCATCGGTGTATTCCATGTCGAGCAGGGATTCGGTGTTGATGGCACGCTTGACCACGGAGAAGCTGCGCGGCTCGAGCTCGTAGCCGGTCAGGCTCAGCCACGGTGTCTGCCCGGGAGTCACGTGACGGCGGAGCCTCATATACAGCGATTCGGCTTGGGCGCGCTGCTTGTCGGGCAGCAGCGGGGAATGGGCGAGATAGCTCACCGATGCGGTCAGCATGCTCAGATACTGGGGCGAGATGCCCGCGAGACGCTCCAAGCCCAGGGAATTCGTCGCAGAGACGATGCCTTCCGAGTCCAGCAGCGGCCAATCGATGTCGAAGAACTGGCTTCCCGCCATTTCGCCGTCATCGGACACCGTGGTAAGGGTATTGATGTCCTTGTGGATGATGTTGACGAACTTCTTCAACTCATCATCGTTCTTGGGCTTGCCGATGAAGCGGACCGCAAGCTCGCTCATCGAGAATTCCTCGCCGAGATGCGCAGACAGGAACAGCATCAGGCGCAGGCGTCGATCGACCTCGCTGCCCGTCTGGAACGCCGAGCTGCTTTTCTTGTTCTGGGCCTTGATGGATTCCGGGTCGCCTGGCTCGCTGACTTCGCGGCTGATCGAGGGAGACACGACGGATGCGCTGACCGGACCGGCGGATTCGTCGGCCAAGGCGAACTGGCTGGCGGCGTGCAGACGACGGTGATAGGC
Source organism: Bifidobacterium sp. UTCIF-1 (assembly GCF_006408915.1). Lineage (NCBI taxonomy): Bacteria > Bacillati > Actinomycetota > Actinomycetes > Bifidobacteriales > Bifidobacteriaceae > Bifidobacterium > Bifidobacterium sp. UTCIF-1. The sequence goes on from NZ_JFAG01000004.1 coordinate 44,498, forward strand.
GTCCACCGCCTCCTGGGGGCTGACAATCATGGCGCCGGGATGCTCCAGCACGTACATGGCCAGATCGTCGGAATCCGTATACGCCACATTCAGCTGTTCGCCATCAACGTCCACCGTGGCTGCGAAGCGACGGGAGTCGATCACCTTGACCAGCGAGTCCGGAATGTGCTGCGTACCAAGCCCCGGAGCGATGGAATCCAGACCCAAGCCCGGAATGGGTGTCTGCGGGACGCGGGGGGTGGTGCGGGATGCCCTCTGAGCGATCTGCGATTGGTCGGGCTCGGAGGAAATCGCCATGGAGCGTGCAAGATAATTGGCTGCGGCCAGAACAGGCATGTCCTCAGGCTCGAACATCAGGCGTATGCGAGGCTCATCACCCAATTGCAGACGATATGATGCGAAATCTTGGCCTTCGGACTTCGAAGAGTATTCCGGCTGGCGTGATTCGATGGCAATGCCCATGGCCGCAAGCTTGGCGCGATCGCGCTGGAATTGTTTGGCGAATGCCGCCTTTGCCGCCTGATCGGCGAGTTCCCCATACGAATCGGCGTAGGCCTTGACTCGTTGTGCAATCTGGCGGGAAGTCAGCCATTGCGGGAACGCGGACGACAACACGGCCAGTACATCCAGCTCGTGCTTACCCCACTTGTCGGAAAAACGCCGACGCCCGCTTGTACCTTCTGCCATTAGTCCTCACGTGTAATTATTGTTTCGTTATAAGTGTGTGAGATTTTTTCCTCACGCTCCCTCTATATTAGAGGGTTTTTTCTGTATTATGCGCCATTTCACGAAATTTGGCGGCTCTTTTTTGCCGGAGCCGCCAAATTCCGCAGTGCCATCACACCCAGTCGTCAGGCTCGATGCCTTGCGGGCCAACATATTCGCCGTTGGGCACGTAGCTCGGCTCGTCCTTGTCTTCGAGTTTGGCGTCGGCGAACATGACCACATCGCGTCCGAACGTCCAATCCCCCTTGATGGTCACCGAATTCGCGGCGGCCAGCGATGGGACCGCATAGGGGAAACGCTCGTCGAAATCATGGATGTTCTTGTAGAACCGTGGATCGAGATCGACGTTCGGGAAGATGTAGTTGCCGTCCTCCATCTCATAGGTATCGGTCAGGTGGAAGCGGTCGGAACGCATGATGAACAGGTCGTTCGTGGTCTTCACCGGCAGGAACCGCATGCGGTCGACCTGCACGCAGATGGCCCCGTTGAACAGTCCGATGGCGGCGCCCATCGCGGTTTCCAGCTGAATGACCTTCTCGGAATCAGGGTTGGTGGGGTCCACGGTCTTCCTGTTGCGGATCACCGGCAGCGGCAGCACGCCATTGTATTCGGCAAGCTTGGCCTTCAGCGCGTCGATGCGAATCCAGATCGAATTCGTGTTGAAATACGGATGCTTGGAGATGTCCTGTGCCGCTTCCTTGTCGTCCGGATGCACCTGGCTCATTTCGCGGAGCATGAGGCGGCCGGTGGCCTTGTCCCTCACGATGTGGCCGCCCTTGCGGTCGGCAGGCGTGCGGATGGCCACTTCGGCCATGAACGGCGCTCCGGTATTCTCGAAATGCTGTGCCAGGGTGCGCGAGGGGCGCGCGCCCAGATTGTCAGAGTTCGAGATGAACAGGTACTTGAACCCATGCTCCTCCAGAACGTCCAGCAGACCGGACTCCCAGATAGTGGAGAACAGGTCACCATGTCCCGGCGGGCACCATTCCAGTTCGGGGTTCTGCGGGAAACTGACCGGCTCTCCGGTGGCCGCCACCAGCTTCGGCTCCTGATGCTGGATGATTTCCATGGGGATTTCGGTCTGTTCAAACTTGCGATTGTACTTGAGCACCTTCATCGTATCCGCGGAAGTGCGGAAGGAGTTCATGAAGGTCAGCGGCAGTTCCACGTGAAGACGGTTGCGGGCGGTCAGCACCTGGCCGATGATGATGTCGATGAAACGCATCTGCTTGGCCTTATGGCGACGAACAGGCAACAGGGACTTAGCGCATTCGAGACCCATCGAGGTGCCAAGTCCGCCGTTGAGCTTGAGGAAAGCGGTCTTGGCGAAAGCGTCTACGGCCTTGTCGTGGTTGATGGTCTCATACACGTCATGGAAGCTCGGCACCTTTTCGAGCGGCTCGACGTCCTCCTCGCGAATCCAACTAGATGATTCCTCATGGCGCCAGACATTGAACAGGTGATGGAACTGGTTGATGGCAGTTTCGCTCATGCCATGTTCGCGCATTTTGACGGCGGAGCGTTCGAACAGCGCATCATCGGCGTTCTCTTCGCCGCTTGAGGGTGTGACGTCGATAGTAGTACGAGTGTTTTCGATCTTGTCTTCCTCGTCGCCTGATTGCGTGCCGTTGGTCGGTTCGGTCATTCAAATCCCTTTCGTCAAAACTACAAGGCACAAGTCTATCGCTTGAACAAGCAGAATACCCTGTAACAAGGGTGTCAGATGGGATAACGGGATGCTTTTCTGATGAACAACACGTGAACAGCATACCGAATGGAGATGTGTATGAGGTCCCAAGTGTGAGGAGCCGTACTTGGAAGTAAGGAATCAGAAATCAGTCGATGCCTGCGCGATGACGCCGTCCGCCAGCATCTGATAGCACCGCTTCGATGGGTGGAAGTTGTCATAAGCCCAGAATTCGTCATCGGTCAGGCCGGTATCGTAATGCGTCATATCCACGAATCGCACCTGTTTGTCGGCGCAGATGCGTTTGCTGATGGCCGTCTGCGCGTCGGTCATGTCCAGAATGGCTTTGCGCAGGACCCGTCCGAGCGCCGGAGACCGGTACACCTGTCCGGAGCTGATGACTACGACATGCGGGCACAGAGCCTTTGCCTCGTCGATGGCAGCAGTCAGATCCGAGCGCCACTCCTTGGCACTGCGTCTGGCCATCACGTCGTTGGACCCGGCACAAAGCACCAGCAGATCAGGTTGTTCCTTGACCTGCGGCAGCAGACGGAAGCGTACACGGCGCATGGTGGCACCGAGTCTGCCGTACGTCGCCCATTGCACGGGACGATTGATTATGGAGGCCAGCGTGCGGGCCATGTCGGGCACCAGACCTTCCTGCTGGTCGTCGACACCGCATCCCACGGTCAGCGAATCGCCGACGACGACCAGGGAGAACGGCGCTGCCGTTCGGACGGTTGGTCCTGATGCCTCGGAACTCACAGTTCCATTGTCGATATCAGAGGTTGTTGCATGCTGCGCATCCGCGTCATGGGGCATTGGCACGGATCCGCGGCGCTCGCCATCCGGTTCCGGCGCGAGCTTCACCGTATGCTGAGCGACCACAGCCTCCGTTAGCGCGATAGGCCTCTCCCACCACGACAATGCCATGATCGTCTCCCTCTCCCCCAGTTCGTCCGTATGCTTGGTGCCGTCTATATGCTTGGTACCGCGTGTGCCGCATATGATGCCGCCGCGCCTCATTGTAACGATGGTGCCAGAGCGATGATGCCATCGGATGCACATGATGGACCGGTATGAGGATTGCTCCTCTGCGAGTCGATTGCCGGTCACCTTTTGCATGCGGGACGAGGGACTGAGGGGAAAGTCATTTTGTCGGCAAATATCTGGTGCAAGACACTAGTATCCCGCGTCAGATATTCATTGAATAAAATGGGGGCTCCCCTTGTCAGGGGAGCTGGCCCGCGAAGCGGGACTGAGGGGTAGTGAATTAATCAACGAACTTACGGCGAGGCTTACTAGTGGTCCGTTTGAGATTTCAACGCGACACGCTGTTTTGCGAATGCAAGCGAATATGGTAAGTTATTCAACTGTTGCTTTTGCAACATCGGACCATAGCGCAGTTTGGTAGCGCACTTGACTGGGGGTCAAGGGGTCGCGGGTTCAAATCCCGCTGGTCCGACCAGAAAGCCCGGAATTTCAACGATTCCGGGCTTTTTCGTATTCCGGCCGGAATGGGGGCTTATCCGGCTCTTCCGATTTTGGTGTGTAAGGGCCATGCGGTTTCATGGCTCTTCGCGGTTTGGTGTGCATGTGCCTTGCGGGCGGTAACGATGGCGACATCAGGACGAGACAGTCACGGTGGGTGGACATAGGCGAACCACGGCAACCATGACAAGGTGTTTGCGTTTTTGCGATATCGAGACGATGATGTTTTGTCCTGCGCGGGATGATAGGTTGTGGCCGAATCGACCGATTCAGCCGGATCGGAGCATATAATCGCGAGGAGGAGATGACTATGGCGCTGACGTGGTTGATGCTGTTCGGAGCTATTTTCTGCGAGGTGGCTGCCACGCTGTCGCTGCGCGCATCGGAGGGGTTCAGCAGACTTGCTTGGGTGGCTCCTGTGGTGTTTGGATACGGCGTCTGCTTCTTCCTGCTCGCCAAGGTACTGGATCGTGGCATGCCGACCGCGCTGGCGTACGGCGTATGGTCGTGCGTGGGTATCATTGCCACCGCGATCATCGCGCATTTCGCCTTCCAGGATCCGTTGAACTGGCGTATGTGGCTGGGCATGGCAATCATGATTGTCGGCATCATCGTGCTGCAATGGGGCAGCCATACGGCCGTCCAGTAGATTATGGATCCGAGGAATGCAGCATCATTGACAATAATGACATTGCCAGCTACTTCGACAGTGGTATGTTTCTGAAACATGTCTTCGGGAGTGACATCCTCGAAGTCGGGAATGCGCTCGGAGGCTCTCGTATGCCCAGAGATACATCCCATGTCGAGATACTGTCCATGCGTGGAAAGATGGGGTGAGACTTAAGAAGGTGATGCCTGATGATTGTTGATGAACGCATAGATGGCGGCACGCCGTTCGACTGGGGAAAAGTGTCGGCCGACTACGCAAAATACCGTGATATTTATCCTCCGGAGTTCTACCGGATGATTCTCAATCGAGGATTGTGCAGGGATGGGCAGCACGTGCTTGATTTGGGCACAGGTACTGGTGTGTTGCCACGCAACATGGCGCGGTATGGCGCTTCGTGGACAGGAATCGATGTTTCCGGGCCTCAGATTGAACAGGCGCGTCTGCTTTCCAAGGGAATGGACATCGAATACCGCGTATCGAAGGCTGAAGATGCCGTTTTTCCGGATGGTTCGTTCGATGTCGTCACAGCGTGCCAATGCTTCTGGTATTTCAACCATGAGATGGTATGCGAGAGGTTGCATCGTCTGCTCAAACCGGGTGGCACATTCCTGGTCATGGTGATGGAGTGGCTGCCGTTCGAGGACCCGGTCGCCGGTGCGAGCGAGCGTCTCATTCTCAAGTACAGTCCTCATTGGAGCGGTGCTGGCGAACGCATGCATCCAATCGATGTGCCGGGTTGCTATCTCCGTGGTTTCGAGCTGGTCCATCATGAGGAGCGCAAGCTGGAGGTGCCATTCACCCGGGAGAGTTGGAACGGAAGGATGAAAGCGTGCCGGGGTGTCGGTGCATCGCTTGATTCGGCGCAGGTTGCCGCATGGGAGCGTGAGCATATGGCACTGCTGGAACGCATCGCGCCGCCTCGCTTTGAGGTATTGCATTATGCGGCCATGGCCGAGTTGAGACGAATCTGAGTCGCGCCGCATATGACCATGGCTGGCATAACCGTGATTGGTATAACCGTGATGGCATGCCTGCTGATACGTCATGAATGTATGGCTCGGTATTCGTGCCATGCGACTGCACAACCGGGTTACCGCCCGTGTGTGGCATCGTGTGACGCCGTATATCACAATCGTGAACTGATGTATACGGCATGAACCGCAAAACACGGAACATTCAGCCGCATGACATTGATGGCATAACGCTTCGATGGCGCCTCTGCAGCATCTTTGCAAAAGCAGAGGCGCCATCGAGCAGTATTCGCTACTTCTTCTTGCCCTTCTTCTCGCGGATGTTCACCGAAATCTGAATCGGAGTGCCTTCGAAGCCGAACTCCTCGCGCAGCGAGCGTTCGATGTAGCGGCGGTATCCGTGATCGAGGAAGCCGGTGGCGAAGATCACGAAGCGCGGCGGGCGCGTGGATGCCTGCGTGGCGAACAGGATTCTCGGCTGCTTGCCACCGCGCAGCGGATGCGGATGCGCGGCCTGGATCTTGCCGAGGAAGGCGTTGAGCTTTCCTGTGGGAACACGCTGATCCCAGGATTCCAGCGCCGAGCGCATGGCGCTTGCCAGACGATTGGTGTGCCAGCCGGTTTTGGCGGACAGGTTCACACGCTGCGCCCAGGTCACGCGATCGAATTCGGTGGTCCACAGTCGTTCGAGGCGCTGCTTGTCGAAATCGTCCATCGCGTCCCATTTGTTGAACACCAGAACAATCGCGCGACCGGCGTCCACGGCCGTGGACATGACCTTCAGGTCCTGATCCGAAACAGGCTGTGAGGCATCAAACAGGATTAGCGCCAGCTCGGAACGCTCGATGGCGGCTTGGGTACGCAACGAAGAATAGTATTCCGCGCCGGTCAGCTTATGCTGACGGCGTTTGATGCCGGCCGTATCGATGAGCAGCCAATCCTCGCCGTCGATGTCGATGATCTCATCGACAGGGTCACGAGTGGTGCCGGCCAGATCGTTGACCACGGAACGCTCCTCGCGAGCGAGCTGGTTCAACAGGGAGGATTTGCCCACGTTCGGCCGACCCACCAGAGCCACGCGACGCAGGTTCGACGGTGTGAGGAATCCGGAGGTCTTCTCGGCCTTCTTCAGCTTGTCGAGCGCGACATCAAGCATGTCGCCCACGCCGCGGCCGTGCATGGCGGACACCGCATATGGTTCGCCGAGACCAAGCTTCCAGAATTCGGCGGCCATGTATTCGCTCGCCTGATCGTCGATCTTGTTGACCGCCAAGGTCACCGGCTTGCCGGCCGCACGAAGCATCTTGACGATACGTTCATCGGTATCGGTCATGCCCACCTGTGCATCGACCACGAACACCACGGCATCGGACAGCTGCACGGCCATCTGCGCCTGCGAGGCAATCGCCGAATCGATGCCTTCGACATCGGCTTCCCAACCACCGGTATCGACCAGCTTGAAGTCGGTACCGGCCCATTCCGCATCGTAGCTGACACGGTCACGTGTCACGCCGGGAGTATCCTCCACCACTGCGGCACGACGACCGAGAATACGGTTCACCAACGAGGATTTGCCCACGTTCGGGCGTCCCACAATGGCAAGCACGCCGACAGGTTTTGGCCCTGATTTGACGGAACCCGCGGCTGGGCCACGTCCCTCGACCAGCGCCTTGTCCGCCTCATCAAGGTCATAGCCTTCGAGATTGGCGGCATACTGCTCGTATTCCTGGTTTTCGATGGCATCCTCCACCATGCCGATCAGCATGTCCAGCGTATGCTCGAAATCCAAATCCGAGTTGTCTATGGTGGTGACGCCATCGGCGGCGGTCATGAAGCTGGTGACCTTGGAGTCGGCCTTGTCCCGTGCGACGACATTCTCCGCTCCCACTCCCGCAGCGGCCTGACCGCTGCGACGTGCCTGACGCACCTCCTCACGGGCGGTCAGCAACACGCGCACTTCGGCGTCAGGAGCCACCACGGTGGTGATGTCACGACCTTCCGCGACAATGCCGAGCCCCTCCGAGAAGGAGTCGGGAGCGGCTTCGCGGGCGATGTAGGCACGCTGCGCAGCGATGAGCACATTACGCACGGGAATCACATTTGACACCTTCGACACATGCGAAGAGACTTCCGAGGAGCGGATGGCATCGGAAATGTCTTCGCCGTCGGCGAAGACGCGCGGATCGTCGGGGTTCACGGAGATGTCGAAATGATCGCCGGTGAAGAAATCACCCACCGTCTCGGTCACAGTCCGTTCATCGACCTGTTCGGAGTCCAGATCGATGCCCTGCTTCAGACACCACCAAGCGCAGGCTCGGTACATGGCTCCCGTATCCAGATAGGCATATCCGAAATATTTGGCCAGCGCCTTGGACGTGGAGGATTTGCCCACGCCGGCTGGTCCATCAATGGCGACACGAATCACAGGCCGACCTCCTTGGACAGTGCACGAACCTCGGTCTGGGAGAGCACGCGATACGAGCCGGGCTTGATTTCACCGAGCTTGATCGGGCCGATCTGCGTGCGTACCAGGCGCTTGACGGGGAAACCGATCGAGCCGAAGATACGACGGACAATGCGGTTCTTGCCGGAATGCAATACGACCTTGACCATGGTGAAATCACGGGTCGCGTCGATGATCGCGCAATGGTCGAGCTTGATCCAGCCGTCATCGAGCTGCACGCCGGTCTTGACGAGACGGCGGCATACGGTGCCGGACAGCCGGCCCTCCACCGTGGCGATATAGGTCTTTTCGACTTCATACTTGGGATGCATGACGTGCTGGGACAGCTCGCCGTCATTGGTCATCAGAATCAGGCCCTCGGAATCATAATCCAAGCGGCCCATGTGGAAGATGCGCTCATACTTGTCGCCGACGATGTCGCGCAACGTGTAACGCCCTTTCGGGTCCTCCATGGCGGAAAGGACCCTGCGCGGCTTGTTCAGCGCCAGCGTGACATGGTTCGGATTCACACGTACGCGTGAACCGTCCACGCGTACCTGCTGGGTCTTCGGATTGACTCGTGAACCGAGTTCGGTGACCAGTTCGCCGTCCACCTCGACACGGCCTTCGGTGATCATCAGCTCGCATTTGCGGCGGGATCCGAAACCGGCTTGGGCAAGCAGCTTCTGGAGTCGAATGGAATCGGTATCATCATGCGCCATCTGGGCGCGGGAATATGCGTTTGGCATCGTTCTCCCAACGTGGCCGGGCAGGCCGCCATATGCGGCCTGATCTCATCTTTATGGTGTTATATCAGTGAGTTGTATCAGTGACAGGCTGACATTCACAGCCTTTTTCAACTTATCCATAATACCGCATCGTTGGACTGCTGATAGACTTGCAACCGTTTGTGCGGGTTCGCTCGCCTTCCAACAGATGAAAAGGAAATAAATCATGGAAAAAACCAAGCAACAGCCGCTGGCCCTGCGCGTATGCGCAGAACTGGCCGGCAGCCTTCTGCTGTGCTTTGCCATTTACGCGTTCTCCACCTGGGGCTCCGCCGTATATGGTGTGAACGTTGTGTTCGCGCCGCTCGCCACAGGTCTGTCCTATGCGGTCATCTCCGCGCTATTCGCACGCGTGTCCGGCGCTCAACTGAACCCTGCCGTCACCGTGGCAGCGGTGCTCACCGCGAAAACCAAACTGGCGGACGGCATCCTGTATGTCATCGCGCAGGTAATCGGCGCCATCGCCGCGGCGTTCGCTGTGGTGAAGCTGCTCCCCACTTCCGAGCAGGTCGCAGCCAAGGTGTGGCTCTCCCCCGCCGTCAACGGTTTCGAGCAAGGTTCGGTGTCATATTCGTTGCTGACCCAGTACGGCATCACGTTCTCGGTGACTTTGGCGATCGTGGTCGAGGTGATCGGCTCGCTGGTGGTGGTGGCCGCCGCCATGTCGTCCATGAGCGCAGATGGCACGAATTCCGATCGCTATGCGCTGACCATGGGCGGCGCGTACGGCATCGCCGTGGCGATCAGCTATCCGGTGACCGGCGCTGGCCTGAATCCGGCACGCTCCACGGGTATCGCATTGGCTGCCATAAACGAGGGCTTGACCCAGAACCCTGTGCAGCAGCTGTGGGTGTTCTGGATCGCTCCGGTGCTGGCCGCCGCAATCGTGGCGTTGGTCATGATCGTCGTGCAGATGGCTACTACGCCGAAGCCCAAGGCCTATGATTCCGTGGCTGATGAGGCTGATGGCCAGGTGACTGCGGATGTCCAAGAGGACGTCGCAGACCAGACCGTACAGGACTCAGTGCAGGAAGGTGCCGGCGAGCGGGCCGAAGAAGCTGAAGTACGTGATCAGCAAGCCGATTCCCAGCGCGATGCCGATGAAGGAATCGAACGCCACTGAGCGTACTTTCCAAGGGCTTTTCTCCCGTAGCACAAGACGAATAAGCCCGGTGCCGATGGCCGTCACAGCAAGCAATACTGTGGCGGCCATCGTGTATCCGGATGCGGCAATCACCGTGATGACGACAACGATGCCGAGCACGATCCATTCGAACCAAGGTTTGCCTTCGTGGGCTTCGGATACGAAAGGATGATTGCGCATGTTGCTTCCTTGTGTCGCTTGAGGTACATGAGGTACGTGAACAGAATAGCAGGTAAACAACAGCGGCTGGGTTTCTGCCGGTTTGCATCGCAAACTTTCAGAAACCCAGCCGCTGTCATGGTGTTGTCATGGTTCCGTTCGAGGGGAACGGCAGAGGATCAGTGGAAGAAGTGGCGGGTACCGGTCAGGTACATGGTCACGCCGGCCTTCTTGGCGGCTTCGATGACCTCTTCATCGCGAATGGATCCTCCAGGCTGCACGATGGCCTTCACGCCGGCATCGATAAGCACTTGGGCGCCATCGGCGAAGGGGAAGAACGCATCGGATGCGGCAACTGAGCCGGTGGCACGGTCCGCACCATCAGCGAGCGTGTTTGCACGCTCGACGGCCAGATGGCAGGAGTCCACACGATTCACCTGACCCATGCCGATGCCGACGGTCGCCTGGTCATGCGCCAGAAGGATGGCGTTCGACTTCACACAGCGGATGGCACGCCATGCGAACACCAGATCCTTGAGCGTGGACTCGTCGGCGGGGTCGCCGGACACCAGCTTCCATGCATCGGGATCATCACCGGTGGCGTTGATCAGATCGGTGTCCTGCACCAGCAGTCCCCCATCGATCTGGCGTACGGATTCATGGCCCTTAGGCGGTTCCGCCACCTTGAGGATACGCAGGTTCTTCTTCTTGGTCTTCAGCAGTTCCAATGCTTCGGGCTCATAGTTCGGAGCTACGATCACCTCGGTGAAGATCGGACGTACGCTTTCGGCCATATCCAGCGTGACCTTGGAGTTGCATGCGATCACGCCGCCGTATGCGCTCATCGGATCACAGGCATGGGCCTTCTTGTGGGCTTCGGCAGCTGTGGCGCCGATGGCCAGTCCGCATGGATTGTTGTGCTTCACCACAGCCACGGCGATGGCCGGAGCCATATCCCATACCGTGCGCCATGCCGCATCCGCATCCACATAGTTGTTGTAGCTCATCGGCTTGCCGCCTAGCTGCTCAGCATGGGCGAAACCGGTCTGATTCAGCGGATCGATGTACAGGGCGGCCTGCTGGTGGGAGTTCTCGCCGTAGCGCAGCGTATGCGCACGATCCCAGGTGCGGGTGTACTGGGCGGGGAACTTCGCGGAATCGACTTCCGTGCCCTGATCGTCCGTATCGATCTCCGTGTCGGCAAGGGAAGCCGGCTTCGTCCAATGCTTGGCGGCCCACTCATTGATGGTGGCGTCATAGGCGGCGGTGTGCGCGAATGCCTTGGCCGCCAGCCACTTGCGTTCCTCCAGCGAGAAACCGGTGCCGTCAGCCACACGGGCTGCGACCAGTGCATAATCGCCGGGATCGGTGACGATGGCCACAGTCGCATGGTTCTTGGCTGCGCCACGGACCATGGAGGGGCCGCCGATGTCGATTTTCTCGATGGTATCCGCTTCGTTGGCGCCGGAACGTACGGTATCGGCGAACGGATAGAGGTTGACGACGACCAGATCGAACGGCTTGATGCCAAACTCCTCAAGCTGCTTCGCATGCTCGGGGTTCGTCATGTCAGCCAGAATCCCTGCATGAATATACGGGTGAAGGGTTTTGACGCGACCATCCAAGCATTCAGGGAATCCGGTGACTTGAGACACCTCAGTGACCTTGACGCCCAGTTCCATGAGCCTCTTGGCGGTCGAACCAGTGGAGACGACCTCTGTACCTGCCTTCACGAACGCGTCGGCGAGTACTTCGATTCCCTCCTTGTGGAAGACGGAAACCAGTGCCCGTCGTATCGGCCTGTTCGTGTTTGTCATCCTTGTTCCTCCTTGGATTGTTCGGGTTGAGACATATGTGAGCGCGGCTGAGACGTGGAACGGACAGCTGCAGGAACAGTGGTGCTGGAAGACTTGACTTTTCCAATAATCCAGAATACCGAAAAAACAAGTGCTGTGCCAATCAGCGCGACAAGCCAGGCTGCGAGAAGTCCCAACGCCGCTGCATGGCCGATGGTCTGGGTCGAAGCCATCACGTCGACGCCTACGTGTGCGAGGCGATGCTGCCCAAGCGATCCGTTGGACACGGTGAACAGGAGCGTCGCACCAAGGGAGAGCAGCGCTGCGCTGATGCAGAACGTGGCTGCGGGGTACGCCAGATGGATCGCCACCGAACCGCGCAATTGCGCATCTCGGACGTCCAAAGGCCTGTAACGGAATCCCTGAGGGAGGAACAGCACCAGCAGGCCGACCACCAGCGCGGTGGCGAATGGAATGCTCATGGCCACTGTCCGCCACAATTCGCTGGTGACCGGTTCGGGAAGAATACCGAACACCGGGACCGCCGGCAAGTCGTTCGATTGACCGACCCAGAGGGTGAAACTGGCCAGTTCGCCGATTGAGAATCCAGCTCCGAAGAGCCACGACATCGCCCATATCACCAGGTTAGGTAGCCATATGATCATCGCGATGGTGGTGAGGATACGCGACCCGTTCTCCATACCGGACATCGCGAATATGGAACCCACGGCATTATGGTTCAAGACAATCCAGATGATCACCGTTATCGTTCCGGCCAGCAAATACAATGCCATGATCAACGCACTGACCAATCCGCCGAGCTTGACGCAACGGGTCGCCTGCGGGGACAGCACGGTTCCGGCTGCCCGGGAGACCGCATCGATGATGGACGAATGCATAATGCCGGCGAGTCCATAGCCCAGCGCATACACCAACGCCGATTTGACGAGCACAAGCCAGCCGGCATCCACCAATCCCCCGCCCAGCGACAGCTGGAAGCACTGGTTGATGATCAGCCATGTGATGAGTCCGGGCAGAAAGGCATGGATGCTGACGGCCTGCAGTCGTATCGCAAGGGCATCGATGAGCCAGATGAGCAGGATGGTGAGCAACAACGGTGTAATGGTAAGGGTCACCGCGTCGGTGATGAAACCGGATCCCTCGCTCAGCAGCACTATGGCCTGCGTAAGGGGCACAGTGCTGGACGTGAGGTTATCGCCGCCCTCTTCCATGGATATGACGAGAAGCATCAACGCTATGAAGCATCCCAATGCGATGGCATACACGGCCATGGCTGCAAGGGACACGACGATTCCTCGCAGCCATTGGCGTATCACTGTTTTCATGGAGACCGTTCTGTTGGCTATTCGGGCGATCAGGCCAGGTCGATCTTGGCGAGCAGGTCGCGCATGATCTGCGCAGCCTGACCCGGGGTCTTGCCCACCGGGATGCCAGCTGCCTCCAAGGCGTTCTTCTTGTCCTGTGCAGTGCCCTTGCCTCCGGAGACGATGGCTCCTGCATGACCCATCTGCTTGCCTTCGGGTGCGGTGAATCCGGCGATATATGCCACGACGGGTTTGGTCATATGCTCCTTGGCCCATGCGGCGGCCTCTTGTTCGGCAAAACCACCGATCTCACCGATCATCATGACGGCCTTGGTGTTCGGATCCGCTTCGAATGCCTCCAATGCCTCCAGCAGCGTGGTACCCACGATGGGGTCGCCGCCAGCGCCCAGGCATGCGGTGAAGCCGATGTCCGAGAGCTCGCCCATCAGCTGATAGGTGAGCGTACCCGACTTGGACACCAGTCCCAACGGCCCGCGGGCGACGATGCCATCCGGGATGATGCCCAGATTGACTCCGGGATTGCCGAGCGTGATAAGACCGGGACAATTCGGTCCGATGATGCGAACGCCTTTCTGCTGGGCCAGCTCCACGAAATATGCGGAGTCGGATACCGGAATGCCTTCGGTAATGACCACGACGAGCTCGATGCCGGCTTCGACCGCTTCCACTACAGCGCTCTTGGCGAAACGCGGCGGCACGAACACCACACTCGCCTTGGCTCCGGTGGCCTCCCGCGCCTCACCGCAGTTGGCGTATACGGGGATGCTCGCATCCTGGCCGTCATGAGCGGCGGAGAATGTGACCGAAGTCCCAGCCTTACGCGGGTTCACGCCGCCGACGATATTGGTGCCCGCCTTCAGCATGCGTGCAGTATGGGTCATGCCCTGATGGCCGGTCATACCCTGAACGATGACCGGTGCGCCATCCTCAATGAACAGCATCAGCGGACCTCCTTGGAATGGGTGGATTCGGCGGCGAGCTGTGCCGCCTTGTAGGCTGCGCCTTCCATGGTTTCGGATACGTGGATGGTCGGTCTTGCGGCTTCAGCCAGGATATGAAGTCCTTCCGCCGCCGCATTGCCGTCGAAACGCACCACGATGGGCTTGGGGCTTCCCAGCGTCTTGACCGCCTCGAGAATGCCATTGGCGACCTCGACACACGAGGTGATGCCACCGTAGACGTTGATGAACACGGATTCCACCTGCGGATCGGAGAGCACGATTTCGAGGCTGTTGGCCATGACCGTCGCTGAGGCGCCGCCGCCGATATCCAGGAAATTCGCCGGCTTGATGCCGGTGCCCTGTTCTTCGCCCGCACCCGAGACGGCGTCCAACGAGCTCATGACCAGGCCTGCACCGTTGCCGATGACACCGACTTCACCATGCAGATGCACGTAGTGCAGGCCATGCTCGCGCGCCTTCTGCTCGAATGGGTCGGGAACGACCGGGTCGATGAAACGGGTCCAGCCGTCATGGCGGAATGACGCGTTGTCGTCCAATGAGATCTTGGCATCCAACGCGCAAAGCTGCTTGGTGGATTCGTCATCAGGGTCACCGATTTTGGCCAGAGGATTGATCTCCACCAATGTGGCGTCGTTGTCCTTGAAGCATTTCCACATCTTGAGCAGAATCTGAGCGGCCTGATCCACATCAGCGTGGTAGAAGCCGATGGCTTCGGCCATCTTGGTGGCCGCCTCAAGATCGAAATCGCCCAATGCTTCTATGTGCAGCCTTTTGACCGATTCGGGATGCTCTTTGGCAATCTCCTCGACTTCCGTGCCGCCATTGGCGGTCGCCAGCACGTCGAAATCTCGAGAGGTGCGATCCACCGAGATGGAGACATAGTATTCGTGCAGCACGTTCTTCGCTTCGGCCACCAGCACGCCAGAGACCTTGTGACCATGGATGGTCATCGGAAGAATGCTCTCTGATTCCAGGATGGCTTCATCCCGGTTGTGCGCTATCTTCACGCCGCCAGCCTGGCCGCGGTGACCTATTTTGACCTGTGCTTTGATGACGCACGGGTATCCGATTTTATCTGCGGCTTCAGCGACTTCATGGGAGTTCTGTGCGAAGATGGCACCCGGAGTGGGGATGTCCTGTTCTTCCAGCAACTCTCGCGCCTGATACTCGTAAAGATCCATGGATCCTTCCCTGCTGAAATGAATAATCCGGCATGTAACTGTACATGCTACATGCCGGAAGAGTAAAAACCGAGTCTATTGTCTGAGATATCAACGAAACGCCCAGACGGGCCTCTTGTGCATATTGCTCACGCTGGCATCGAAATCAAGGAAGTCACCGGCACGTCACCGAGCTTGTCGATGCCATCCAATCCGTTGAGACGCATGACGAAGCTGAATCCGGCCACCTTCCCGCCGGCCTTTTCGATGAGGTCTGCGGCGGCTTTGGCAGTGCCGCCGGTCGCGATGAGATCATCCACGATGAGCACTCGCTCGCCATGGGCGACCGCGCTGGTTTCGATTTCCACACTGGCTGTGCCGTATTCGAGGTCATAGGATTCCCCGATGGTCTCGGGCGGCAGCTTGCCGGCTTTACGCACTGCGATGAATCCCTTGCCGAGCTGCGCGGCGAGAATCGGCCCGAACAGGAAACCACGGGACTCAAGACCTGCTACCGCATCAAACTGTTCGGGGGCGACCGGAAGCGTTTCGGCGATCGCGGCAATCAGGATCTGCAAGCCCCGCGGATCTGCGATAACCGGCATGAAATCACGGAAGATGATGCCTTCCTTGGGAAAACCTGGTACGGAACGAACCAGTGATACCAGATATTCGGCATCCTCCTTGCCTACGGTGTTCAATGCCTCGATAGTGATGTCCGACTGTGCCATGTTGCTTTGCCTCTTTGGTCCTGACCGGGTTCTTCGCCGTACGTTACCGCAAGGACTGTTGCCTTGCGGATTCGATGTGTTACTTGGCCTCGCCGTTATCGCCGGACTTGGTCTCGACCTCGGCAGTGACGCCTTCAATCGGCTTCTGCGCCTCGGCGTCGTCCGTCGGGGTCTCATTGGCGTTGTCCGGCAGGGGGTTGCCGTTTTCGTCTACTTCGTCGTCGGATACATAAGCCGGACGAGTGTATTCACGGGCGATGGCGTTGAAGGAGAAACGCATCTTGGAGCCTTCGGAGTCAATGACGATTTCCTCGTACTGCTCATCGACCTCGACGACCTTACCGATCACCTGACCGATGGTGATGATCTCAGTACCAGGCTTGAGATTGCGGCGAAAGTCCTGTTTTTCGGCCTGCTGCTGCTTGGCTTTCTTGGACTGCCACCACATCATGCCGCCGATGACCACGACCATGACGATAAGCATTGCGTATGAAGGATCCACGGAACACTCCTTTAATAAACCATCGCGATCCAAACATCAGGCGTCTGACTGCCGCCATGTTGACATCCGACCACGTTATGCAAACAGGCTAAAGTCTAGAAGAGCTTGCTGACATCATCCTTGGGCGTAATGCCCA
The DNA here is from genome assembly GCF_006408915.1 of Bifidobacterium sp. UTCIF-1. Taxonomy (NCBI): domain Bacteria; kingdom Bacillati; phylum Actinomycetota; class Actinomycetes; order Bifidobacteriales; family Bifidobacteriaceae; genus Bifidobacterium; species Bifidobacterium sp. UTCIF-1. Next base: position 61,210 of record NZ_JFAG01000004.1, read on the forward strand.
GATGCGCCCATGCTTTCTCGGTGGCGACGCGCCCCTTGGGGGTGCGCATCAGGAAGCCTTCACGCACCAGGTACGGCTCGCAGACGGTCTCCACGGTTTCGGACTCCTCCCCCACCATGGCGGCGAGGTTGTTCAAGCCTACCGGTCCACCGTTGAAATTGCGGACTATGGCGTTCAGCACCGCAATATCCAGCCGGTCCAATCCTTCGGAATCGATCTGGTAGAGCGCCAGAGCCTCTTTGACATCCGAGGGGCGCACCATGACCAGATCATGGACTATGGCCCAGTCTCGGACTCGTCGCAGCAGACGATTGGCGATTCGCGGCGTGCCTCTGGACCGCAGGGCGAGTTCATGGGCCGATCCTTCATCCAGATTCACGCCCAGCACATTCGCGGATCGTTCGATGAGCTTCTCGAGTTCCTCATGAGGATAGAAATCCAGATGCGCCGTGAACCCGAAACGCGCGCGCAACGGACTCGGCAGCATGCCTTCGCGTGTTGTTGCTCCGATCACGGTGAATCGCGGCAGGGTCAGCGGAATTGAACTTGCACCCGGACCTTTGCCCACCATGACGTCTACACGGAAATCCTCCATCGCGATATAGAGCAGCTCCTCCGCCGCACGCGGCAGACGATGGATCTCGTCGATGAACAGCACCTCGCCGGTATCGAGCGAACTGAGAATGGATGCCAGATCGCCCGCATGCTGCACCGCAGGTCCGGAAGTGACACGAATCGGCACTTCCAGTTCATTGGCGACGATCATGGCCAGCGTGGTCTTGCCCAAGCCCGGAGGACCGGCCAGCAGAATATGGTCAGGCGGCACATCCCGCTTGCGCGCGGCATCCAGAAACAGCTGGAGCTGGGCTTTGAGCCGTGGCTGCCCGATGAACCCATCCAGCACATGTGGCCGCAGTTCCTCGTCGCTGACCGGCTCATTGCCGATGGGCTGCGATGACACCATGCGCAACGATTCCTCGTTGGCCCCAGTATTCGACGTGCCGAAATCAACGGATTCGTTCATGAGCGTCCCCTATCCATCAAGGTGAGAGCGAATCGCAGGACCCGTGGCACATCGTCATCGGACAGCGGCGTCGCTATGTCGTTGTCCGCGATGGCTTCGGCGACGGCCTGTTGGGCGTCCTGTTGACGCCATCCCAGCGACATGAGTCCCTCCACCACCTGTTCGGAACCGTTGTCCACTGTTGCGCGGCTCGACGATGCGGTTGGGACGCTTTCGTCTTCAATCGTGTTCAGGTCAATCGAACCTTTGAGCTCCAGGATGATTTTCTGCGCGCCTTTTTTGCCCAGTCCCGGTGCTTTGGCGAGTGCGGTCGCATCATTATCGGCTATGGCTTTCACCAGCTGAATCGGCGTGAGTGTGGAAAGCAACGACTGTGCCACCTTTGGGCCGATGCCGGAGACCTTGATCAGTTGCAGGAATGTCATTTTGGCGTCGCGGTCGAGAAAACCATGCAGAGATACAGCGTCCTGCGAGATATTCATATACGTGTAGACGCGCGTTTCCTGCCCGGCATGAAGTCTGCCGAGGTCTGTTGACGACATGCGCACCTCATACCCCACGCCGGAGACGTCGATCAGTGCGATATCGGATTCCACTGACTCGACTCGTCCGGTCAGCATCCCGATCATCCGCATCTCCTTTCGCTCGGCTGAATGCTGCTGTTCAGCATTCGGATCAAACGCTCGAACAACTGTTCGAAGTATACTATATGCCCTCCACTACATGCCGCGATCATGATTAATACGGCGACGTGTCGTATGCTGAGCGGCTTCGGCCCATTGACGCTGTGCAGCGGTCAGATGCTGCTCACGTTCCCCGCCTTGCAGCGCGCCCGCAGGTCGCAGGGCATGGCATATGGCCAAGGCAAGCGCATCGGCCGCATCGGCCGGAGTAGGCATCTTGGTGAGGTTCAGAATGCGCGTCACCATGCGCTCGACTTGGACTTTCTGTGCCTGGCCATTGCCGGTAATGGCCAATTTCGCCTCGGTGGGGGTGTGCAAAGCCACCGGAATGTTACGCTGTGCTGCGGCAAGCATGGCGAGACCTGCTGCCTGGGCGGTGCCAAGCACCGTGTTGCGGTTGGATTGTGCGAACACTCGTTCGATGGAGACGCTATCCGGGGCGAAACGATCCATTTTCTCGGACAGTCCGTTGTAGATGGCGAGCAGGCGCAGGTCTTGGGAAATGTCAGGAGAGGAACGTACGACGTCGACGTGAATAAAAGAAAGCCGGCGATGTTCGCCGGCTTCGATCACGCCGACCCCGCAACGTGTAAGCCCGGGATCGACGCCAAGGATGATCACTGCGGATTACTCCTCATCCAGCTGAGCCATGACCTCATCGGAAGCGGTCCAGTTGGAGTAGATGTTCTGCACATCATCAAGATCGTCAAGGTTGTCGATGAGCTTGGACACCTTGCGGGCATCCTCAAGGCCCAGCTCGACCTCGTTCTTCGGCTGCATGACCTGATCGGCGGAATCGTAATCAAAACCAGCATCCTGAAGCGCCTTGCGCACCACGAACAGGTCGGACGGGCCGGTGATCACGGTGTAGACCTCACCGTCGTCGGCCACATCCTCGGCACCTGCCTCGGCAGCGGTCTCGAACAGCTTGTCGTAATCCACGCCCTCGGACGGAACCACGATCTGGCCCTTGCGCTCGAAGTTGAAGGAGACAGAGCCGGAGGTGGCCAAGGAGCCATTGCCCTTGGTCAGGGTGGATCGCACTTCGGCCGCGGCACGGTTGCGGTTATCGGTAAGGCACTCGATGATGAGGCCGACGCCGGCAGGAGCATAGCCCTCGTACACGATGTCCTCGTAGTTGGCGGCACCGTCTTCGTCACCAGCGCCACGCTTGACGGCGCGAGCGATGTTGTCGGCCGGCATGGAAGCCTTCTTGGCCTTGTAAATGGCGTCATACAGAGACGGGTTGCCATCCGGGTCGCCACCGCCCAGACGGGCGGCGATTTCGATGTTCTTGATGAGCTTGGCGAAGAGCTTGCCGCGCTTGGCGTCGATGGCGGCCTTCTTGTGCTTGGTGGTCGCCCACTTGGAATGACCTGACATTAATGCTCCTAGCGATTAATCGAATGATGTCAAACGAAATGATTGTAGGCCGGTAATCAGACATCGCCGATTGCCGGCCTACCTGTACAGGGTTGGAGGATGCTGACGATCAGTCCTCGGTGGCGGCCTTGAAGTCGTCTGCGGAGTTGACCTGGACGCGCTTCTTGATCACGGTGAGGATCTTCGTGCGGGCCTCGTCCACCGGCACACCATTGAGTTGGCTACCGTCACGGAAGCGGAAGCTCACGGCGTTGTTGTTCATGTCCTCCTCGCCGACGATGAGGATGAACGGCACCTTGGACTTGGAGGCGTTGCGAATCTTCTTGCCGAAGCGGTCGTCGGAGGAATCGATCTCGCAGCGGACCATCTCGTCCTCGAGGGACTTGATGAACTCCTCGAGGTGCGGGGCGAACTCATCGGCCACCGGCACGCCGAGCACCTGGACCGGAGCAAGCCATGCAGGGAACGCACCGGCGTAGTGCTCGAGCAGCACGGCGAAGAAGCGCTCGATGGAGCCGAACAGGGCACGGTGAATCATCACCGGGCGCTGGTGGGTGCCATCCTTCGCGATGTACTCGAGCTGGAAGCGCTCGGGCAGGTTGAAGTCGAGCTGGATGGTCGAGACCTGCCAGGTACGGCCGATGGCGTCGCGGGCCTGCACGGAGATCTTCGGGCCGTAGAAGGCGGCGCCGCCCGGATCGGCCACGAGATGCAGACCGGACTCCTTGGCGACCTCGGCAAGCGTGTTGGTCGCCTCCTCCCAGATCTCATCGGAGCCCACGTACTTGTTCGGGTCCTTGGTGGACAGCTCGAGGTAGAAGTCACTCAGGCCGAAGTCCTTGAGCACCTTCAGCACGAAGGTGAGCAGGTTGGTCAGCTCGCCCTTCATCTGCTCGCGGGTGCAGTAGATGTGGGAATCATCCTGCGTAAGGCCTCGCACGCGGGTCAGGCCGTGGACCTCGCCGGACTTCTCGTAGCGGTACACGGTGCCGAACTCGAAGAGACGCAGCGGCAGCTCGCGGTAGGAGCGCTGGCGGGACTTGAAAATAAGGTTGTGCATCGGGCAGTTCATCGGCTTGAGGTAATAGTCGAAGCCGGGCTTGGTCACGTTGCCTTCGTCGTCGTATTCCTCATCGAGATGCATGGGCGGATACATGCCGTCCTTGTACCAGTGCAGGTGGCCGGAAGTCTCGTACAGGCCGCCCTTGGTGATGTGCGGGGTCTGTACGAAGCTGTAGTGATACTTGCGGTGCATCTCGCGGGAGTAGTCCTCCATCGCGTTGATCACTGCGGCGCCCTTCGGGTGGAAGACGGCCAGACCCGGGCCTATCTCCTCCGGGAATGAGAACAGGTCCATTTCGGCGCCGAGCTTGCGGTGGTCGCGCTTGGCAGCCTCCTCAAGACGTGTCTGATAGGCCTTGAGGTCCTCCTTGGTGGCCCATGCGGTGCCGTAGATACGCTGCATGGTGGGGTTCTTCTCGCTGCCGCGCCAGTAGGCGGCGGCGGAGCGCTCGATCTTGAAGGCCTTGATGAAGTGCGTGTTCGGCAGGTGCGGTCCGCGGCACAGGTCCTTCCACACCACGTTGCCGTCTCGGTCGATGTTGTCGTAGAAACTGAGCTCCTTGTCGGAGATCTCAGTGGCGGTGGACGGGTCGAGGTGTGCTTCCTTATCCTGAATCAGCTCGATCTTGAACGGCTGGTCGGCCTCCTCGGCCAGCGCCTCCTCCTCGGTGACCGTGCGACGGCGGAAGGACTGCGCGGACTTGATGATCCGCTGCATGTGCTTCTCGATGTTCTTGAGGTCATCGGGGGTGAATGGCTGGTCGACTTGGAAGTCGTAGTAGAAGCCGTCCTTGATGATCGGGCCTACGCCGAGCTTCGCGTTCGGGAACAGCTCCTGAACAGCCTGGGCCATGACGTGCGTGGCGGAATGGCGCATGATGCCCAGACCGTCCTCGCTGTCGAGTGCGACGGATTCGACCTTGTCGCCGTCGGACAGCGGCGTGTACAGGTCACGCAGTTCACCATTGAGGCGCACTGCGATGATGTTCTTGTCATCAGAGAACAGCTCGACACCGGTTGCGGTTGCTTCCACCTCCTTTGCTTCGCCGTTGACTGTTATGGAGATGGTAGCTTGCGCCATGATTTGTCCTTTACTATCGGGGTCCGCGGTACTAATGTGCAGGCCTGGACTGGTTAATCAACAGTGGACACGATAGGTTGGGCGTACGACAATGACGCCGCGACGGTTTCGGCGTCTGCGAGATGCATCCGGTGATGGGGTGATGGAATGAAAAAGGCCTCGATGTAATATCGAGGCCTTATGCAATGGAGCGGACAACGGGACTCGAACCCGCGGTCTCAACCTTGGCAAGGTTGCGCTTTACCAACTAAGCTATGTCCGCAGAGGAATCCGCCGTGAGAAGCGGTTTCCAGTGGGCGATGTAGGAATCGAACCTACGACCCCTTCGGTGTGAACGAAGTGCGCTAGCCGCTGCGCCAATCGCCCGAACAATTCGGTATTCAGTTATATATGACGAATCACTTCGCCTTGAGTGGGCGATACAAGATTCGAACTTGTGACCCCTTCCGTGTCAGGGAAGTGCGCTACCTCTGCGCCAACCGCCCGGGTCTTTGGTCAACACATTGGAATAATCCAATGCCTGAGAGGTGGGTACGAGAGTCGAACTCGTCTATACGGCTTTGCAGGCCGCTGCCTAACCGCTTGGCTAACCCACCGTAAGGTCTGTCAACTCATCGGACCTAGAGCGGACAACGGGACTCGAACCCGCGGTCTCAACCTTGGCAAGGTTGCGCTTTACCAACTAAGCTATGTCCGCGATGCTCTCCGCAGTGGTTTCCCCTGCCGAAGCACGAGTGATTACTATACCCACATGCATCGCATTCGTCCAGCCACGGCGTGTCGTCTCTTTCGCGGTACGCTCGCTTATGGCTGAAGCGCACATGTTGTCAGGCTTGTACACGTTACCCTGAAGGTATGAGTGAAGAAGCGCATATGACGGGGCCTGTGCTGATCGCGGCGTTCGAAGGATGGAATGACGCGTGCCAGGCTGCCACGAATGTCATTCGGCATCTTGTCGGCCGATACGAATCACGCGAAGTCCGCCATATCAACTGCGATGGCTATTACGACTATCAGGTGTCGCGTCCGATGATGTGCCACGCTGCGGGTTATGCGAATCTCATATGGCCCCAGACCACGTTCTATGACATCGCTCTGGATGACGTCCGTCATATCTATGCGCAGATCGCGCCGGAGCCTAACTACCGGTGGCGGCAGTATTGCAGTGAGAGTCTTGCCATTGCCGAGGAGCTCGATGTCAATCAGATCATCACGTTGGGGTCGATGTTTTCCGATTGTCCGCATACCAGGCCATTGCCGCTCTCGGTCAGTGATGGGGCTTGCCAATGCGAGGGTGATCGCGAATACAACGGTCCGGTGGGCATCCCCACCGTACTGGATGCGTCTGCTGCCGATCAGGGATTTGCGCATGCTTCGATGTGGGTCTCAATCCCCCAATATCTGGGCAGTGACGAATGCGCCGCAGGGACCATGCGTCTGCTGCGAGCATTGGGCGAGCGTATCGGTTTCTCGTTCGATACCGGTGATTTGCAGGCCAAAGCAGATCATTGGAAGGCCCAGGCGTCGGTGCTGGTCAGGTGCAACGATCAGCTGGGTGACTATGTCAGTCATTTGGAACGTGAATACGATCTCAAATGCAAGGCCGACGATGAGGCCTCGCCGGGAGCGCCTCAGGCAGAACAATTGGTCAAGGAAGCCGAGGACTTCCTCAGGCACATCGGCGATTAGCCGGACGGTGAAGGCCTGTGAGGGCTCGGACATTCGAGGCGTCGGACAATCATAAAGGGCTGTGAGGCTGTCGGCGGTATCAAGGCGGTACCCGTAGCCTGAGCGGTACCCCCAGCCTGAGGCGCGTTGCGTCGTGCATACAGTTGTTTTTTCTGTAAAAAACAAAGGTGTTGCATCTGTATGGACAGTTGCAACACCCTGTGTTCAGGACTGTTCTGATGTGTTACCCGGCATTCCTCACGGGACACAGCGGAACGGCACCGGTTACGCCGCAGCCGCGACCGAGGGGTCGATGGCGGGCAATACGCCGAGCAGCAGCAGAATCGCCACCACGACGGCAAGGCCGATGCGGTAGATCGCAAATGCCTTGTATGAGAAGGTCGATACGAACTTCAGGAAGCCGATGATGACGATGTATCCAAGGACAAAGCAGACGATGGCCGCTACGATGGTCGGCCCCCAGCCGGGGAACAATGCATCGGACTTGTAGTTCTTGAACGCCTTCACCGCCTCAAGCAGACCGGAGCCGAATACCGCGGGGATGGCCATAAGGAAGCTCAGGCGCACCGCGGCCTCACGCTCATAGCCGAGTGCACGACCGACGGTGATGGTACCGCCGGAACGGGAGACGCCGGGAATCAGCGCCAAAGACTGGCCGAGACCGAACAGGAACGCGTCCCGGTAGGTCATATCGGCCATCGTCTTGGACTGGCGTGCGCGCGCATCCACAATCCACAGCAGGATGCCGAAGAGGAACAGCACGGTGACCGTGATCCACAGGTTGCGCAGCGTGGTCTCGATGATGTTCTGCAGTGTGAAACCGAGGATGACGATCGGGATGGAGCCGACAATCACATTCCAGCCCATGGTGGCGTAGTAGTCGCCCTTGCCCATGCGGGATTTGAAATCTTTGCCGTTTCGCCCGAACAGGCAGGCGAACCAATGGGTCAGGATATTGATGATGTCATGGCGGAAATACAGGATGACGGCAAGCTCGGTGCCGATCTGGATGATTGCGGTGAACGCGGCACCGGGGTCGGAGCCAAGCATCAGGTCACCGAAGATGCGGATATGAGCGCTGGAGGAGACCGGGAGATATTCGGTCAGCGCCTGAATGATGCCAAGAACTATGGCTTGGAAGAAATTCATAACCCCTCTTGTTTCCTTATCTAGTTATGACGTTGAACACACTACCTAATGGGGTGTAGAACACCGCTAAGAATAAGAAATGTTGACATACATGGCTTCTACAATGGGACTCGACACAGCATGAGGAAGGGAACCGCGATGGCAACGTATCGTAAAAGCAGGCTTTTCGCCCCGCAAGGATTCTTCGAGTGCGAAGGGCGAGGCCTTGAATGGCTGGGCGCCGCCCGTCCGCAGGGAGGCCCCCGTGTGGTTCAGGTATATGGTTGGGGCAAGGACTACCTCGACATCGAGCGGGTGAGTAGCTCCTCCCCCACGGCGAAGGCCGCCTATGATTTCGGTGTGGCTTTGGCTCATATGCATGATGCCGGAGCTCGGTATTTCGGTTCCGCCCCTGATGGTTACGAAGGCACCTGCTATTTCGGGCCGCTGCAGGATCCGGTGAAAATGGATACTGGCACGTGGGGTGATCCGATCAGCTATTTCGCCGACGGTCGTCTTCGCCCGATGGTGGAGCTGGGCGTCAAGCGCGGTGAGCTTGACCATCGCGATGTGGAATTGACGGAGAAAGTCATTGAGGCCTTGCCGGATCTCATGGGCCGTGCCGCTGACGACAAGCCGGCGCGTGTTCACGGTGACCTGTGGAGCGGCAACGTGATGTGGACGGCCGATTCCGGCCATAGCGAGGCCGTGCTCATCGACCCTGCAGCACATGGCGGCCATCGTGAGGAGGACCTCGCCATGCTCCACCTGTTCGGCATGAGTTACCTTACGCAGATCATGGAAGGGTATCAGACCGCCCATCCGCTGAAGGCCGGCTGGCAGGAACGTCTGACGCTGTGGCAGCTCTACCCCATCGCCGGTCATTGTGTTTTCTTCGGTGGCGGCTATGTGAGCGAATACCGTTCCATGTGCCGTTCGCTGCTGGGCTGATCGTACAGACCTGAAAACGGAAAAGCCGCTCTCCCCTACTGCCGTAAGGGAAAGCGGCTTATTCCAACGCTTGCTCAGCTGAGTGCGTCCTTCAGCTTGGAGAAGAAGCCTTTCTTCTGGGTGCTGTTCTGCGGGCGTGATGCCTGGGATACATGTGAGGCGCCAGCATCATGGGATGCTGCGAACTGTTCGATGAGACTGCGCTCGTCGTCGCTGAGTTTGGTCGGAACCATGACGTTCACATGTGCGATGAGATCGCCGCGCTCTTCGTTGTTGCGGATATTCGTGACGCCCAATCCCTTGAGCGTCACGGTGTCCTCCGGCTGGCATCCGGCGGGGATGCTCACGGTCTGTTTGCCGTCGAACGTATCGATATCGAGGTCGTGGCCGAGAATCGCCCAACTCATAGGAACCTGAATCCAGCAATGGAGGTCGTCGCCGTCGCGCGTGAATTGTTTGTCCGCTCGGATTCGGATATCGATGTACAAGTCGCCTGCTGCGCCGCCGCCTTCTCCGACCTCGCCTTGATTGGCGAGACGCAGACGGGCGTTGTCGCTGATGCCGGCGGGGACGGTAACGCCGACATTGCGCGTGGAACGCACGCGTCCATGACCCATGCAGCTCGGGCATGGATTCTTGATGATGGTGCCATGTCCCTCGCAACGTTCGCACGGCGCGGATGTCATCATCTGACCGAGCATGGTGCGAACGACCTTCTGCATGAATCCTCGACCGTGGCAGTCCGGGCATGTGACCGGCTGGGCGCCTCCCTGGGCTCCTGAGCCGCCGCAATCCTGGCAGAGGGAGAACGTATTGATCTTCACATGGGCGGTGCCGCCGAACACTGCGGTCCTCAAATCGATGGAGGCGGATGCCAGCGCATCCCGCCCCGGCTGGGTGCGTGGCACCGGTCCCTGCGCTCCCCCGCCGAACGCCGAACCGAAGAACGTGGAGAACACGTCGTTCATGTCGCCGAATCCGCCGGAGAATCCGCCTGCGCCGGCGTTGGGGTCGTTGGGGTCCACGCCGGAATCATACATTCGTCGCTTATCGGGATTCGACAACACCTCATAGGCGTTGTTCACTTCTTTGAACTTGTCCTCGAACTCGGGCCCCGCGATATCCGGATGGTATTTGCGGCTTAGCTTGCGGTAGGCCTTCTTGATATCAGCATCGCTGGCATTGCGGTCGACGCCTAGGGTTTCGTAATAATCTGCCACTGATATGTTCCTTTTGTGTTCGAATGATCTGCGGGTTATTGTGCCACAGCCCTCGGTCAGTGCGAATGGTGCTGATCGGCTGCAGGCCGGTCTTGTATGCCGTTCTCGGAAATGAACGCCGTGAGGTATCGGGCGACTGCCTTGACGGCCGACATGGTGGCCAGATAATCCATGTGCGTCGGGCCGATCGATCCGACGAAGGCCACTGGCTCACCGGCGTCCGTGGAACTGGACGATGATTCCCCATCCTGTGCGTGGTCGGCCACAGCGTTGCTGTGGCCGTATCCGCTGCTGACCACCGAGGCATGCAGCAATCCAGGAGTATGGCTTTCGGAGCCGATGGCCACGCCGACGCCGGTGGCGTTGGTTTCTTCACTGAGGTTGCTCATCAGCTTCATCAGCACCACCTGCTCTTCAAGCGCGTCAAATAGCGGTGCGAGGTCGGACAGTGAACGCGAATGCGCCAGATGGGATGCGCCGGACATGTACAGCTCGTTCGCGCGTTCGTCCAATGCCATCGAGGCGAAGGCGTCCGCCAGTGCGCACGCCACTTCGTGCACCGTGGAGAATTCGGCTTCCTCAGCTATGGAGCGTACCTTCTCCGCCGCCGACGACAGCGACAGCCCACTGCATTGCTCGTTGACTGTCGAAGAAATCCGATTGATGTCGTCGACAGCCGGCATGGCGGACACGGCAAGGCCATGCTGCGCTACCTGACCCGTATCGGTAATGACCACGGCAAGCAGCGTCGTCATTGCGACCGGGACCATTTCCACATGCCGAAGCGTCGCCTTGGCGAGCGAAGGGGATGCCACTACGGCGACCTGACCTGTGATCTCCGACAGCAGCCGGGCGGCTCGTTGCAGCGCGTCCTTCAGGCTGACGGAGCCGGAGAGGAAACTGTTGATACCTCTTCGCTGCGCCTCGCTGAGAGGCACTACCGTGGCCAGTCGATCCACGAAATACCGGTACCCCTTTTCCGTGGGGACGCGGCCTGCGGAGGTATGGGGCTGGATGAGATACCCCTCATCTTCAAGCGCCGCCATGTCGTTCCTTATGGTGGCGGAGCTGACGCCGAGATCATGGTCCCTGGTCAATGAGGTGGACCCCACCGGTTCCTGGGAGCGAATGTAATCTTCGACCACGGCGCGCAGCACCAGCATGCGTCTAGATTGCGCCATGCGCGCCTCCTTATATATACGACAATTCACCGATTATTCATGTAGTGGTACGTCCCTACGTTGTCCATCGACCAAAGCAACGACACGCGGAGGGGGACTCCGGCACCTATCGGCGTGTCTTGCAAGCTATACGCCGCAATGGCAACGGCAAACGTGCCTGTACTTATTGTATTAGCACTCATGAGTTTCGAGTGCTAACGCGTTCGTCGGTAGCGAAGCGATGTGAATTGTGAACGCTAACAGCACACAAACTACCAAAACACGCCAAATATGCACCACAAACGTCGTCTTGCGACGCTAGCATGGAAAACGCAATGTGAGGGCGTCATGCGCCCGGCACAAGCCGGATACGCGGCCCGACCAATTGGAAGGAAAGTAAATCCATGACCGAATTCAAGGAGACCGAGCTCGACGAGCGTGCCATCAAGATGGCAAAGGTCCTTTCGGCTGACGCGGTTGAGAAGGCTGGTTCCGGCCACCCCGGTTCCCCCATCTCCCTGGCGCCTGTTGCCTACACCCTGTACCAGCACTTCATCAAGCATGATCCCAACGATCCCAACTGGGAAGGCCGCGATCGCTTCATTCTTTCCGGTGGCCACGCCTCCCTCACCCAGTACGTCCAGCTGTACTTCTCCGGCTACGGTGTGACCCTGGACGACCTCAAGCACTTCCGCGGCGGCGCCGACACCCGCACCCCGGGCCACCCTGAGTACGGCCTGACCCCGGGCATCGAAATGACCACCGGCCCGCTGGGCCAGGGCTTCGCCTCCGCCATCGGCTTCGCCTACGGCGAGCGTTTCCAGCGCGGCCTGCTCGACCCGGAGACCCCGAAGGAAGACTCCCCGTTCTACCACAAGATCTGGGCCATCTGCGGCGAGGGTGACATCGAGGAAGGCATCTCCGGCGAGGCCGCCGCTCTGGCCGCCAACCAGAAGCTCGGCAACCTGACCGTGATCTTCGACGCCAACCGCATCCAGATCGAAGGCGACACCAACCTGGTGCTGGCCGAGGACGTGCTCAAGCGCTTCCAGGCCTATGGCTGGTACACCGACGAATTCAGCTTCATCCAGCCCGATGGCTCCTACAAGGAGGACATCGAAGGCCTGGCCGACGTGATCGCCAAGGCCGAGGCCGCCGCTCCGGACCAGCCGAAGCTCATCAAGGTCCACTCCCTGATCGCATGGCCGACCCCGGGCAAGACCAACGATCCGTCCTCCCACGGCTCCAAGCTGGGCGCCGAGGCCGTCGCCGGCCTCAAGAAGATCCTCGGCTACGACCCGGAGGAATCCTTCCACGTCGACGAGGAAGCTCTCGCCCACGCCCGCAAGGTCGCCGAGCGCGGCCTCGAGGCCCACAAGGAATGGGACGAGAAGTTCGACGCTTGGCGCAAGGCCTACCCGGACAAGGCCGCCCTGTACGACCGCATCAAGGCCGGCAAGCTGCCTGAGGACTTCGACAAGGCCATCGACGATCTCGAGGCCACCTTCGAGGTCGGCAAGGGTGTCGCCACCCGTGGCGCCTCTGGTTCCGTGCTCAACGCCATCGCCGCTGTCATGCCTGAGCTCTGGGGCGGCTCCGCCGACCTCGGTGGCTCCAACAAGACCGATCTCAAGGGCGCCGCCACCTTCGCTCCGGCCGAGTGCGCCACCGTTCAGTGGCCGAACTGCAACGAGTTCGGTCGCCAGCTGCACTTCGGCGTGCGCGAGTTCACCATGGGCTGCATCACCAACGGCATCCTGCTGGGCTCCCACACCCGTCCGTTCGGCGGCACCTTCTTCATGTTCTCCGACTACGAGCGCTCCGCCGTCCGTCTGGCCGCACTCATGGAGATCCCGAACCTGTACGTGTGGACCCACGACTCCGTGGCCGTGGGCGAAGACGGCCCGACCCACCAGCCGGTCGAGCACCTCGCCTCCTTCCGCGCCATCCCGCAGCTCGAGGTCATCCGTCCTGCCGATGCCTTCGAGACCGCTGAGGCCTACCGTTACTTCTTCGAGAAGAAGAACACGCTGCCGGGCGCCATGGTGCTGACCCGTCAGGGTGTGCCGACCCTCGCCGAGACCGCCGCCAAGGCCAAGGAAGGCGTCAAGAAGGGCGCTTACGTGCTCGTCGACACCGAAGGCACCCCGGACGTCATCCTCATGGCTTCCGGCTCCGAGGTCCAGTGGGCCGTCTCCGCCGCCAAGACCCTGGCTGAGAAGAACATCAAGGCCCGCGTGGTCTCCGTTCCTTCCATGGAATGGTTCGAGGAGCAGGACGCCGAGTACAAGGAGGCCGTGCTTCCGGCCGCCGTCAAGGCCCGTGTCTCCGTCGAGGCCGGCGTTGCGATGCCGTGGTACAAGTACCTCGGCTCCTACGGCAAGCCCGTCTCCATCGAGCAGTTCGGCCTGCAGGGCAACGGCGCACAGAACATGATCGACCTCGGCATCACCGCCGAGCACGTGGTCGAAGCCGCCGAGGCATCTCTGGCCGAAGTCGCCGCCGCCAAGTGATCATCTGATCATCACCAGATAATTCAACAAACTGTTGGCTTCCCTCGTTACGAGGGAAGCCTCAAACAAGGAGAAAAACAATATGACTGAAGCAACTCAGCGCACGTCCGACAACGGCGTTTCCATCTGGCTGGACGACCTGTCCCGCTCCCGCATCGAGTCCGGCTCCCTGCAGGACCTCATCGCCAACAAGAACGTTGTCGGTGTGACCACTAACCCGTCCATCTTCCAGAAGGCCCTGAGCCAGGTCGGCCCGTACGACGAGCAGCTCAAGGAGCTCGGCAAGGTCGACGTCGAGACCGCCGTGCGTGAGCTCACCACCACCGATGTGCGCAACGCCACCGACATCTTCCGCGAGATCGCCGAGGCCACCGACTTCGTCGACGGCCGTGTCTCCATCGAGGTCGACCCGCGTCTGGCCCACGAGACCGAAGCCACCGAGAAGCAGGCTGTTGAGCTCTGGGAGAAGGTCAACCGCCCGAACGCCATGATCAAGATCCCGGCGACCCTCGAAGGCCTGCCGGCCATCACCGCCACCCTGGCCAAGGGCATCTCCGTGAACGTCACCCTGATCTTCTCGCTGGAGCGCTACGAGCAGGTCATCGACGCCTACATCGAGGGCATCGCCCAGGCCGCTGCCAACGGCCACGACCTCAAGCACATCGGCTCCGTCGCTTCCTTCTTCGTCTCCCGCGTGGACACCGCCGTGGACAAGCTGCTGGAAGCCAACGGCTCCGACGAGGCCAAGGCCCTCGAGGGCAAGGCCGCCGTGGCCAACGCCCGTCTGGCCTACGAGCTGTTCGAGAAGAAGTTCGCCGAGGATCCGCGTTGGGCCGACCTGGCTGCCAAGGGCGCCAAGGTCCAGCGTCCGCTGTGGGCCTCCACCGGCACCAAGAACCCGGCTTACTCCGACTGCAAGTACGTGGACGAGCTGGTTGCCAAGCACATCGTCAACACCATGCCGGAGAAGACCCTGAACGCCCTGGCCGACCACGGCAACGGCGCTCCGTCCATCGAGGGCACCTACGAGGAGTCCCACGCCATCATCAACAAGCTGGCTGAGCTGGGCATCAACCTCAAGGATGTCACCGACAAGCTGGAGGCCGACGGTGTCGCCGCCTTCATCAAGTCCTGGGATTCCGTGCTCGCCGACGTGCAGTCCGGCATCGACCGTGTGAACGCCTGAGATTCCTTCAGTTGCGCATCGCGTGTCCATATATCGGCTGAATAGCTGAACCATTGAGGCTCCCGACCCCACGGTCGGGAGCCTCAATGCGTATGGTGGAGTGCGCACGAATCACAAACACGCGAGAAGAGGATGTCCGCCATGCAATCGAACGCACGCCAGTTGAATACACGCCGTCTGGATGTACGCCAGCGGTTGGCGATGACCTTCACATTCTTTTCGATGTTCTTCGGGGCTGGAAACCTGATTTTCCCGCCGTTCGTGGGCGCTCAGGCCGGTTCCGCCGCGGTGCCCGCGGCCAT
Organism: Bifidobacterium sp. UTCIF-1; assembly: GCF_006408915.1. Taxonomy (NCBI): domain Bacteria; kingdom Bacillati; phylum Actinomycetota; class Actinomycetes; order Bifidobacteriales; family Bifidobacteriaceae; genus Bifidobacterium; species Bifidobacterium sp. UTCIF-1. The sequence goes on from NZ_JFAG01000004.1 coordinate 76,592, forward strand.
CGGGTTCATAGTCTCGGCAGTGGGCCTGCCGATTCTTGGCGTGATGGCGGTGACGTTCGCTGGAGGCTTCGACAAACTGGCCATCCGCGTCTCCCCCAGGTTCGCACTGTTCCTGGGAGTCGCCATCATCCTGACCATCGGCCCGTGCTTCGCCATCCCCCGCACAGCCACCACCTCATTCGAGATGATGGTCGCCCCGTTCACGCCGAACGGTTCCGTTTGGATTGCACGACTCATCTACTCGTTCGTGTTCTTCGCACTGGCGTTCGCCTTCGCCCAGCATCCCGAAAAGCTCTCCAAAGTACTGGGCCGTTTCATGGGCCCGCTGCTGCTCGTCCTTATCGCCGCCCTGTTCGTGTCCTGCCTGGTGCATGGCATCGGCACACCGGCCAAGCCGATGGGCGACTATGCGTCCAATCAGCTGGCTCGCGGCTTCCTCGACGGCTATCAGACCATGGATCTGCTGGCCGCCCTGTACTTCGGCATCGTGATCTCGGCGAACATCCGCGCGCAGCAGGTGGACGACGAGGTGCAGGTGCAACGCGAGACGGCGTTCGCGGGCCTCGGCACCGGCGTGCTGCTGGTGCTGATCTATGGCGCACTCGCCTATGTGGGCGTGGTCTCCGGTGCAATTGCCTCAATCGATCCCGCGACGGACACGGGCGCCACGGTGCTCACCAACCTCACGTCCTCGGTGTTCGGCGCGGGCGGCACGGTGTTCCTCGGTCTGGTGTTCGTCATCGCATGCCTGAATGTGTGCACTGGGCTGATTTGCACATGCGCCACCTATTTCCATGCGAAGTTCCCCACCGTCGCCGGCCGGAAGGTGAGCTACCGCACCTGGCAGGTGCTGTTCACCGTGTTCAGCTTCGTGGTGTCGAACGCCGGACTGAGCGCGATCATCAAGGTGTCCGTGCCAGTGCTCTCCGCCCTGTATCCGATGGCCATCGTGCTGGTGCTACTGGCCCTGACCCATCATGTGTTCGGTGAACGCTTCCCGCGCGTGTACTTCTGGACCGTTCTGCTGGTCGGCATTGTGGCGGTACTGGGCTGTATCGAATCGTTGGTGCAGGTGTTCGGCGGCTCGCTGCCGTGGCTCGCTGCAGTATTGGGACTGTTGCCGCTGCAGTCCTATCAGCTCGGCTGGCTGGTCCCGGCTGCTCTAGGTATTGCGATCGGCGTGATTGATTCGTTCGTCCGTGGTGCCGCCGACGGACGGGTTCACGGTCGGGCCTAACGTTCGGCAGTCAGGTTGGTGGAATGGTCGGGATTGTTGGTGAGATGAACGAAGGCACACCGCGGAGTATTCGGGTAAGGTACGTCACATATGCCGTTTCATATGACGCTGTCACGAGGGCGATCGTCGGAGCGGCTGACTGGAACGAACGAGCCGGATTCTGATGGGTCTGGTTCATACCAACAGTTCAAAGGAGACGAACGACTATGACCTATGCGAAGAACGCGCCGTTCCGTGCGGATGTGGTGGGCAGCTATCTACGTCCCGCCGAGCTCAAGGCCGCCCGCGCCGACTTCGAGGCGGGCCGCATCGACGCCGATGCGTTGAAGTCCGTGGAGGACAAGGCCATCGTGGATCTGGTGGCCAAGCAGAAGGCGGCGGGACTGCATGCGATCACGGATGGCGAGTTCCGTCGTGCCTATTGGCATCTTGATTTCATGTGGAATCTGCAGGGTGTCAAGCGCGGCACGGCTCCCATCCAGTTCAAGGGCTCCGATGGCACGGCCGTGGTCGAGGCGGCCGGAGTGGACGGCGAGATCAGCGGCGAACACCACCCATTCGTGGAGCATTACCGGTTCGTCAAGGCGCTCGAGGATGACAACACCCGCGCCAAGCAGACCGTCCCCTCCCCCGCGCAGACGCTGTTCGTGCTGCAGCAGGGCATCGCCGAGGACGCGAACAACCCGTACAAGGACAATGACGCTCTGGCCGAGGTGATTGCCAACGCCTACATCCAGGTGGCTCATGACCTGTACGAAGCGGGCTGCCGCACGCTGCAGTTCGATGACTGCACATGGGGCGCGTTCGTGTCCGAGGACTTCAAGGACACCGTGTTCGGCGTCGACGCCAAGACCGTGCAGCGCCAGTATGCGGCGGTGAACAACGCGGTGATCGCCGCAGTGCCGGACGACATGGTGGTCACCACGCATATCTGCCGCGGCAACTATCAGTCGCAGTGGTTCTCCGCCGGCGGATACGGCCAAGTGGCGGATGTGCTGTTCGGCGAGGAGAACGTGGCCGCCTACTATCTGGAGTTCGACGACGACCGTTCCGGTGACTTCGAACCCCTTGCCAAGGTCTCAGACGGCAAGCAGGTGGTGCTTGGCCTCATCACGTCGAAGAAGCCGGAGCTCGAGGACCCCGAGACCATCAAGGCCCGCATCGCCGAGGCGGCGCAGTATGTGCCGCTGGAGCGCCTGTGCCTGTCCACGCAGTGCGGGTTCGCCTCCACCGAGGAAGGCAACCATCTGACCGAAGACCAGCAGTGGGCCAAGATCGCTCTGGCCCGTTCCATAGCCGAAGAGGTGTGGGCGGATCGCTGACCGGTTGCGCATGAACGGTTTCATGCCTGCCAGTAGTAGCTGAAGAAGTCGGCGATCTTGTTGGTGGCGTCCTTGAGCACCTCGATACGAGGCAGATAGACGATGCGGAAATGATCGGGTTCGCCCCAGTTGAATCCACCGCCGCGGGTGATCAGGATACGCTCGTCGTGAAGCAGGTCGAGGGCGAACTGTTCGTCGTCGCGGATATTGAACTTCTTGACGTCGATCTTCGGGAAGATGTAGAACGCGGCCTTCGGTTTGACGGCGGTCAGACCGGGGATCGCGTTAATGGCGTTGTAGATGAATTCGCGTTGCTCATACAGTCGTCCCCCGGGCACGATGTAGTCATTGACGCTCTGGTGTCCGCCAAGTGCCGTCTGCACGATGGATTGTGCGGGAACATTGGAGCAGATGCGCATGTTGGCCAGCATATTGAGGCCTTCGATATAGTCCTTGGCGATGCGCTTGTTGCCGGACAGCACCATCCATCCGACGCGGTAGCCGGCGATCATATGGGACTTGGACAGGCCCGAGAACGTGACGCAGAACAGGTCCGGCGCAAGCGAGGCGATGGAGATGTGCTTCAGTCCGTCCATGACCAAGCGGTCGTAGATCTCATCGGAGAAGATCATCAGCTGATGCTCGCGCGCGATATCCACGATCTGCTGGAGCACTTCCTTCGGATACAGTGCGCCGGTGGGGTTGTTCGGATTGATGAGCACGATGGCAACCGTACGGTCGGTGATCTTGACGCGGATGTCGTCGATGTCCGGATACCATTCGGACTGCTCGTCGCATACGTAATGCACGGCGGTGCCGCCGGCAAGGTTCACGCAGGCGGTCCACAGCGGATAATCCGGGCTCGGGATGAGCACCTCGTCACCGTCATCCAACAGCGCGGACATGCACAGGTTGATGAGCTCGCTGACGCCGTTGCCGGTGTAGATGTCGTCGATGGTCACGTTCGGCAGGTTCTTGAGCTGCGCGTACTGCATGATGGCCTTGCGCGCAGAGAACAGGCCCTTGGACGGAGAGTAGCCTTCGGTGTCGGTCAGCTGATGCGCCATGTCGTAGACGACCTCGTCCGGTGTGCGGAAGCCGAACGGCGCGGGGTTGCCGATGTTCAATTTGAGGATGTGGGTGCCGTCCGCCTCCATGCGTGCCGCCTCGTCCACCACAGGTCCGCGCACATCGTAGAGCACGTTGTCAAGCTTGTGGGATTTGCCGAATGTGCGTCGACGGCCGGCCGGAATCTCGGATTCCGACGGAGTTGCAGGATTGGATGGCATGGGCGTGGCCGAGTCGCTATGGCTGTCTGCATCTGAAGCGGCCGTCACCGGTTGCGCCGATCCAACGATGTCGGGCGTGCTGGATGCGCCGCGCAGCCAGTTGACGTCCACGTCTAGTTCATTGGCCAGAAACTCCAGTACGTCCTCACGGGGCATGGTCTTTCCCGCCACATACTGGCTGATGTGGCTTTTGCCCATTTTCACGGCTTGGCGCTCCGCGGCATGAACCAGGTCGATCTGTTTCAATCCCCTACTGGTCATCGCATTGCGAAGACGCTCTGCAAACACCGATACGCTCATCATGCCTCCAAACCTGAGTTCAATTTATATTGAACAACGGTTCAAAGCATACGCCCGGTTCAAAATAAGTTCAATTCCTAGTGTGTTCCATTGAACATACGGGAATCGCGGTATGTCTTGCTACTCACTTCGATGGCAACAGGGAACTGATTTCGCCACGTGACGGGCATGTGGCAGGCCCCCGGCGTGTCACCGAAACCGCTGCGGCCACATTGGCGACACGGACGGCATCCACGAGTGAAGCGCCTCGGATCAGTTCAGCGCTCATCACGCCTACGTGACAGTCGCCGGCGCCATTCGTATCGACGGCATGTACGTGATGAGAAGGCACCAGTTCCGCCGGCTCGCCTGGTGCGGCGCATAGCCAGGCGCCGGATGCGCCTGACCGCAGGATCACCGGGGCCAGGAGTCGCTTGCTGAGTGCCGCGCACGTATCCTTTGCCTCGTGCAGGGCATCGCCGGACAATCCCATGCGCCGAGCCAATGCCAATGACTCCTCATAGTTGCATGACCAGATCGGTCTATGGGCCACAATGGCATCCAAGAGTCGATCCTCCGAACCGGCCGCCACTGAGGATGGATCGAATACCGTGGTGAACCGATGCTCACGGTATCGCTGCAGGAAGGCCAGCAATCCGCGGGAAGTAGGGTGGGCGAACGTATATCCATTGATATGCACGATATCGTCGTCAGCGGGTTCAATCCCATCGAAGCAATGTACGTCGCCCTGTGTCTCGGCGCCTCGCACAGTGACGAAAGTGCGTTCGGCCCGTGCGTCGGTCATGGCGATGCAGATGCCGGAATCCCGGGTGCGATCTGTCAGACCGATATGCTCGATGCCGTCATCGGACAATGCATGTCGTATCTGATTGGCCCATGGTCCCGTACCGATGATGCCGCCATGCGCCGCACGCACGCCCATCTGCCGTACGGCATGGAGAATGTTGAAGCTTGACCCCACCTGTGCCACGGCTTTATCGGCGAAAGCGTCACCACCAGGTTCAGGCACCTTGTCGATGCGCATCGTTAAATCGACGAGCATCTGTCCCAGGCTGATGACCCGACCTTCACTGGACGATCCCGTCGTGGTGGCGCCCAAGGACTCGCCGTTGGCTTCGGTTTTCATGCTTGCAGCCTTTCATCCACATGCAACAAGGCGTCGGCCATTCCGGCGAGATCAAGTCCATTGACCTCCTGCACGGTATAGACCATTGATTCGGGGAATGCCTGCACGCCATGTGCGGCGCCGAGCATGGCACCGACCATGGCCGCGATGGTGTCGGTGTCGCCGCCGAGATTCGCGGCCACGCAGATGGCATCGAACGGACGTTCGGCATAGCGTGTGGCGATGGCGAACGCCGCAGGTACGGATTCGTTCGCCTCGACGCTGGTGCCGATGACCGCCCGCAGCTGATTGGCGAACATGTCATGGTCATATATGTCGCCGGCATGTTCTCCGGCATGCTCCTGCGCCCAATTGATGGCCCAGCGGGTGCGGGCGATCACCGAGGCCTTCGGTGTCCAATGGCCAATGATCCTTCCCTCGAAGCGGTTCATGGCCAGATAAGCAGTCACATAATTGCATGCCAACAGCATCGCCTCACGCGCCTCGGCACCGTCCAACGCATAGCTGACTGTCGCGGCGATGAGCATCGTGGATTCGATGCCCTGCTTGGTGTTATGCGTCACGACGGACGAGCGACGTGCGATTTCGGCCAGATGCGGGTTTGGACGATCGGCGATGCCGATGGGGCATGATCGCATGGCGCCGCCGTTCGTGGTCCCCGCGATGCCGGTCGTCGCAACATCCACGCCCGCCTTGAACAGTGCCAATGCGTTCTTGGTGGACGGTCCCAACAGGTCCAAGGAGCCTTTTGCCTTCATCGCCGACTCCCAATCGAGCAGGGACTGCGCATACCGATAGATGTCGAGCTCGCCGTGCCCGGCGATGAGCTGGTTTGCCAGCAGCAACGCCTGTTCCGTGTCGTCGGTGATGCTTCCAGCCGGCATGCTCGGTGCTATCGGCTGGTTCGGTGACGCATCCACGAACGTACGTATGGCCTTGACGCCATACTCGGCGCGGATTTGGTCGGGAGACATGCTTTGCGTGGGCATGCCCATCGCATCCCCGATGGCGAGACCAGCCAGCGCACCATAGGCGCGGCGCTGCAGCAGACTGTTATCCATGTTTCTTACTGTAGACGCGCCTCAATCCATTGGGCCACGCCATCGTCGTTATTCGACGGGCAGACTTCGTCCGCAATATCCAGCACCTTGGGATTGGCGTTCGCCACTGCCACTCCCCTGCCCGCGGCGCGCATCATGTTGATGTCGATAAGGTCGTCGCCGAAAGCCACCGTGTCCTCCGGCTCCACCCCCAGACGATCGCACAGGATGGTGAGTGCGTGCTCCTTGCTGGCCTGAGGGTTCATCAGCATCCACATCACGCCCTCGCTGATGGAGACGGTGAAATCGTCGGGAATCAATGTGCGCAGTGTATCCCACTGGCTCTTGTCCGGGAAAACGGTGATTTTGTCGGCTATTCCGACAGGAACATTGCCATTCGGCTCGACTTGGAAGTTCGTATAGCGGAATTCCTGGGTTTTCCAGTACTGACGGACATCGAAGTTGGTGTATCGCACATCGTTCATCACGATGCCGCATTGCAATCCAGGCATGTGCTCGAGCATCATGCGGCATACTTCGCAGGCCCGTTCGGACGGGAAGCCGATTTTGACCAGATCGGGATCGTCGTCCGCTGCGGGCGAGGTCAATGATGCGAAATCGGATTGTCCCGGTGCGAAATCAATCAGCGCACCATTCAGATACACCACAGCATCGGCCGGCAGCATCTGCGCAAACCTCAACCCTGTACTGACCGGACGGGCGGTGGCGATGGCGAACAGGTATCCGGCGTCATGGGCGCGGTTGATGGCTTCGATGCTGCGCTGAGTGATGGACCTGTCTTCAAATACTGCTGCGTCATGCAGCAGCGTGCCATCCAAATCGGCGACGAGCAGTTTGGGGTTGGTGGTCAGGGGTTCAGTCACAGCAGTCCTTTGCAGTGGTCGCGTACCAGTTCGGCGGAATGATGGAGCTTGGCATGCTCCTCGCCGGTCAGGTCGAGTTCGACGATCTCGTTGGCGCCATTCGCCCGCAGTTCGGTGGGCACGCCGAGAAACACGTCATGTTCACCGTATTCGCCGTCCAGCAATGTGGATACAGGCACGATGCGTCGTTCATCCCACAGAATGGTCTGTACGATGCCGGATACCGTGGAGGCGATGCCGTAATTGGTGCCATGCTTTGCCGCGACGATCTCATCACCCCGGGTTCGGGTCTTGTGTTCGATTTCCGCTGTGGACACCGAGGAGAATCGATCGTGATTGTCGGCGAGGAATCGGGCGAATGGCTTGCCGCCGAGGGATACTGTGGACCATGCGGTGAACTGGGAGTCGCCATGCTCGCCCATTACGAAACCGCCCACGTTACGCGGATCCAATCCGGTCTCCTCGCCGATGATGGTCTTGAGACGGGATGTGTCGAGGGCGGTGCCGGTACCGATCACTTGCGAACGCGGCAAACCGGAACGTTTCCATGCATACCATGCCATGACATCGACCGGATTGGAGACCATGACGATGACGCCGTTGAACCCGGACGCCATCACATGATCGACCACGTCTCCCACGAGACCGACCGTGAAGCCGAGTTCCGCCATTCGATTCGAGTTGGTCGGCGGCTTGCGCCCCACGGTGATCACGACTATGTCGGCATCCTTGCAATCGCCGTAGTCTCCGGCATGCACCTTGACATGACGGTCCTGGAACTCGCTGCCGTCGTCGAGGTCATGCGCCTCCGCCACCGCCTTTGCCGGGAAATGATCGATAAGCACCAGCTCATTGCACAGACCATGCGTGACTATCGCGTATGCGGCAGTGGATCCCACTTGACCGGTGCCGACGATAACGACTTTGTTGCGGTTCATCGTAACCATATTTGTCCTGTTCGTACTTGTGTTTATGCAACGTGGCTTATGAAATGGCGGTGCCGTATGGCTCAAGATATCGAAAACGAATGCGACCCATGATCGTATTCGATCATGGGTCGCATTATGTCTACACGATGTTCAGCCGATGTTGAACTTCGTCATCATGTCAAGGCCGATAATCAGAGCAACCCAGATCAGGGCGATGACAACGGTCCAACGATTCAGGTTCTTTTCAGCGACACCGGACGTGCCCGCGTTCTGCGTCAGACCACCGCCGAACATGTCGGACAGGCCGCCGCCCTTGCCCTTGTGCATAAGGATGAGCAGCGTCAGCAGGCAGCTGAGCAAGACGACAATGACTTCTAGCGTGATCTTAAGAGCGGTCACTAGGTACCTCCGGTTTGAACGAACTGAAGAACAGCATAGCGCATATGGAAGAAAAACGCGGCATCATGACCGGAAATTTGTGCTTTTCAACGTAAGGCGTGCGATTTTTGTCAATTCCTCGGCGTTGAGCGAAGCGCCACCGATCAGGAATCCGTCCACATCCGGCTGGGAGATAAGCTCTGCGGCGTTCTTCGAGGTGACGGAACCGCCATAGAGGATGCGCACGGTATCGGCGACATGCCCATCGAACGTGGATCTGAGATCGTCGCGAATGGCGTTGGCGGCCTCCTGCGCTGTCTGCGGTGTGGCCACCATTCCCGTGCCGATGGCCCACACCGGCTCATAGGCGACGATGAGCTTGGCGGCTTCGTCGGTGTTCAGGTCGCGGGTGACATCATGCACCTGCCCTACTGCGAAATCGAGCTCGATGCCCTGGCGGCGTTCTTCAAAGCTCTCGCCCACGCAGAGGATCGGCTGCATCCCCGCCGCGAGCACGGCGCGAACCTGATCGACGATGTTCGCATCATCCTCAGGATGATATTTGCGCCGTTCCGAATGACCGACGATGACGTAGGTGCAACCGAGACTGGCCAGCATATCCGCCGACACATCACCGGTGAACGCACCCTGATTGGTCACGGATACGGATTGCGCGCCATAGTTGATGCGCAGCTTGTCCGCTTCGACAAGCACCTGCACGCTGCGCAATGAGGTGAAGGAGGGGAACAGGGCGACCTCGCACCGTTTGAAGTCGAAATGCGCGTCGCGCAGCAGCCAGACCAGTTTCTGCACGAAATATGTGGCTTCCAGATGGTTGAAGTTCATCTTCCAATTGCCTGCCACCAACGGAATGCGCTTGGACGCCATGATTCCCCTTCTTATGCTGTGGAGCGTGGGCCCCTCATGCAGAGGGAGACCCACGAAGCGAAAAGGCGGCTGTCGCCGCCCCTTCGCCTGTAATCAGCCCTTCGGGCTGGTTGCTTTACGGCTCGACTACTCGAGTACCTTCAGACCCGGCAGCTCCTTGCCCTCAAGGAACTCGAGGGAAGCGCCACCACCTGTGGAGATGTGCGAGAAGCCATCCTCCGGGAAGCCGAGGTTGCGGACCGCGGAAGCGGAGTCGCCGCCGCCCACGATGGTGAAGGCGCCGGCTGCGGTCGCGTCGACCAGACCCTGGGCCACAGCCTTGGTGCCGGCTGCGAACTCCGGAATCTCGAACACGCCCATCGGGCCGTTCCACACGACGGTCTTGGAGTCGACGATCTTGTCGTGGAAGAGCTTCTGGGACTCCGGGCCGATGTCCAGGCCCATCTTGTCGGCCGGGATGGCGTCAGCGGCGACAACCTCCGGGGCGACCGGGGTATCGCCGGCCGGGAAGCCGGGGTTCACGACGATATCGGTCGGAAGGACCAGTTCGACGCCGTTCTTCTCAGCGGTTTCGATGTAGCCCTTGACCTTGTAGAGCTGATCCTCTTCGAGCAGGGAGGTGCCGACCTCGTAGCCCTTGGCCTTGAGGAAGGTGAACACCATACCGCCGCCGATGACCAGGCGGTTGGCCTTGTCAAGCAGGTTCTCGATCACGCCGAGCTTGTCGGAGACCTTGGAGCCGCCAAGCACCACGGTGAACGGACGCTCCGGGTTCTCGGTGGCCTTGGAGAGGGCCTTGACTTCCTTCTCGACCAGCAGGCCTGCGGCGGCCGGCAAATCGGCGGCCACGTCGTAGTCGGAGCCCTGGGCGCGGTGGACGACACCGAAGCCATCGGAGACGAAGACCTCGCCGAGTGCGGCGATCTTCTGGGCGTACGGGGCGCGCACGGCTGGATCCTTGCTGGTCTCCTCCGGGTTGAAGCGGACGTTCTCGAGCAGCACGACGTCGCCATCGTTCATGGCGGCGACCTTGGCCTGAGCGTCCTCGCCGTAGGTGTCCTTGGCCAGCGGCACAGTGATGCCAAGCAGCTCGCCGAGTCGCGCTGCGACCGGAGCCAGGCTCAGCTCGGGGACGACCTTGCCCTTCGGACGGCCGAGGTGGGCCATCAGGATGACCTTGGCGCCTTCTTCGCGCAAGGTCTTGATGGTCGGCAGGGCCGCCTTGATACGACCATCATCGGTGATCGTGGTGCCGTCCAGCGGAACATTGAAATCAGCACGCATCAGAACGCGCTTACCCTTGAGATCTCCAAGATCCTTGAGTGTCTTCATGAATATCCTTTCCTTGACGTTCGACGCCAAAGTGGCCAGTTTTGCCAATTCGCATAATACAGGCTTTTGAGAACAAAACACCGCATTGCCTCGCAGGGCGAATGCGGTGTGGTCAATTCACTGGCACAGTGGGCGGGAAGAGCTATTTTCCTTCCGCCGCACGCGCTTTCTCGGTTTTCTCGGCCAGCTGGAGCAGCCGGCGAATTCGGCCCGCGATGGCGTCCTTCGTGATCTGAGGCTCGGCGATCTTGCCGAGCTCTTCGAGGCTCTTGTCCACATGGTCGACACGCAGCTGGCCGGCTTGCCTCAGATTCTCGGGGATGTTGTCACCGAGTACTTCGAACGCGTGCTGCACTTTGATGCTGGCTTCTGCGGCGGCCTTGGCGCTGCGGCGCATATTGGCGTCGTCGAAATTCGCCAGGCGATTCGCCTTGCCCCTGGCCTCGCCATCGGATCGCTTCCCGGTCCATTCCCTCGCCGAGCGGGTGGCGCCCATCAGCTTGAGCATGCGCTCGATGGCATCGGGGTCCCTCAACGTAACGCGCTCGGAACTGCGCAGCGTGCGGTGCTTGGCCTGAATGCCCAGACGACGCGCCACGCCACACAATGCCATGGCCGCCTCTTCGGACGGGCATGCAATCTCTAGGAAACTCGCCTTGCCCGGTTCGGAAAGGAAGCCTCGGGCCAGGAACGCGCCACGCCAGGCGGCCTTGATCTGAGCGATGGAACCATTGACCACTTCGGCGGGAAGCCCCTGAACCTGCTGTTTGCGCCTATCGACGAGGCCGGTCTGCAACGCCAAGGCGACTACGTTGCGGGTGACAAACACCACGTAGGTCTTCATCGGGCCGTTCGGCGCCTGACGGGTCAGATGCTTGATTTCAGACTCGTGGCCGAACACGTTCTTCAACGTGTCTCGCAACCACTCGGCCGCCGCGAGCGAGGCGCATTCGAATTGGATTATGTATGAGTTCTTTATGCGGTGAAGTCCGCCGCCGAATCGAATCATGGCCGCCGCCTGGGCTTTGATTGCGGCTGGCGAATCGCCATCAAAAGCTGCCAACTCGCTTTTGACATCGTCCAGAAGAGCCAAGATCCAACCTCCTACAGTCTCGTTCTTCTCAATGCTTCTGCTGCATCGTGCCATCGCACGTCGACAACCATCGGGTTACCGTGATACCTAATCTCGTGGACATTTAAACCCGTTCGATATGGTTTTTGGCCACCGTCTTCTCGCAGTGTGATCACTCATGATGAGCGGCGATCATGCTGTTCTCTTGCGGAGACGGTGACATCAAGGCCGTGCATGCGCAATCTTCGTGCGAGCTCCTCGCTCATGGCCACCGAGCGATGCTGTCCGCCGGTACATCCTATGGCGATGGTCACGAAATGCTTGTCTTCACGTGCATATCCCTCAAGTGCGGTCTCGATGGCCTTCTCATAGGCGTCAAGGAATTCCACGGCGCCTTTGCTGGACAGCACGTAGTCGGCGACCGGTTTGTCATGTCCGGTGAGTTCACGCAGGCTGGGCACCCAGAAAGGATTGGGCAGAAAACGAACATCGGCCACGAAATCGGCGTCGATGGGTGTGCCGTATTTGAACCCGAAACTGAAGATATGCACGGCGACGGTGGTGGGGCCTGACCCGAGCATCGTCTCATACAGTTTGGTGGACAGCTGATGGATGCTCAACGCGCTCGTATCGATCACCCAATCCGCGCGCTCCTTCAGATTGGCGAGCAGATGCCGTTCTTCGAGGATGCCGTCGATCAGCCGATTGCCGTGCTGGAGCGGATGCGGACGGCGCACGGATTCATATCGTTTGATCAGCACGGCGTCACTGGCATCCAGGAACAGGATCCGCGTCTTCACGCCGAGGTCGTCCAAATGGCTGAGCACGGCGGACAAATCATCGAAATAGCTGCGGGACCTGACGTCAATCACCGCGGCGAGTTTGTGGATGCCGCTGTCGGACCCGGAGGTGGTCATCATATCGACCAGTGGCACGAGCAGCTTGGGCGGCAGGTTGTCGACCACATACCATCCCATGTCCTCCATAGTGCCGGCGGCACGCGAACGCCCCGCCCCGGACATGCCTGTGATGAGCAGTACCTCGAACGCGTCGGCCGGAGTGGGACGGTTAGCGGTCGGCGTACCGGACTCCTGTCCGGCGTCATGTACAGCCTGCTGATCCATCACAGTGCCTCCTCCAATGCGTTGCGCATCGCTATCTCAAGTTGATCGTCCTCGGTGGTGGTGTCTTGAATACGATTGTCGGCGTCGCTGGGCGGGTCGTTGTCCCAGATTCCTGTCATCAGCAGCACTTGAATCAGAGCCTGATACAGCAGCATTTCCTCACCGCCGATGGCATGACCGCCATGATCGCGCCACGCATTCATCAACCTGGTGGGTCGGGGATCGTATACCACGTCAAGCAAGAGGCCGGAATCCGACGCGGCGTGCATGGTCTCATCGAGCATGGAGGCGATGCCGTCAGCTGCATGTCCGGGAATGGTGTTGATCACGTACGTAGCCCCCTGAGCGGTGGCCGTCAGCCTCCGGTCATCCGCCATATCGATTTCCTCATAGGGGGCGTGGCCAGTGAGATATTTGCTCGCCAAGGGACGCAGCGCGGCGTTCTTCCCGGGGTGACGGGAGGCCACAGTGATGTGGCCGATCTCCTGCATCATGCAACAGGCGGCGACCGCGGATGTGGCGGTGTTGCCGTTGCCGATAATCAATGCCGTGCCGGCGCGGTCGGGGCGGTGATGCAGGCCGAGTTCCCGATTGGCATGGTCGAACGCCAATTGTATGCCGATGACATCGGTGTTGAACAGTCTGATCTCCGGCCTGCCATGCGCCCACTGCGGGTCATCGACGGGATGCGACCAGTCGAATATGGCGGTGTTGGCCACCTTCAACTCTCGCGCCCACAGGTTCGTCGGCCTGCCATACGGCTGGATGGTCCGTTTCAGCGGCATGGTCAGACTGAGCCCGGCCCATGTGGGGTCGAGGTTCTTGAGGAATCCGTCAAGATCGTCCTCGCCCACCTCATGCCTGCCATACGCCCAATCATGCAATCCGAGTGATGCGTATGCCGCATTGTGCAGCACGGGCGAGAGCGAATGCGCGATGGGCTTGCCGAGCACCGCACAGCGATGGTTGATCATGTCCCCTCCTCTTCAACTGTTCCTATGCTAGCCGACATCATGGGCAGATGCCGTCAGCCGACATGATCGTTCATGCTATTGGGCGGCATGCAAAGCCTGGTACAGCGCTTCCGCTTTGGCCTGCCCGATGCCTTTGACCTGCATGAAATCCTCGATATCGGCTTCGCGCATGGCTTTGACCGAACCGAAATGGTTGAGCAGTCGTTTCTGATAGCTGGCTCCGATGCCGGGAATCTCGTCGAGCGCGCTGCGCAGAGCGCCCTTGCGGCGCTGCTGGCGGTGGTAGGTGATGGCGAACCGGTGCGATTCATCCCGGACACGTTGCAACAGATACATGCCTTCGGATTGGCGTTTGAGGATGATCGGGTAATCGTCGTCCGGAACCCACACCTCTTCAAGGCGTTTGGCCAAGCCGCATACGGCCACATCATCCACGCCGCAATCCGCAAGCGCCCTGGCCGCGGCCATGACCTGCGGATGCCCACCGTCTACCACGACGAGATTGGGCTTGTAGGCGAAATGGCGTCGGTCGGTGTTCTGCTGGATGACATCCGCCGCGTCGTCGCGCTTGGCGTCGCCGGTGCCCATATCCATCGCCGCCGTCTCGTGAGCCACCCGCTGCTCGGCGTCGATGCTCTCGCCTGAATCGCCGGCGATATTGCCATGCCGGAATCGTCTCGTCAGGGTTTCGTACAACGCCGACAAATCGTCGACCGCGCCCTGGCCGTCCTTGCCGCGGATGGCGAACCGACGGTATTCGGATTTCTTCGCGATGGCGTCTTCGAACACCACCATCGACGCCACCTGGAACGCCCCGCCGACGGTGTTGGAGATGTCGTAGCATTCGATGCGCAGGGGAGCTTCGCTCATGCCAAGCGCCTTCGCCACATCGTTCATCGCCTGGGTGCGGGCGCCCATATCCGAGATGCGGCTCATCTTGGCACGCTGCAGCGCCTGGCTGGCGTTCTCGTTGGCGCGGTCCATGAGCTGTCTCTTGTCGCCGCGCGAGGCGACGCGGATGGTCACCGCTCCTCCGCGTTGTCCGGACAGCCATGTTTCAAGCTCCTGGCGACGCGATGGTTCGATGGGCACGATGATTTCACGCGGTACGGGAGCTATGGGGGCGAGCAGGTCAATGCGTCCCGTGGTCTCCTGCCTACTGTTGCGCTCGCGGGTGGCTTGCGCACGGGCTGTGGCGTCGGTGGCGGTGATGGTCTGTGTCGAGCCGATGGCTTCGCGCCGCTCCGAGATGGCTGCGCCGCCAGTGGTGGCGTTGCGAGCGGCGGCGGCGTCGGAATACACCTGAACGATGAGGTCGGCCATCAGATCCGCATCGGCGATATCCTCCACACGTTCGACGCTCCAATTGCGTTCTCCGCGGATGGACCCGGCACGTACGTAGAAGGCATGGACCGATGCCTCGAGTTCGTCGCTGGCGAAGCCGAACACGTCGGCGTCCACATCCTGATCGAACACGACGGCGTTCTGCTGCACTACGGTTTCCAGCATCTGGATCTGGTCGCGCAGCCGGGCCGCCTGTTCGAATTCCAGTTCGGCGCTGGCCTCCTTCATCTCCCGGGTGAGCTGTGCGATATATGAGCGGCCAAGGCGGCCGGTCATCACGCCCACCAGCTGTTCGACAAGCCGTCGATGCTCCTCGGGGCCGATACGTTGCACACATGGCGCAGAACATTTGCCTATTGACGCGAACAAGCAAGGACGGCCGGTCAATTGCGCCTTATGGAACACGTTGGCGGTGCAGGTACGCACGGGGAAGGTCTTCAACAGCCTGTCGACGCTATGCCTTAATTCCCACACCTTGGCATAGGGTCCGAAATATCTGGTATCCCGCCGTTTGCGCGACCGGGTGACCCACACGCGGGGAATTCGCTCCCCCGTGCTGACCGCGAGATACGGATAGGTCTTGTCGTCGCGGAACTGGATGTTGAATCGCGGGTCGAATTCCTTGATCCACGTGTATTCGAGCGTCAGTGACTCGAGTTCGGTGGCCACGACGGTCCACTCCAGGCTTCGTGCCGTAAGCACCATGGTCTGTGTGCGTGGATGTAGCAGGTACAGCGGCTGGAAGTAATTGGTGAGCCTGTTGCGCAGGTTCTTCGCCTTGCCGACGTAGATGACGCGTCCCTCCCCGTCACGCCATTTGTATACGCCCGGTTTGGCTGGAATGTCCGAGGTCTTCGGACGGAACAGATCGCGGGAATCGCCCAGCAGAGGAGCCCCGTTGACGTTCACCATAGCTTCATCTGTGGAGGATTGGCCACTGTTTCGCGACTGCAATGCTGCAGCGGTCTTTCGCCACTCATCGGGACTATGCCGTTCAATATCGTTCGTCATAATCCTCCTCCTATCCTACGAACAGATGACGCTACCGGCCAAGGTCAACTCGACATGAATGCTCATGCAGCACAATCACGTCACCGCTGATCCAGCATCGGCTTGAGGAAGCGGCCGGTCCAGGAGTCCGCGCATTCGGCGACCTGCTCGGGTGTGCCTTCGGTGACGATGGTGCCGCCGCCGTCACCGCCTTCCGGGCCGAGATCGATCAGCCAGTCGGCTCCCTTGATCACGTCGAGGTTGTGTTCGATGACGATCACGGTGTTGCCTTTATCGACCAGGGACTGCAGCACCTTGAGCAGTTTGTTGACGTCTTCGAAGTGCAGTCCGGTGGTCGGCTCGTCGAGGATATAGACGGTCTTGCCGTCGGATCTGCGCTGCAATTCGGTGGCGAGCTTCACACGCTGCGATTCGCCGCCGGACAGTGTGGGTGCCGGCTGGCCCAGACGGATGTAGCCGAGGCCGACGTCCACCAAGGTCTTCAGATACCGGGAGATGCCGGTGTATGCCTTGAAGAAATCGGCGGCCTCCTCGATGGGCATATCGAGGATGTCGGAGACGGTCTTGCCGTTGTATGTCACTTCGAGGGTCTCACGGTTGTAGCGTTTGCCGTGGCAGGTCTCGCATTCAACGTAGACATCAGGCAGGAAGTTCATCTCTATTTTCAGTGTGCCGTCGCCGTGGCAGGCTTCGCATCGTCCGCCTTTGACGTTGAAGCTGAAGCGTCCCGGTCCGTAGCCGCGCACCTGCGCCTCAGGTGTCTTGGCGAACAGCGTGCGGATCTTGTCCCACACGCCGGTGTACGTGGCGGGGTTGGAACGCGGGGTCCGGCCGATGGGGTTCTGGTCCACATGGATGACCTTGCGCACCTGATCGACACCTTCGACGCGCGTATGCTTGCCCGGCACGATGCGGGCGCCGTTGAGCTTGTCGGCGAGCACCGGGTAGAGGATCGTATTGACCAGTGAGGATTTGCCGGAACCGGAGACGCCGGTGACCACGGTGAATACGCCGAGGGGGAAGCTCACATTGATGTTCTTGAGATTGTTCTCCCGCGCGCCAACCACCTTGAGCATGCTGGTCTTGTGGACTTTACGGCGATGTGCAGGAACGGCGATCTCACGTCGGTGCGCGATGTAATCGCCGGTGATGGACCGTTTCGCCTCGATGAGATGCTTGGCGGGGCCGGAATAGATGACTTCGCCGCCGTGCTCGCCGGCACCGGGGCCGATGTCCACCACCCAATCGGCCTGACGTATGGTGTCTTCGTCGTGTTCGACGACGATGAGCGTGTTGCCGAGGTCGCGAAGATGATGCAGGGTCTCGATGAGACGCTCGTTGTCCCGCTGATGCAGGCCGATGGACGGCTCGTCGAGCACGTACATCACGCCCACCAGGCCGGATCCGATCTGTGTGGCCAGACGTATGCGCTGCGCCTCGCCACCCGAGAGTGTGGCGGCGGCGCGCGAGAGCGTCAGATAGTCCAGTCCGACATCATTGAGGAATCCGAGTCGCGCCTTGATTTCCTTCAGCACCTCTCCGGCGATCATCTGCGCCGAACCTTCGAGTTTGAGGCCGTTCACCCACGCGAGTTCGTGCACTACTGGCATGTCGCAGACATCGAAGATGGACTTGCCGTCCACAGTGACCGCCAGAACCTCGGGCTTGAGCCTTCGGCCATGGCAGACCTGGCAGGGCACTTCGCGCATGTAGGATTCGTAGTATTCGCGCATGGATTGGGAGTCGGTCTCGTCATGGCGGCGCATCAACGTGCGGACCACGCCTTCGAACCCGGTGGAGTACTCGCGCAGACGTCCCCACCGGTTGCGGTAGGAGACGTCGACCTTGAAATCATGGCCGTACAGGATGTCATGCTTCACATCCGCCGGCAGGTCCTTCCACGGTGTCTTCATCGAGAAGCCCATGTCCCGCGCCAGTCCTTCGAGGATGTGGCCATAATACTGGGAGGTCATCTTCGTGCCGCTCCACGGTTCGATGACGCCTTCCGCCAGCGACTTGTCCGGGTCGGAGATCACGAGTTCCGGGTCGATCTCCAGCTTGAAACCGAGGCCTGTGCAGGCCGGGCAAGCCCCATATGGCGCATTGAACGAGAAGGTGCGGGGCTCTATTTCGTCAAGCTCCAGCGTATGTCCGTTCGGGCAGCTGCGGTGCTCGGAGAAGGGCTGCCTGCGTGCCGGGGAGCCTTCCTCCTCGTCCACGAAATCGATGACGATGCTGCCGTTGGCGAGCTTCAACGCGGTCTCCACCGAATCGGTCAGCCGTTGGCGGATGCCGTCTTTGACGACCAGTCGATCAACCACCACCTCGATGGTGTGCTTCTTCTGCTTGGCGAGCTTGATGTCATCGGAGAGCTGCTTCACCTCGCCGTCGATGAGCGCACGGGCGTAGCCGTCGGAGCGCAGCAGCTCGAGCATGTCCACGAACTCGCCCTTACGCCCTTTGACCACTGGGGCGAGGATTTGGAAACGTGTGCGCTCCGGGTATCCCAGCAGCGTGTCCACGATCTGCTGCGGGGTCTGGGAGGCCACCGGTTCGCCGCATTCGGGGCAATGCGGGATGCCTGTGCGCGCGAACAGCAGTCGCAGATAATCGTAGATCTCGGTGATCGTGCCGACCGTCGAGCGAGGGTTGCGGTTCGTGGTCTTCTGGTCGATGGAGACGGCGGGGCTCAGACCTTCGATGAAATCGACGTCCGGCTTGTCCATCTGCCCCAGGAACTGACGTGCATAAGCGGACAGCGATTCCACGTACCGGCGCTGCCCTTCGGCGAACAAGGTGTCGAACGCGAGTGAGGATTTTCCTGAGCCCGACAACCCGGTGAACACGACCATGCGATTGCGCGGGATCGCGAGGTCGACGTTCTTGAGATTGTGCTCGCGTGCGCCTTGAATGGTGATCTTGAGGTCGTTCGGGATATGCGAGATGTCGGCGACGAGCGTGCCGTCATGTTCGACGAGAGGGGCTTTCCTGATCTCGCGCGCGAGGAACGAGTCGCTGGTCATCACCTTTTCGACAATGACCTCGCCGTTCCTCCCCTTGCCCGTCTTCGAGGTCGTTCCCCCGGTCGCATGCCGTGCCCCATTCTGCGATGCCACCACCGCTGTCCCGCCTTCCGTCGTATTCCATGTGTCCGCACGCGTGGTGCCGACCCTTGTCGTTGTGGGCGCGCGTGCGTCTGATCCGTATTCAGGATACCCGATTCCACGACACGTTTCGAACAGGCGTTCGAAACGTGTCGATGGTCACTCCCCGATGCGCGGCTGCTCCTCGGCGAAGGAGTCGTCGTAGTCGTCCACGGTGGCTTCCCGCAAGCACGTGAGCCCGGTGTCGGGATCCTTGTAGGTGACGTACGCTTTGGTGGATACTTCGAGGATTTCGCCGGTCTTGCTTTCCGGCGCGGATACGATGACTTGGAATCCGAGGCGCGGCAGCACGGTGAGGGCGCGTTGCGTATACCGCCCGTCGGCCTTGATCAGGGCTTCATCCAGGAACAATGTGGTGTAACAGGGTTTGAGCCTGTTCTCCATACCGCCGCCAAGCAGATAGATCAGCGCGGCGCCATAGACGAATGACGTGAGCTCCTGCAGCGCGCCGCCGGATCGCCCGCCCGTGGAGGTGATGCGTTCGTCCATGCCGTCCTGATGATGCACGATGGCGTAGAACGAGGAGCGGCAGCGCGGATCGAGATTGTGGGCGCCGTATTGCTTGATGCCGTTGGCGTCCTTGACGTCCGCAAGCTCCTCTTTCAGCAGTGTGATCATCGAGGCGCATGCGGCGAAGGCGTTGTGGGCGCCGTCTCGCCGCGCCTGGTCGTCCGCGGTCTTGCCGCCGGTCTTCCATGCATTGAGCTTGGCGATGATGCGTTGCAGCTCTCGGGAGAACGTGCTCTCGGGGCTGCGCACATCGGCATGGAGGGACAGGCTGCCGTGTTTGGGGCCGAACTGCTGCCCCTTGAGCATGGCGTTGATGCGATCCAGTTGGTCGTGGATGTCGTCGGCATCGGTGTCGATGGCGCGTTTGATGGTCAGGAAGCTCATCAGCAGCTGGTCGAGGCACCGCTCGTATTCGGCGTCGGTGGCCGTGGTCGCCGCCAGCTGGGAGAGGCTGGCGAGCTCATCCATATAGTACCGGTAATCATCCACACTGGCCGTAAGCGCATCGTCCCCAGCCGCCCAGATGGCGATGTAGTTGCTCATCTTGGATTCCACGGTGGTGCGGGCGGCGTCGGCCTGCGCCTCGAGCGCCTCGATGCGTGTGCCGATGTCGTTGGACAGTCCGGCGATGATTCGTTCGGCGAAGGACGGTGCAGGCGATTGGGTTCCTTTCCCGCCGGTCGCCGGCGTTCCGGCTCCGATGATCATGTGTGCGCGAAGGGCGGGGTCATCGATGCCGGCGAACCGGTTCTCATATGCTTCGGATAACGCTGCCGCCGCCGTCTCCGGCAGGTCGGCCGCCGATGGGAGGGCGTCGCCTTTCCCGCCATCATCCGTGTCGGTGGTGTGACGCTGCATCCAGATGAGCGCGGCCTCGACGGCCTGCGCGCATGCGGTCGCCAACTGCCTGGCGTTCATGCGTTCGTGTTCCACACTTTCGAGTTCCTCGGTGAGTTCGTCTTTGCGGTGGGCGAGCTCGGCGAGCTTGGGGTCTTCCTTGATCGAGGCGATGGACGCCTCGATATCGGCGACGGCCTTGCGCTGGCCCGCCGCATCGATGCGCTCCCATGAGGTGTACGCAAGTTGGTTGGCGAGCTCGAGCCTGCGGTGCAGCGTTTCCGACTCGCGTTTGGCGTCGTCGTACTGGCGGCTGGCCTGTTGGAAGGCTTGACAGGACTGCTCGATCTGCACTTCGAGTTCGGCGAGATACGCCTCGTTGACGAAACCGATGATCGGCGTACGGTCTTTGACGCCGTGCTGCCCGCGTGAGCCGGATTTGATCTGGCCGTCCTCCTGTATCTGACGTGTATCGCGATCGGCATCGTCGATGGCGTCCACGCACAGGGCGTCGAGACGTTCGGACCGGGTTTGCGAGCGCAGCCATCCGGTGAACGGTGAGTCCTCGCGATAGCGCAGTTTGTCGGAGAGCCATTCCTGCGATGATGTTCGCGATGTTGTTTCGGTCTGCGTGGCTTCGTCGGCGTATTCGCGTTCGGTGTCGATGAACTGCCAGGTTCTGCGGGTCATGGCATGCGGGTCGATGGCGCTTACCTTGGCGGCGAATCCCTGTTCGTGCCGTTTATCCACAAGGATGGTTTGCGCGATGGGCGCATAGGCCACGTTCATCGCGAGTCGCCAGGATTCCTCTGTCTCCCGGACATCCATGAGTTCGGCCACATAGGGCAGTTCGTCCGGCGACAGACCGGTGGCGCGTGCGAGCATGGCGCGGCTGTCGTCCATCTGTTGGGTGATGCGGGTGCGACGGGATTTCTGACGGTCGTAGTCATGTTGCAGCCGTTCCATCGCGTTGCGTGCGTCCGCGCGGGCGTTGATGGCTGCGGTGAGCTGTTCCTCGCATCGGGTGGCGCGTTCGTCGTAGGACCGTTTGAAGTTCACTGCGTTAATGCGCCGCTCGTTCCATGCCTGTTCGGTGGAGGGCAGCTGTTCGCCGACGGATTCGAACACCTGTTCCATTCGGGCGTGGTTCGATTCGGCGTCCTCGCAGGAGCGTCGGGTCTGGTTCAGTTCCATTTCGAGTCGGGAGAGGGTTCCGCCGTCCAGGCCTTGCATCTGGCCGCGGATCATGTCGATGCGGCTTTGCAGGTTTTCCGCTTTCCGTTTTGCGTTGCGCGCTTCGGTCTCGTAAGCCTGCGCTTCGGCGCGGTCGATGGGCAGCTGTGCGCTGACTTCCGCGCCCATGCGTGCTGTCGCCCAGTCGTGCAGCGATGCGGATGCGCCTGTGCCTATCGGGCGGATGGTGTCGAACATATGTACGCGTCCACGAGCCTTGGCGTAATCGTCATACGCGCGCTGGATGCCGTGCAGAGCCTCCACGCGTTCGGTTTTCTCCTGCATGGCATGGAAGTTCGTGGCATAGCGTTCATAGTCGTGCACGGTGGCTCGTGACAGGTCCAGCGCCTCGGGTACGCCGAGCACGCCTTGTTTGAAGATGTCGTCCAGACGTGATGGGGCGTCTGCGGACTGTATTTTGTGCAGCAGGCGGCAGGCCTCCTCGCTCAACCCCATGACGGACCAGATATGGCTGTGGAAGGATTCCGCGCTGGGGAAGGTCAGGCATTCGGGATACGCCGCCCGCAATTGCGCGGGGGTGAAGGGGGATTCTCGGTATTGGTCCATCAGCCTAGGATCGATGGGTTTGCCCCATACCGCGTACTGGCGGCGCATGTCTCCGCGGCCGTCTCCGGGCATCAGATACAGGAATTTGGCGCAGGACAGCACTTGGCCGGTGGTCTGGTTGCGGTACGTGTCCACAATCGCGCCCCAGACGGCCTGAGGTGCGCCGGTGGCCGAGTCGCGTCCGCGCAGATACACCGGCTCGTCGCCGTGGGCGGTGCTGGTCACGCCGATCATGCCGCGCAGGTATGTGTAATCGCTGCGTTCGGAACGCCCGGAGTTCGAGGCCTTGTTGAATGGGGTTCCGGTCGGGTACAGCAGCGATATCTGTGCGTCGACCAATGTGGATTTGCCGGATTCGCTGGCGCCGGCGAGCAGCGTCACGGGCAGTGCGGAATCCGTGGAAGGACGGAATTCGTGGTATCCCTCGTAGGACCCCCAGTTGACGAGTCGACGGCTGGTCATCATCCATCGGTCGGCGATCATATGCAGTTCAGTGGATGGCATCGTCACTCCCCTTGCTTGTCCGAGTCGGTGGATGCGCCGGTGTCGGCATCCGTCTGTTCGACGCTATTGCGGGCATGGTCTTCGCCGGAGCCATCCGTGGCATTATTCGTGGCTCCGAACAGCGGTTCGGCGAACAGGGACTCATCGGGCATGGCTTCCCCATCGTCAGGAGCATCGTCGGATGGCGTGGAATCCGACGCAGGCCGGTCGCCGTCCGCAGCGTCCCGCTCTTCGTCTCGTCCCTCAAGATCATGGGCGGCGGCATCCAGCCATGTGTCGGCGAGCTCGCGGTCGAGCACGACCGGCACCAGCGGTGTGATCACATACATGGCTTCGTCGTCCAGACGATTCAGATACCCGTAGGTGATCATTGAGGATACGACGGCGCCAATCTGTTTGAGCACGCCCTCCTCGTCGTTGCGCGCGGCCAGGTAGCCTGCTCCGGAGGCGAGCGCCGCGCGCATCTCCTCGAAGCTCACCAGCCATTCGTCACGGCCCACCCGGGTGTTCTCGTATTCGAGCACGCGGATGCGCAGGAAGGCGAGCAGCGCCGCCTCCTCGCGTTTCAGACTGGAGCGCGTCTTGAGCGAACGCAGCGACACGTCGTCTCCGGCGACAGGTGTCGCATACATGATGCGGTATCGTTCGTTGACGACCAGATCCAACAGGTCGTTGTTCAGCGAGCGCAGCACTGCATCACGGTTGTCGTCCACCAGATCATATAGCCGGCCGGAAATATAGCGCTCGCGTTTCAGGGCGATGGCCGCCATGCGCGCGTCTGCGGACATGTCGCCGCAATCGCCTTCGAACAAGGCGTATGGGTTGGCCACTGGTTCGTTCATGCCTGCTCCTCCTCCGCAATAGCGTCAAGTTCCTCCAAAGTCGCCCACAAGGGGATGGTGTGCCAATCCCTATCCGAGCCGTCGAGTGCGATGCAATGCCAGGTTGCGTCCATTGCCGGTCCGTCATCGACGTTCCCCTTGGCAGCCGAGGGCAGCCCTCCGAGGAATCCGACGAGCTCGCTTTCGCGTCGTTCGCGTTCCGGAAGCCGGTTGAAGCTGGCGGCCACATCCACCAGACCGTCCTGGATGACGGGATTGTGCCGGATAAGGTCGATCATGTGCCTGAGCCGTGGACCTCCGCTGGTGACCATGTCCTTGAGGCTCACCATGTCGGTGTCGGGTGCCGATGGTCCCCCGCTCAGCTTTGGCGTCGCGGTGTGGGTCATGGACCGTGCCGGTCGCATCGGCAGCGGGGCGAACAGCGCGTTTGCCGTATCGGTGGCATATGGTCGCGAGGCATCGCCCATATGGGCTTGCGCCGAGGCATTGAGGCTCACATACAGACGGTTGAGCCTGTTCATCATCGTGCGGTAGCGGGTGTCGGTCTGCTGGCGTACGAGACGGCTGATGGCTTCATCCGAAACGCGCATCTGGTTGCGGACCGCTTCCAGCCCTACGTAGATGCGGGCGAGCTCGTCACGTATCTGCCCGAGCAGCGTCGCCGAGTCTCCGGCCAGATACGGGGTTTTGGCAATATCGCGCAATGCGGAGTCGATCTGCCGGCGTCCTTCATCGGTGATGATCACCTGGAAGGCGTCCTCGAACCGGCGTCCGGCATCGGATTCGCGGAATGAACGGCGATAGTCCTCATGGTAGCGGTTCAGCGTGTCGTCCACGCTCATGGCTCCGGCCTGCATGCGGCGGCGCAGCGCATCGCCGTTGTCCCGTTCGGTGAGCACCAGTTCACGCAGGTCTATCGGCACACCGCGCAACGTATTATGGATCACGGCGATGATGTCCTCCACCTGCGACCGGTTCAGCGTGGCATGCTGCTGACCGTGTTGGATCCGTCTGATCTCATGCTGCCGCTCCTTGATCTCCTTGTTGAGCAGTCTGACGCGCTCGCCGGGATCGGCGGTCAGTTGCATGCGTGCGTGCTCGATCTCCATGATGATGCTGTTGGCCTGCGCGCCGGACAATGCGCTGGATTGGTCTTCCAGACGGCTCAGGGCTTCGATGGCACGATGGGCGCGGGCCGTCAGCCGGTAGAGGAAGCGGTGGGAAGCCGCATCATGGGAATTGGCGAGCCACGCGTAGTCACCCTCCCCTTCACGCGTGAGGTCGGTGAGGATGCGGTGCGCGGCATCGCCATAGGATTGGTCGTGCAGTACGTAGTCGCCGGTCTTCTCCAACAGCTGCAGACTTTGCGCGAAGCGCTCCTCCACGGTTTCGCGGGGCAGCTCGCCGGTCAATGGGTCGAACGCGGCGCGAAGCAGCGCCACATACAGCATGGCGTGCTGGCGCAGCAGCAGTCGGAGCACGCCGGTCTCGTAGATCGGCCGCAGACGTTCCATCTCCCGCCTGATGTCGCCCATGCGTCTCCTTTACGTTCCATTGATCGCAACGTATCGACGCTAGCACATGAGCCGGAGACTCATTCCGTTGCAAGCTAGTTTGTTTTGGCTTGCAGGACGCTCTTGCGAGTGTCCGCTCCAAGTCTCACGCCGCGTGTGCGGCTGCTTGGTTCGCGTTTCACTGCGGATTGCCCGCCATCCCGGAGGGTGGCGGGTCTTACGCCCGCTCCGCGCGCGTTTAGGGTCTCCGGGGCACTCCCGGCGACCTCGATGTTGATCGCGGCGTTCAGGTCGCGGTCGATGATGAGACCGCACCCGTCGCAATGGTAGACGCGCTCGTCGAGGGAGAGCTTGGCTTTCACTCTCCCGCAGTTCGAGCATGTCTTGCTTGACGGATACCAGCGGTCGATCACATGGAGTCGCGCGCCGGTTCGTGCGGTCTTGTATTCCAGTTGGCGGCGTATCTCGAAGAACGATGCGTCCATGATCGATTTGGCGAGCCGATGGTTCCTGATCATGCCGTTCACGTTCAGGTCCTCGATCGAGATGTCCGAGTAGGTGGAGGCGAGTCGTGTGGTGAGCTTGTCCAGCAGGTCGCGTCGCTGGTTGGCGACGTGGGCGTGCAGACGCGAGACCCGTTCGCGTGCCTTGCGGCGGCGGTTCGAGCCTTTCACCTTGCGGGACAACGCCTTCTGGGCGTGTTTCAACCGGCGTTCGCCTGTCTTGAGCGTGTGCGGGTTGGCGATCATGGTGCCGTCCGACAATACGGCCAGCGTCTTGACTCCCAGATCGATGCCGACCATGCCGCCCTTGGGTGGGATGGTCGGTGTGGGGTCGGCGCGTTCCACGGTCAGCGAGGCGTGCCAGCGGCCCGCATGCCGGGTGATGGTCATGCGCAGCACCCGAGCGTCGCCGACCCGGGCGGTGATGTTCTCCATGCAGTGCACGCGCCCTATCCGGGGCAGTCTCAACGCGTTCGGATCATTGTCGATCAGACCGTATGAGCCGGTCGTGTACGCGAACCGGGGTGTCGTCCGGTCCTTCGCCCTGAACTTGGGGAAGCCGATACGACGGCCTTTGCGTCGCCCCTTCCGGCTTTTCGACCAGTTCATGAGCGCGTCGGACAATGATTCCAGTCCGCTGTTGTACGCCTCCTTGCTGTTCTCCGGCCACCATGGCACGCCGTCCTTGTCCACGGCCAGCGTGTTCTTGTTGGCGTTCCACCAGCGTCGCAGCGCGTACAGCGACCACTCCGGTTTCCCGTGTGCGTCGATCGTCGCCTTGACGTGCGCCAAGCCAGCGTTGAACGCGAACCGGGCCGCCCCCGCATGCGCAAACAATAGACGCTCCTGCGCTGGTGTCGGGTCCAACGCGACCTTGACGGCCTCAAGCATCACGCGCCGCCTTCAACGCGGCCTCCGCCTTGTTCCGTGCGGCACGCCTGCCATACAGGCGCGCGCAGAACGAGGTGAGCGCTTCGGTCATGTCCCGGACGAGATCATCGTCCGGTTCGGTGTCGTCCACGACGATGAGCCGGCGATTCTGCGCCTTCAACGCGCTTTCGACGAGTCCGGCGTTCATGCGGGCCAGACGGTCGCGATGCTCCACGATGATGGTGCCGACCGTGGGGTCCGCGAGGATGCGGTTCAATTTACGCCGCCTGTCGTTCATGCCCGAACCGGTCTCCATAACCACCTCCGGGGATTCGACACCCATATTGATGGCGAACGCCTTCAACCGGTCCGCCTGCCGCGTCAGGTCCGTCCTCTGGTCGGCGGAGGAGACACGCGCATAGCATACGGTACGCGACCCCACGACGGGAGCGGACTGCTGCTCATACTTGGGATCATGGATGAGCCACACGCTCCCCGAACGCTCGAACGGAACGGGCATGCGATTCTCACGACACCACTTCCACACCGTCTGCTCGTTCAAACCCTCACGAGCCGCCCATTCCTTGACACGCATAAATAAATTATAACATGCCAGAACAAAGCAGATCAAACGAATACAGCATCAGATGACAACCCCGCGCAATGCCTCGGTGGGGGTCATGCGGGCGGCTCGGGAGGCGGGATAGATGCCGGCGAGGATGCCGACCATGACGGCGGCTGCCCAGGCGGTCGGAAGGCCATGCCAGTCGAGTGCAGGAGGCTGGCCGATGCCGGTCGCGACACCGACGGCTGTGACGGCGCCGACTGTCACGCCGGCGAGTCCGCCGATGGCGGAGAGCATAGCCGCCTCGGTGACGAATTGCATGCGGATGGCGCCGCGCGTGGCGCCCAATGCCCGCCTCAGGCCGATTTCGCCGCGCCGCTCCATCACGGTGACGACCATCATGTTGGCGATGCTCATACCTCCCACCGCCAGAGCAATCACGCCGATCATGAGGCCGAGCGCGGTCAGCGAGTCGTTGGTGGTGTTACGCGCCTCGGACAGGTTCGCCGACGCGCTCACGGACACGTTGCCGCCGGAGAGGTTGGCCGCGTGGGCGATCATGCGCCGCAATGCCTCCGCGTTACCGGGGCGGGTGCGCACGTAGATCCGGCTGATACGGCCGATGTCGTCGGCTTGGTCCGCATAGTGCGCGAGCGCGTAGTCGGCGCCGATGAGGACCGACGAGTCGATGTCCTGAGCCTGCGGCGCGGCCTCGAGGATGCCGATGACCCCGTACCAGGCGTCGTCGACGAGCACACGGTCGCCCGGCTCGTTGATGCCGAGCCGGTATGCCGCCTCGGAGCCGAGGACCACGACCGGCAGATGCTCGTTGTTCCGGTCGATGCCTCGGCCTTGGGCGATGCCGACGCCGACCGCGTCGAGCGCGTCTGGGCGCATGACCATGACGGCTAGCGCGTTGCCGTTGGTGGAGGGAACGAGCTCGTTTTTGAACACCTGCGCCCCGTCCGGCGCGGTGAGGAACACGCCCACCCGTTCGACAGCGCTCTGCCGTGCGATGGTTTCGGGCGCGTATTCGGGCAGCGGTACGGACTGTCCGCTGGAATCCTGACCGGGGGTGACGACCTGCAGGTTCGCGCCAAGCGCGTCGAGCCGGGCGAGCAGGGCCGCCTGATTGGAGGCGGCGATGCCGGAGAGGGCCACATAGGCGGCTACTCCCAGTGCGATGCCCAAGGATGCCAGTATCGTACGCGAGATGCGCCCGGTTGCCCCGAACCATGCCGTGCGCAGCAGGTCGAGGACGCGGGTGCCGATCGTCCTTCGCGCCGGAGTCCTTCTGCAATCGTTTGCAACTTCCTGGCTGCAACCGTTTGCAGTATTATTGGTGAGAACGTTTGCAGACTTGTTCATGCGACCGCCTCCTTGACCGTTTCCGTGACCACGCCGTCCTGGATGTGCAGGCGTCGGGGGAACCGTGCGGCCACGTTCGGATCATGCGTGACGACCACCAGGCTTGCCCCTGCCTTACCGGCGGCGAGCAGCATATCGACTATCGCGTGCCCGGTGGCGGTGTCGAGGGCGCCGGTCGGCTCATCGGCGAAGATGATGTCCGGACGTTTGGCCAATGCGCGGGCGATTGCCACTCGCTGCTGTTCGCCGCCGGACAGTTGCGAGGGCCTGTGGTACATGCGCTCGCCGAGTCCCACGCGCTCCAGCGCCTCGACGGCCAGACGGCGCCGCTCCCTGCGCGGCAACGCGGTGTATTGCAGTCCGGTCATCACGTTCTCCAGAGCGGAGACGGTGGCGATGAGGTGGAACTGCTGGAACACGAAGCCGATGCGTTCGGCGCGCAATGCGCTGCGACGCCGCTCCCCCATGGAGGCCACGTCCGC
Organism: Bifidobacterium sp. UTCIF-1; assembly: GCF_006408915.1. Taxonomy (NCBI): domain Bacteria; kingdom Bacillati; phylum Actinomycetota; class Actinomycetes; order Bifidobacteriales; family Bifidobacteriaceae; genus Bifidobacterium; species Bifidobacterium sp. UTCIF-1. The sequence continues at coordinate 105,801 of NZ_JFAG01000004.1, forward strand.
ACCGTCGTAGGCGACCATGCCGGAGGTGGGCATGTCGAGCGTGCCGAGCAGTGACAGCAGCGTCGATTTGCCCGAGCCGGACGGGCCCACGATGGCGATCCGTTCGTCGCGGCCGATCGCCAGCGACGTGTCGTGCAGGATCTCCAACGGAGAACCGTCCTTGCCGACGAACGCCTTGGTCACATGCCGCAACGTCAGCAACGGCGGATGCCCCGCGTCCCCGCCCCGGTCGGAATCGGGACCGGCGTGCATTGCGGAATCCTCGCGCGTCACAGGATCGTCATACGCCACAGGATCGTCGCACGCCGCGAGGCCACCCCGCGTCATACCCATCGCCGCATCATCGCGCCTCATGAGACCTCCCTGCATCATGAGACCACCACCCTGTCTCCAGCCTTCAGGCCGTCGGCCTTAAGGACCTGCACCTGCGCGTTGGCCACGAGCCCGATCTCGACCGGCACCCGTTCGAGCGACTCCCCTCTGATCACCTCGACCGCGTACTGGTCGCCGGCGGATGCTATGAGCGCGGTGACCGGCACGATAAGCGTCTCCTCGGTCGCGGCGTCCGCGTTCGGCACGATGATCTGGATGGCCGTGGCCCCGAATTCCGCCACCTGTGTCTGATCGGGAAAGTCGATGCGCACCGAAGGCTGGGTGACCTGCCCATCCTTGCCATTGGACTGGCCGGAGGATAGTCCGGTGGACGCGCCGGAGGACTGGCCACCTTGATCGACCGCGGTGAGCGTGGTGTCGAGGGTGGTGTTGTCCGGCAGGACGACCTTCGCCTTGTCGCCGGCCTTGAACGTGGCGGCCTGTCCGGCGGTGATCGTGGCCTGCGCGTGCAGGGTGACGCCCGTATAGCTGGCCGGACTCACATTGGTCTGCCCCAGTTTGGCGGCCACGGTCTTGATGCGGATCGGCGCCGCAGGGGTCACGGCCACACTGGATGGCTGGAAGACGCCGTTGGCGACGTCCCCGTCGAGGCCGAGCGACCACCGCTGCCATTGGCGGACCGCCTCCTTGGTGTATCCGTCGAAATGGTTGTCCGGCGCGCCCCAGAAGTAGCCGAGTTCGGCGAGGTTCTGCTCCAATTGGGCCACGTCCGGCCCATCCGTGGCGCCGATGTCGAGCGTACGCCAGAACGGGCGCTCGCCGTGGAAGAGCACCACGGGCACGCCGTCCATCTCGTACACCTGTTCACCGGCGCCGATCTGCTTGCCGGCCACAGGCAGCTGGGTGATGACGCCGGTCGCCTCGGCGAAGTCGGATGCCGTGTCATATGTCAGGGTGGCGCCGAGCCGGGTTTCGGCGTTGAGCACGCCTTTGGTGACCGGCTGGGCGCGCAGCGTGGTCACATCGACCTTCCGTGGTGCGGATGATTGCGTCGTCTGCTGGCTATCCGCCGTCATGTGGCCGATGAGCGTCCATGGCTTCATGAAGGCGCAGGTCACGGCCAGTGCGGTCGCTGCGACGAGCACGATGACGACCGTGGCTATCCGCCGCCTACTCGAAAACCGTCTGGCTTCCGTCCGTGTCATGGTTATGGCTCCTTCACTGTCATTGCGTCGGAATCTGGGTCAAACAGGATTTGCATGGGACTCGCACACATGAGACGCGTATCGCATCGAAATCATGCCGCCACGCCACTGTGTTGTCACAAGCCTGTGCTGTCGCGAAATCATGCCGTCGCAACACTGTGCCGTCACGAGACCGCACCCGTCGCCTCGTCCAGCACCTTCATGTAGTCGTAGCCGAATTCCTCGGCCGTGCCATCGAAGCCGAAGGCGATGCGTGCGTCGCCGACGGGGCATTCCTTGAGGAAGCGTCGCAGCTCCTCCTCGCCGACCGTCTTGGGGATAAGAATCGTCGTCGGCTCGTCACCGGCCGGGTCGGCGACCCAGCCGAAGCCCTTGGCGCGCGCCCTCTTGGCGTAGTCGAGCGCCGCCTGCCGCTCTTCCTCGGAATAGGTGGGCGCGCCTGCGGTGAGATCCTGAGCCGGCTGTGTGAAGTCCGGGTTCTTCGCCTCGCAATCAGCGTATTCCTGCTGTTTCGATTCGTAGGGCGAGCCGGCGAGCGCCGTGGCGTCCTTGAACGCCACCCATACGGTGCCATAGTCGATGGAGGTGAGCATGGCGTTCGCGTACAACGACTGGGTGTCGGCGCCGGCGCTCACGCTCGTGCCGCCGTCACCGGACGCGACCGGCTGCCCGCTTGCGTCGATCATGCGCAGCATGACCATGTTCTTGGAGGTCGCCGCCTTCGCCTTGCCTTCCGCATCCGGTATGCCGGGGGCCGCGCTCGCCTGCGCATCGAAACCCTTGCCGGTGAGACAGGAGAGGAACCGCTTGGCGGTCGCATCTGTGGGGAGGGCATCGGCTGCATTGCCGCCGTCGTTCGCGGACGTATCGATACCGGTGACGCCCGTATCGTCGCCGCCGTTCGCGGCGAACGGCGAGGAGCAACCGGCGAGCGCGGCCATGCACAGGCCGGACGCGAGTGTCAGGGCCAGCGTACGGCGGATTGCGCGGGCGTTTGGACGTCCGGCGGACTGGGTCGGGCGGCCACCTGATGAATTGTTCTTGCAGTTGTCGTTCAGGCTTGTCGGCACAACGATTGCAGTGCGCATGATGGGTTCCTTCTCGAGTTGTGTGTACGGGCTGTTGTCCGGCCCGTTGTCATCGCTGTCCATTCAATAGCCCGACTGGTGGCGTGTCGGTGAGCGATCGCCTTACCTTCGCCTTACGGCTGTTCGGCAAGGATGCGGTTGTAGGCCTCGCATTCGCCGGTGCAGCCGACGCCGAATGGAATGCCGTCATGGGTGGGCCATTTGTCGCCCGAATAGGTGTCGAAGAAGCGCCGCAGCTCCTGATAAGAGACGTCCGAGGGGATCTCCACGATCTTGTCCTCGCCCGGCGCGGGGTCGGGCATCCAGTCGAATCCGTCCGCGCGGGCCTGACGGGCGAAATCGATCAGGATCTGTTGCGCCTCGGAGTCCGCCGTACCATCGGATGATCCGACGGTCGTCGCATAGTTAGGCTGCGCGAAGTCCGGGTTCGTCTGTTCACAGGCGGCATAGTCGGCCTGCTTGTCCGCGTAGATCGAGCCGGAGAGCGCCTTGGAATTCTGGAACCCCACCCATGCTCCCTCTTCCGCGGATACGATGGTGTACATCACGTCCGGGTAGAGCGGGTCGGAGTCGCCGGAGATCTGCGTGCCGGGCCCGGGGATGATGGGGGTGCCGTCCGCGTCGAGCCGTCGCACCACTACGGTGGTCTTGGGGGCCGGCTCCGAAGAGCCGATGGATGCCAGCGCGCTGCTTTCAACCACCTTCGCGTCGAAGCCCTTCTCCACCAGGCAGGCCGTGAATCGTTTGGCGATCGTCTCCAGTTCGGCCGTGGTGAGGTTCGCGACAGGGTCGGCATCCATGCCGTCCGACGACATGCCCGATTGAGCCTGAGGACCGGTCTCTGATGCCGGATCGGAGTCCCGCGCAGCATCCGTTGTACCGTCTCCGGCGCTTGAGGACGAACAAGCGGCAAGCCCGATCAGACAGGTCATGACGGCAACGGCCGCCAGCAGTGTTCTGAAAGGCCGGGCGTCCCGGCAGTAGCGGTCGGCTGTCAAAGCCAGCGACTCATCGGCCGTCGCGTTATTGCCTGCAAACCTGTTTCCCGTGTTCATCGGCTGCTCCCTCGCTTCCTGTTCCACGCCGGTAGCGGATATCGCATCCTTCGTGACATACGGCATCATCGCGGCGTCGCTTCCATGACACCTCCGGACCGGTGGCGCGATGGTGGGAGAATCCCTTACCTTCGCCTTACCGTGGTGCCGCAACGATGGATGAGTAACGGCGGATGGATAATTGACGTACATGGTTCCGGCCAGACCCGACCAGCGGAACCATGCGGAAGGGGCGGAATCATGAGGATTCTCATCGTCGAGGACGACCGTGAGCTGGCGGACGCGTTGGATGACGCGCTGCGATACGAGGGGTATGCGACGAGCATGGCCACGACCGGCACCGAGGCGTTGCAGGCCATCTCCGAGCAAACCATCGACATCGTGCTGCTGGATCGCGACCTGCCGGTGCTGTCGGGCGACGCGGTGATGGCCACGATCGCCGCGAACCGTCTGCCTGTGGCGGTGATCATGCTCACAGCCGCCGCCGAGGTGAGCGACCGGGTGAGCGGGCTCGATCTCGGTGCGGACGATTATCTGACCAAGCCGTTCGCCTATCCGGAACTGCTGGCGCGCCTCCGGGCATTGCAGCGTCGCGCCGGCCGGGCCGACGCCACGGCCGTGGTCTTGACGCATGGGGATCTGACGCTCGACACCACGCGCCGGCTGGTCTTCCGCGACCATGGCCGCACGCTTGTCAAACTCACGCCCAAGGAGTACGGCGTACTGCTCGAACTGATGCGTGCGGACGGCGGGTATGTGAGCGTGCAGGAACTGTATGAGACGGTCTGGGATGATGCGTCCGCCGCCGAACCGGCGGACGTGATCAAGACCACCATCTATTCGCTGCGCCGCAAGCTGGGCGACCGCGACGCCATCGAATCCACGCGAGGGGAAGGATACCGGCTGTCATGACAACTCTCTCCCCGACCTCCCCTGCGGGCGGCCGCATGCAAGGACTCCGTCCCTTGCTCAACCGTCTCGCCGCCCTGGCCCGCCGGCTGCGTCCCTCATCGTTCCGCGCGAAGGTGACCTTGGCCGTCGCGCTGACGATCATCGCGATGATGACGGCGTTGATCGTCGCACAGAACATCATCGTGACCCGCACCGCCGCAAGACAGAATGAGATGATGTCGCTGTGCATGAACTCCGACGGCAGCGTCTCCGTCTCCACGCGCAAGGAGTATTCGGACGCCGCCCCGACGGGCGACATCCCCATGGCCTGCTACTCGGGCACGCGCGGCAACCTTGAGGGGGGCGACACTGTACTCCCCGGCGAACACGCAGGAATGGGACGACGTCGAATCCAGCGCATCCCAGGACAAGCCGCTCATCCTCGATCGGAGCAACGGCGTGATCATCGGCACTGCGAACGCCGTCACCGACTCCCTGACCGGCATGATGCGTACGGTGTCCATCGTGATGCTCGCCCTGTTCGGTCTGCTCGCGGTCGGGGCGGCATGGTTCATCGGCACGGTGCTCTCCCGGCGCGTGACCGCCGTGGACCGTCAGGTGGCGGCGCTGCAGCCGGACGACCTGAGCGCGCGGCTCGACGTGAAGCCCGGCCATGACGACATCGACCGGCTCGTGGATTCGATCAACGGCATGCTCGACCGCGTGCAGACATCCTCCGAGGCCGAACGACGGTTCGTGTCCAACGCCTCGCATGAGCTGCGCACGCCGATCGCCGCCGTGGAAACTAACCTCGACGCACCGCTCGCCCAAGGCCGGTTCCCCAAGGACGTGGAGCCGTCCGTGCGCCGTGCGCTCGCCGCGAACCGGCGCGGCGCGGCCTTGGTGCAGGCGTTATTGACGCTGTCGCGCATCCAGAGCGGGGCGTTCGATGGCACAGGAGATGGCACCGGTAATGGCGGCAATCGTGGCAGCAGCCTCAGCGTCATCGGCGACCGCACCATAACGGACGACACCCTGACAGACCGCACCGTGGCGGACGGCACCGTCGCGAATCTGAACGATTGCGTGGGCGCCGCGCTCGAGGATATCGGCGCGGACATCCGGGCGCAAAGCCTCACTGTACGGGTCGACCGTCCAGACGAATCCGCCGATCCAGTCACAGTGCCCGTCAATCCGTCGCTGCTGGCGCTTGCAGTGGGCAATCTGATCCGCAACGCCGCGGTGCACAACGTGCAGGACGGCTCTATCGAGGTCGCCATCGATGTTGATCATGGCGCGGATAGCGACGGAAACGGGAAGGTGCCGGGCGGCGCCGAGACAGCAGACGACAACGCCACCCCTGGGATGACGGCCGGCGGAAGATCCGTCGCCCTGACCGTGACGAACACCACCGACGAGACCTTGCCGGAGGACTTGGACGACCTGATGCAGCCGTTCCATCGCGGCACCAATTCGCGTATCAGCGCCGTGCCCGGCGTGGGGCTGGGCCTGTCCATCGCGGATGCCGCGTGCAAGGCGATGGGCGCCACATTGGAACTGGGGCGAACTGAGGATAATAGATTCCACGCTGCGATTCTGTTCTGAGCCGAGACAACGGCACTATCCGGCGCGACAGGCCGGATAGTGCCGTTGGTAAAACAGGTATTGCCTTTCCCCCGAATCACCGATACATTGGCGAGAGGACCATTATCCATTCATACGAACATTCACGCGAACTCATACGAAACGGAATCATTGTGACCTCACCGAATACACCCGCAGAAACCCCGAACCAGCCCGCGCAGTCCGTGTCTCAGTCCGCACCGGAAGCCAGGAAGCCCGGCAAGCTCCAGGTCGCCGACCTCATCACCATCGGCGTCTTCGCGGCGCTGTACTTCGTGATGGTGTGCATCGCCACGCTGGTGAGCACCATCGCCATGGGCGGCTTCGGCTCGATCTTCCTTCCTGCCGTGGCCGCGTTGATCTCCGGCTGCGTGTACATGCTGCTCGCAGCACGTCTTGGCAAGTTCGGCGGCATCACCGTCATGGGCGTGGTGATCGGCCTGTTCCTGTTCGTCTCCGGCCACTTCGTGCTCTCGTTCATCGCCAGCATCGTCTTCCCCGTGGCCGCCGACCTTATCGCGCGCGCCGGCAAGTACAAGAGCAAGGTGTTGCTGCTCGTCAGCTACATGGTCTTCTCCTACGGCCTGACCGGCCCGATCCTGCCATTGTGGTTCATGAAGGACGCCTATGTGGCGAGCCTGCAGGCCCGCGGCAAGGACGCGGCGTACATCGATGGCGTCTTCGCCAATATCAACACCGGCTCGTTCTTCCTCGCGATGGGCGCGATCCTGGTCTGCGCGGCCCTCGGCGGCTGGTTCGGACAGAAGATGCTCAAGAAGCATTTCGTCAAGGCCGGCATCGTCTGATGCGGGCCAACCTGAATGATTCTTCAGTGAACGCCTCACGTCCGTCGGCTACACCGGCGACGGGGGCGTTCGCATATGCCGTCCGGCCCACGCTCGACCCGCGTACAAAGCTGTTCCTGCTGCTCGCGGCCAATCTCATGCTGTTCTTCCATGTGGCGCTGACCACGCAGATCGTCATGGTCGTCCTGTTCCTCATCCCACTGGCGGCGGCCGGACGATGGAAAACCACGCTCAATTTCGCCATCACCTATGCCGCGTTCACGGCGCTGGGCCTGCTTGACCCGGACGCGCTCGGACTGCCGTGGCTGCATGTGGTTTCGGCGCTGGCGGTAGGGCTGGCGATGATGTTGCCCTGCTTCATCACAGGCGCCTACGCGTTCACCACCACGTCGGCCAGCGAGTTCATCTGTTCGATGCGGCGCATGCATGCGCCGGAGGCAGTGGTGATTCCCTGTGTGGTGGTGATCAGGTTCTTCCCCACCATCGCCGAGGATTACCGTCAGATCCGCAACGCGATGGCTTTGCGAGGCATCGCGGCTGGCGGCTGGGGACTGCTGAGGCATCCGGCGCAGTCGCTGGAATACATCCTCATACCGCTGCTCATGAATGCCACGACCGTGGCGCAGGACCTGTCCGTGGCGGCCCTGACCAAGGGGTTGGGTCGTGAGGGAGCGCATACCTCACGCACACGGATTCGCATGGGGGTCCTCGACTGGCTGGCGATGGTTGTGGTGAGCGTGCCGATCATCCTTGACATGGCTGGGGTATTGAGATGAGCGTGCGGAACCGGGAATCCATAACAGACCACGTGTCGTTCAGATATGAGCATGCACAGGAAACAGCCTTGCACGATGTCTCATTGGACGTCCATCAAAGCCGATGCATCGTATTGTGCGGCGCAAGCGGCTGTGGCAAAACCACTTACTCCCGCATAGTCAACGGGCTTGTGCCGCAGTTCTTCCACGGCGAGTTCACCGGCCGACAGATCACCTGCGGCCTCGACGCGTCGACCGTGCCGATTGACCGGCTCACACCGTTGGTCGGCAGCGTGTTCCAGAATCCAAAGACCCAGTACTTCAACGCGAACGTCACCGACGAACTGGCATTCGCCGCCGAGAACATGGGATTGCCTGCGGACGACATCAACCGGCGCATCGCGTCGGTGTCCGACCGGTTCGGCATCGGACCGCTGCTTGGACGCAGCATCTTCCACCTATCCGGCGGACAGAAGCAGCGCATCGCCATGGCGGCGGCAAGCGTGCTGAATCCGAGGCTGATGGTGCTGGACGAGCCGACCAGCAATCTCGACGCTCACGCCATCGCGGACATGCGTACCATGATCGAGCGGATGAAGGCCGACGGGCTCACCATCATCATCGCCGAACACCGGCTAGCATGGCTCAACGGTGTGGCCGACCGGTACGTGGTTTTCGACGGCGGCCGTATCGTCAGGGAGTACGAGGCCAGCGAATTCCTCGCTCTCTCCCCCGGCTGCATCGCCGCGATGGGTCTGCGCGCGCTCAACCTCGAACCGTACCGCAAGCAGATCGCGGAGTTGGAGAGGCGGCGAGCATTCCCCTCCTCTTCCAGCGGGGCGACGCCTCTGCTCGCCACACGCGACCTCGCCATCGGCTACCGAGGACGCGACGGCTTCATGCGGCATGTGCCGGACATGGCCTTCCGCGCCGGTGAAATCACCGGGCTGATGGGGCACAACGGCTGTGGGAAGACCACGTTGGTGAAGACACTGACCGGGCTCGTCAAGCCGGCCGGCGGCACCATCATGCTCAACGGTCGGAAGGCCCGTCCGCGTGACCTCACGCGCGCCGGATTCATGGTGATGCAGGACGTCAACTATCAGCTGTTCTCCGACAGCGTGCGCGAGGAGCTCATGATCGGGTTGGACGAGACCGACCCGGCCGTAATCGCGCAGGCTGACCGGGTGATGGACGACCTCGATCTCACCGCGTTCGCCGACCGGCATCCGATGAGCCTATCGGACGGGCAGAAGCAGCGCGTCGCCATAGGCTCCGCGCTGATGTGCGGCAAGGACCTCATCATCCTCGACGAGCCGACGAGCGGACTCGACCGTTACCACATGGAGCAGGTGGGCGGACTACTGCGTCAATTGGCCGCCCGCGGCAAGGCGATCCTCGTGGTTACGCACGACGAGGAGCTGGCCGCCGGCTGGTGCGACCGTATCATCAATCTGGAAAGGAACCAATCATGAATGCGACAAACATGTCAGGCACAGCGGGCGCACCGGCGTTCGACATCGCCGACTGGCTTGGGGACTGGGAAAGCTTCGAGCATTACATTGATTCGGACGACCCCACCATCCAGCAAACCTGGGAGGCCGCCGAGCAGGCGGTGCTCGCAGATCCCCGGATGGCGCCGATGGCCGCCCATGGCATCCGCACATTCTGGTCAATGGCGTGCGCCACCACAAGTCCAGAGAACATCATCCATATCGGATGGTGGCGGGTGAGCGAGCCGGGCGGAGCCGGTGCCGCCGCCAGCGCTGTGATTCGCATCGAATGGTTCGCCGAGGACAACACCAGCCTCGACATCTACGACTACCGCATCGACCATGTGATCGAACATGGCCTGGAAGGCTCCCCGACTTTCGTGTTCACGACCGACGACCCCAATGCCGAGGACAGTCCGTTCCGCTGGCTGCTGGTCATCGCGCCATTGCCCTCGCGCAGGGCGTTCACCAAAGGCGGACTGCTGAGTCATCTGCATTTCCAGTACGCCAATGACCTCGCCACGCTGGTCGTCAGCGGAGAACCGGATGCCGACATTCATGCAGAAGGCACCGCGTCCGGCTCAGCCACGGAGACCCTACACAATCCGCGATGGTATGCCACCATGTGCGCCGATGAGGGCACCGTCCAGGACCGTTGCGCAATCATCCGCGCGTTGCACCACCTGCAGTAGTCGAGCTCACCGCGAAGCATACAGCGGAGCTGTTTGCAGGACGAGCCGGCAGCGAATGACTTGGGAGAGAGATACAAGCTGGAATCCGTAGTTATTGGCGAGGCAATCCACTAGCTCGCGTTGAGACGCGACATGGTCCGTGTCCTGCAATTGGGAACGCACTGCGTGCGCGGCATGCCGACTCGCCTGTCGGGTGGCCAGGAAGTGGCTTCAGCTGTTGCGATTGATCTCGATGTCGGTGACGGTGAGGTTCGCCTCGTTGACGAGGTTGAACAGGATGACCTCGGCCAGGGGCCCGGGCTGCATGAATGTATGCTGCTTGGCCTCGGACACGTAGTCATGGCTGTCGCGGTAGAAGGCGGTGTCGATGCCGCCCGGGTAGACGGCCACCACCTTGACGCTGGTGCCCTTGTACGCGGCCTGCAGGCTCTTGGTGTAGCCCTTCTCGCCCCACTTGGTGGCGCAGTACACGCTTTCGTTCGCATTGCCGCGGGTGGCCGCGGTGCTCATGATCTGCGCGATTTTCACGTTCTGCTCATCGCAGGCCTTCAACGTCTCCACGGTCCACAGGATCATTCCCTTGAGACCCTTGAGGCACTTGTCCACGTCGGAGGCCTCATAGGCGGTGGGCACTTTGAACGACGGCTGGCCTGCGTTGTTGATGAGCAGGTCAATGTGGCCAAGCGCGGCGATGTCGGCTACGGAAGCGCGCACGAACGCCTCGTCGGTGATGTCACCCACATAAGCCCGGTACGATTCGGCCGGCCATTGCGCGGACAGCTCCTCCTGCCGCTCGGCGTTGAAGTCGATGCCCGCCACGAGCCAGCCCTTGGCGATGAGCTGGCTGGCGAACTCGTAACCGAGTCCCATGGCACTACCGGTGACGATGGCGATCTTCTGTCCTGTCGGGGTTGCCATGATCGGCTCCTTTGCTCCGTTGGTCCTTTGGTTTTTCAATGGGATTGTCGATTGTCCGTTGTGGCGGAGTTTTCCTCCTCGGCAAACCTCCGCCACGGCTCCGCTTGGCGCGGGAGCCTTGATATGCCAGCTACTCCTCCGCCACGAGTTCCAGATAGCTGTCGTTCCACAGGTCCTCGTCGCCGTCGGGCATGAGCAGCACGCGCTCGGGGTTGAGCGCCTCGACCGCGCCCTCATCGTGGGTGACGAGCACGATCGCGCCCTCGTATTTGGCGATGGCCTTGAGGATCTCCTCGCGGGAGGCCGGATCGAGGTTGTTCGTGGGCTCGTCGAGCAGCAACACGTTGGCGCGCGAGGTCACCAGCGTAGCCAGCGCCAGACGCGTCTTCTCGCCACCGGAAAGCACACGTGCCGGCTTCATCGCGTCATCCCCGGAAAACAGGAACGAGCCGAGGATGGAGCGGGCCTGTGTGTCGTTGAGCTCCGGAGCCACATGCGTGAGGTTCTCCAGCACGGTGGCGTTGAGGTCCAGTGTGTCGTGCTCCTGGGCGAAATAGCCGATCTTGCATCCGTGGCCGTAGTCCACGGATCCGGTGTCAGGCTGCTCCAGATGAGCCAGCAGACGCAGCGTGGTGGTCTTGCCGGCGCCGTTGTATCCCAGGATCACCACACGCGAGCCCTTGTCGATTGCGAGGTTCACACCGGCGAACACGATGTTGGAGCCATACGCCTTGGAGATGTCCTTGGCCATGATCGGCGTCTTGCCGCAGGCGGCCGGCTCCGGGAAGCGGATGTCGGCGACCTTCTCCTTCTTCTGCGCCTCCGAGGTGTTCTCCAGCAGTTTCTCCGCGCGCCGCATCATGTTCTGCGCCGCCACGGCCTTCGTGGCCTTCGCGTGCAGTCGGATGCCCTGCTTCATCAGGCGTTCGGCCTTCTTCTCGGCCACCTCGCGCTCACGGCGACGACGCTCCTCATCCACGACGCGCTGGTGCAGATACGCCTTCCAGCCGAGCGAATACATGTCGATCTGTCCGAGCTGGGCATCGAGATGCCACACCTTGTTCACGGTTTCGTCGAGCAGTTCGGTGGAGTGGGAGATCACCAGGAAACCGCCCTCGTATTTCTTCAGGAAGCCACGCAGCCATTCGATGGAATCCGCGTCCAGATGGTTGGTCGGCTCGTCGAGGATGAGCGTGTCCGCGTCGGAGTAGAGGATGCGCGCCAGTTCGATACGCCGGCGCTGGCCACCGGAGAGGGTGCCGAGCTGCTGCTCCATGACATCCTGCGGCAGACCCAGTGATGCGGCCATCGCAGTGGCTTCGGATTGGGCCGCATATCCCCCGGCCTTTTCGAAGTCCTGCATGGCCTTGTCGTACCGGGTCATGGCCTTGCTCATCACATCCGGGTCGGGGTCGGTCATCTCCTTCTCGGCCTTGCGGATCCGGCTGATGATGGTGGCGATGTCCCTTGCGCTCATCATACGGTCGAGCGCGGTCTGCGTAGGGTCGGCGGCATGCGTGTCCTGAGGAAGATAACCGAGCTTGCCGGATACGCGCACCTTGCCAGATGTGGGCAGCATATCCCCGGTGATGACGCGCGTCAGCGTCGTCTTGCCGGCGCCGTTGCGGCCTACGAGACCGATCTTGTCCCCTTTGGCCACGTGGAAATCCGTGGGGTGAAGCAGTGTCCGCGCGCCGATCTGAATCTCCAGACCCTGTGCATCAATCGCCATGCCTCACCTGCCGCTTTCCTTCGAATCCTGAACTATTGCGAATAAACCAACAGACCATGGTAGCGGAAGGCGTGAAGAATGGTGGCGTGACGGCTAGAATGATTCATGGTCATGCCGTTCTCACAAGGGGGATTGCCATGGAATACACCGATGATGCGGAACGCCGTGCACTGTTGCTGCACAGTGCCTACGATACGCAGACCGTACGGGATATGGAGCGCCCTCTGCTGGACAGGGGCGTGCCTCTGATGCGCATGGCGGCGCAAGCTGTGGCGCATGTGGCTGCCGGATTGCTCGATGACGAGGATCTTGCTCTGGAAGATGCGTCAATCGTTCTGCTGGCCGGAGCCGGCGACAATGGTGGCGACGGCCTCTTCGGCGCCGCCATGTTGGCTCAGGAGGGCGCTTCCGTCACGGCCATTGCCGTGGGCCGTTCTCTGCATGAGTCGGGATTCGCCGAATTCGTGCGGTCAGGCGGCAAGATCCTAGTGCTGGATCCGGCTGCCGACATCCCCGGCTGTGCTTCGGGGTTCTCCGCCGGCGAGGCCGGAGAACGGCTGCAGACCGCCATCTCAGTCGCTTCGCGGGCCCATCTGGTCATCGATGCGATGACCGGCATCGGCGTGCATGGCGCATTGCGGGGCATCCCTGCTGCGCTGGCGGAGGCGTTGGGCCGAGATGGCGCGATTCCTGACGAACCGGCGTTGCCCGGGCGTGAATCGTCCGGTGACTTCCCTCTGATCGTGGCTGTGGATACTCCGTCTGGAGTGGGCGTGGACGATGGTGCGTTGCCCGGTCCCTATATCCCCGCCACGGTGACGGTGACGTTCGGCGCGATGAAACCTTGTGCGGTACTGCCGCCGGCAACATTCGGATGCGGGCGTATCGACCTGGTCGATTTCGGATTCGACATCGATGAGGTCGAACCTGCCGTGGAGGTGGTGGATGGCGCATTCGCCTCTGACGCCATCCGTCTTCCGCATGTCGATGATGGCAAGTATTCGCGCGGTGTTGTGGGATTGGTGACCGGTTCTCAGCGTTATCCCGGTGCCGCCGTGCTGACGGCCCGCGCGGCTGCCCGTACGAATACGGGGATGGTCCGGTATCTGGGACCGGAGCGTGCACAGAACATGGTGCTGTCCGCCATGCCTGAGGTGGTGATTGGCAAAGGGCACGTGCAATCCTGGGTGATCGGTTCCGGAGTGCCGTCCGCAGGCGCTGCCGGGGCGGATGCCGATGCGCAACGCGAGACGATTGCGGCGCTGCTGAAGCATTATGCATTGAACGGTGATGCCGCGACGGATGATATCGTCTACGATATGCCTCCCGTCGTGGTCGATGCCGGTGCGTTGGATCTGCTTCCCGCCCGCGTGCCGGGGCAGGTGGTGATCACGCCGCACGCCGGCGAGATGGCATCATTGCTGAACAGACTGGAGGATGAGGCATCCTCCGATGCTGCTCGCAATAACAGCATCTCTCGCGATATCCCGTCAGATGAGGATGTGCTCCCTCATGAACAACCGGACGAACCTCTTGACGAACCGTCATCGTTGTCGATACGGACCGGGAGCACGACGCCTGACGGCGCCCATGCTGCGCATGGTGTCGGTTCACATGCAGGACGTCCGCAACATGCGTCCGCCAGTGGTGCTTCCCGTCTTACCGCACAGGATGTGCAATCGGATCCGTTGGCTTGCGCGCGCAGGGCGCATGAGCTGACCGGTGCCACGGTGTTGCTTAAAGGCGCGGTAACCATTGTGGTGGACGAGGACCACACCTATGTCTCCGGCAGCGCTCCCGCCTGGTTGGCCACTGCAGGGTCAGGTGATGTGCTGGCCGGCATGGTCGGCGCTCTGCTCGCCCAGCAGGGTGAGGCCATCACGACAGCAGAAACCGCGGCCGCCGGAGCGTATCTGCATGGGCAGGCGGCGGCCATCGCGTCTGAATCCGAGCAACAGGGGTGGCAGGAACCTGATCTGATCGGCCGCACACATCGCCAGCGATTCATGACTCTGGGCCACCCCATTGTAGCCAGTGATGTCATTCAGGCGATTCCCGAGGCAATAGCCGACATCATCGCGTGAATGCCCAGGCTTAGGCATCCACCTAGCGTGTCGGGTTGTATAGGTGACCACAAGCAAGAGATAGTCGCCAATACAACCCGACACCGGTTCCGATGATTCGGCCGTCTACACCTCGGGTTCGCCGTCGATGTCAAGCCGATACCCCATGCCCGTCTCCGTTTTCAGGTATTTGGGATGCGCGGGATCCGGCTCGATCTTCTTGCGGAGCTGCGAAATATACAGGCGCAGATATCCGGTGTCCTTGACATGCTGGGAACCCCAAATGGATGTGAGCAGATCCTGACGGGTCACCAGCTTGCCGGTGTTGCGTGCCAGCACCTCGAGCACTTTCCACTCCGTAGGGGTGAGCCTGACACGCACTTCGCGTCCTTTATGACCACGGAACACGGCATGGGCGTTCAGGTCCACCGTGATATCCCCGAACTGGATCAGTGGGGTTTCGCTGTCCGAAGGGTTCTCTTGCGCGACCCTTCGCAACAACGCGCGGATACGCGCCAGCAGTTCATCGATGGATACGGGTTTGGTCACATAGTCGTCCGCACCTGCGTCCAATGCGGCCACTTTCTCACGCGCGTCGGTACGGCCGGATACCACGAGAATCGGAGCATCCGTCCATCCTCGCACTCCTTGGATCACCCCCATGCCGTCCATGCGCGGCATGCCCAGATCAAGCACGAACAGATCTGGATGCTCTTCGACCGCCACGGTGATGCATTCGACTCCATCGCGTGCGGTAACGATGTCGTATCCCTGCGAATGCAGGGTGATCTTCAGCGCCTTCAGGAACTGCGGATCGTCGTCAGCCACGAGAATCTTCATCGTCAGGCCTCCTTCTTTTCGCTGTTGTGTGCATGACCGGCAGATGAATCTGCATCATCATGTCCCTTGTCGTCCGAAACTGCCGGTACGGGGACGGGAGCATGAGTCGAGTCGGCTGCTTCCCCGTCGCCCTGTTGCACCTGCGTGGTGCTTGTCTTCTTCGCAGCGGCGGCTGCAGTACCGTTGGCTTGTTTTTCTTTGCCGCCGCGCATGATGCCATAGGTGATGAACCGATCAAGACCGCGTTCGTCGGAATTGCCGTGTCCAGGCAACGGCAGAATCACATCCGAGACCGCACCAGAGACGTTCAATGTATCCCGTTCGAGAATCTCGGCGGGATTCGGGCGCTCGTTCGCCGGAATCATCTGGCCCACGCGCAGGGCATGGTCGGCCTCCCTCAGCGTGATCACGATGGTCAATCCGCCTCCCGGAGTGTCCTCAGGACTGATGGACCCGCCCATCGATTCGACGAATCCCTTGGAAAGCGCCATGCCGAGCCCCAGTCCGGTCGTGTTGTCGGTGTCGCCCAGACGATGGAACGGCAGGAATATGTCGTTCTTGCGCGCATCGGGAACGCCCGGCCCCTGATCGGCCACACGGACCTCCACCAAACCGTTGAACGCGGAAGCGGACAAGCGCACACGCTTTCCTGCGGGCGTGAATCGCATTGCATTGACCACCACGTTCGACAGCGCCCTGCGTAGCAACGCGGGGTCGGCCACGACCAGCGGCAGATCCGGCGCGATGTCCAGATCTATGGACCATGGTCCGATGCCAAGCTCGTCGAACAGGGGGATGATCTCCTCCCCCACGTCGGTGGCGACCAAAGACAGGGGCAGTGCACCTTCGCGTATGCGCGAGACATCCAGCAGGTCAGTGACGAGCTTGGTGAGCTGCTTCAACCCGTTGGACGCCACATTGAGCAGTTCCTTGCGGTCATGGTCGCTCATGGTGTCGCCCATGCGCTGCAATCCCGACACCGCAGCAGTGGCCGAGGCGAGCGGCCTGCGCAGATCGTGGCTCACCGCGTTCAGCAGGCCGGTACGAACCTTTTCGGCGGCGGCCAACGGCCCGATTTCGCTGGCTTTGCGCTCCAGATCCTTATGTTCGAGCACGGTCTGGATTTGCGAGAGGATCGCCAGCAGCATGCGCTGGTCCGATGCCTCGATGGATTTGCCATACAACTTGAGCTTCGGCCCATGATCCGATAGCGACACAGTCTCGGGTTCCTCGATGGGCGAGGAGACATCCGAGCCGTCCTCGTTATCCATTCTCGTGCCGGGTTCGCCATCCGAAATGATGACGCGCTTGTCCTGCACGACGCGCACGCAGCTGAAACCGAACGCCTCCCGCGTGCGATGGACGATGGCCTGCAACGGGTCATCGCTGCGCAGCACCGCTCCGGCCACGCTGGCCAGGGTCTCCGACTCGGCGCTGGCGCGCTGGGCCTGACGCGCGATGGTGCCGGCCCGATCGACCACAGCGGAGACGATGATGCCCACGATGACATAGAGGATGATGGTCATCACATCCGAGGCATGCACGACGTGCAACGTCCCGATGGGCACAGTGTACAGAAAATCAAGCACCAATCCCGAAAGCACTGCGCACACCATGGCCGGAACCAACCCGCCTATGACCGCCGACAGCACCACCATCAGCTGCAGGATCAGTGCGTCTCGTTGCGCGAAATACGGTTCGCTGAACTCGTACAACGCCAATGCCGTCAACATCACCGACAGTATGGCGAATGCGAAACCGGCTGCCTGACGTTTCAACGCGATGGGCTGACGATTCGTGGAGGGCATGGAGATGCCCTTGCTCACGAAGGAATGCGTGACGATATGCACGTCGATATCGCCGGATTTCTCAATGATGCCGTTCGGTGTGGAGGGGCGACCGAACCATCTGGCGAACATGCCCCGCCGCGATACGCCAACGATCACCTGCGTGGCGTTGTTCGCCCGCGCATAGTCCAGCAGAGCATCGGAAATGTCCTCGCCCACGATCTGATGGTAGGTGCCTCCCAATTCCTCCACCAGCTGACGTTGTTTGATCAGCAGCGCAGGGTTCGAGCCGGCCAGACCGTCTTCCGGCGTCACATGCACGGCGATGAGGTCGCCGCCGCCGGAAGCGCGGGCCACACGGGCGCCGCGTCGAAGCAGCTGCTCGCCTTCGGGTCCGCCGGACAGTGCCACGATCACGCGTTCGCGCGTCTCCCATTTGGCGTTGATGTGATGCTCGTCGCGGTATTCCTTCAGCGCTTCATCCACGCGTCCGGCAAGCCACAGCAAGGCAAGCTCGCGCAACGCGGTGAGGTTGCCGACACGGAAGTAGTTGCTGAGCGCGGCATCAACACGATCCGGCTTATAGACAAGGCCCGCAGAAAGACGTTCGCGCAGGCCTTCCGGTGGCAGATCGACAAGTTCGACCTGGGTCGCGGAGCGCAGGACCTTGTCGGGCACGGTCTCCTTCTGCGTACTGCCGGTGATCTCACGGACTACGTCGTTCAACGATTCGATATGCTGCACATTGATGGTGGTGATCACATCGATGCCCGCATCAAGCAGATCCTCGACATCCTGCCAACGTTTCTCATGCACCGAGCCGGGCGCGTTGGTATGCGCCAGCTCATCGACCAGCGCCACCTGCGGGTGACGTTCGATGATCTTGAAGAGATCCATCTCCTCAAGCCACATGCCACGATACCGGACGCGCCTGCGCGGGACCTGTTCGAGTCCGAGGGCCGCCTTCGCCGTGGCGGTGCGTCCGTGGGTTTCCAGCAACGCTATGACGACGTCCTTGCCGTCCTCCTGAAGACGATGCCCCTCCTTGAGCATCGCGCACGTCTTGCCCACACCGGGCGCGGCACCCAGCAGCACCCTGAATGTACCCCTTGCCTCTGCCATACCTTGCCTTCCCCCGATGGATGATGGAATCCCTTATCTATGACTGTATACGATAAACACCATCAGGGGTGATGGCGCACGCAATGCACACCATCACCCCTGATGATCGGTTGCAACTTGTTGTTTTGCGAACAGTCGAACCGTTACTCGAGCTCGTCGAGCGCGAGGTTCAGCTTGACCACATTGACCGTGGACTCGCCGATGAAGCCGAGACCACGTCCGGTGGTGTTCTCCTTGACCAGCTTCTCGACCTGCTCTTCGCTCAGACCGCGCTCCTTGGCGACACGCTTGACCTGAATGGCCGCGTACTCAGGGCTGATCTCAGGATCCAGACCGGAGGAGGAAGCGGACACGGCGTCGGCGGGAACATCCTTGACGCTCACGCCTTCACGCTCGGCAATGGCCTTGCGCAGTTCCGTGGTGCTCTTGATGAGGTCCTCGTCAGCGTGACCCTTGTTGGTGCCGGAGGAAGCGCCGCCGTAATAGCCCTGGTTGTCCTCCTCCTTGTTCGGGTCGGAGGCCGCGGACGGACGGGACTGGAAGTACTGCGGCAGAGCATCGCCATTCTCATCGGTGAAGGACTGGCCGATCAGCGAGGATCCGACGACTTCACCCTGAGCGTTGGTGATCATCGAGCCGTTGGCCTTGTCCGGCATGCCGAGCTGACCGATGCCGGCCAACACGAACGTGTAGACGACAACGATGACGGTGAAGACGATCACAGCCTTGAAACCGGCCCAGTAGCTGCGCAGATTCAATGACATTGATGATTTCATAATGACATCTTTCCTTTATTTCAGCGGATTCGATCAGAAGCCCGGAATCAGGCGGACGAACAGATCGATGATCCAGATGCCGATGAACGGGGCGATGATGCCGCCCAGACCGTAGACCTTGAGGTTGCGGCCCAGGATCTTCTCACTGGCTTCGGCACGGTACTTGACGCCCTTGAGGGCCAGCGGAATCAGCAGCACGATGATGATCGCGTTGAAGATAATCGCGGACAGCACGGCGGACAGCGAGCTGTGCAGACCCATGATGTTGAGCACACCAAGGCCTGGGAACTTCTCCATGAACATGGCCGGGATGATGGCGAAGTACTTGGCCACATCGTTGGCGATGGAGAAGGTGGTCAGGGCGCCACGGGTGATGAGCAGCTGCTTGCCGATGGCCACGATATCGATCAGCTTGGTCGGGTCGGAGTCAAGGTCGACCATGTTGCCGGCTTCCTTGGCTGCGGAGGTGCCGGAGTTCATGGCGACACCGACATCGGACTGGGCAAGGGCAGGGGCGTCGTTGGTGCCGTCACCGGTCATGGCGACGAGCTGGCCCTTAGCCTGCTCCTTCTTGATGTAGGCGAGCTTGTCTTCAGGCTTGGCCTCGGCGATGAAGTCGTCGACACCGGCCTCCTGTGCGATGGCCTTGGCGGTCAGCGGGTTGTCGCCGGTGACCATGACGGTGCGGATGCCCATCTTGCGCAGGTCGGCGAAGCGTTCCTTCAGACCCTTCTTGACGACATCCTTGAGCTGGACGACGCCCAGGACCTTGACCTCGCCGTTGGCGTACTGCTCGGCGACGACCAGCGGCGTTCCGCCCTGGCCGGAGATGGCGTTGACCTTCTCGTGCAGGGCGTCACGGACCTCGACGGGCATGACGCCGCCTTCCTTGTCGATCCATGCCTCGACGGCGGAGGTGGCACCCTTGCGGATGCGGTCGCCGTTCGGCAGGTCAAGGCCGGACATGCGGGTCTCGGCGGTGAACGGCACGTCCACGGCTCCCGGAACTTCATCAAGTTCGAAGCCTTCGGACTTGGCGAGGGCCACGATGGACTGGCCTTCCGGAGTGGCGTCGGCAAGAGAGCTCAGCGCTGCTGCCTTGGCCATCTCGTCATGGTCCACGCCGGGCAGGGCATGGAATTCGGAGGCCTGACGGTTGCCGTAGGTGATGGTGCCGGTCTTGTCGAGCAGCAGGGTGGTCACGTCGCCGGCGGCCTCGATGGCGCGACCGGAGGTGGCGAGCACGTTGTGCTGCACCAGACGGTCCATGCCGGCGATGCCGATGGCGGAGAGGAGGGCGCCGATGGTGGTAGGAATCAGGCAGACCAGCAGGGCGATCAGGACCGTGAGGCTCACGGAGGCGCCGACGGACGATGCCTGCGGGTTGATGCACAGCACCACGACGAGGAAGATGATGGTCAGGGAGCTCAGGAGCACGTCCAAGGCGATCTCGTTCGGGGTCTTCTGGCGGTTCGCGCCTTCGACCAGGGCGATCATCTTGTCGACGAAGCTCTCACCGGGCTTCTGGGTGATGCGGACCACGATGCGGTCGGAGAGCACACGGGTGCCGCCGGTCACGGAGGAACGGTCGCCGCCGGACTCACGAATCACCGGGGCGGATTCACCGGTGATGGCGGATTCGTCCACGGAGGCGATGCCGGAGATGATGTCGCCATCACCCGGGATCAGCTCGCCGGCGGAGACGACCACCACATCGCCGAGCTTCAGATCAGAGCTCGGGATTTCCTCGATGTAGGCGGGGCCTTCGCCCTTTTCCGGGCCACGGGCATCCGGGTCGTTCTTCTCGTCATAACCCTTGACGATGTGGGCGGGCGTGGTGGTGCGGGTCTTGCGCAATGCGTCGGCCTGCGCCTTGCCACGGCCTTCGGCCACAGCCTCGGCGAGGTTGGCAAAGAGCACGGTGGCCCACAGCACGATGGCCACGATCCAGGTGAAGTAGACCGGCTCGCCGTTGGCCAGCGAGGCGTCGAACAGCTGGAAGATGCCCAGCAGTGTCAGGAATGCAGCGCCAACCCACACGATGAACATGACCGGGTTGTGCCACATGTTGCGCGGGTCGAACTTGCGGAACGCATCCGGCAGGCTCTTGCCAAGCATGGCACCCAGCGACTTGTTATTGGATTTCTTGACGTCGTCCGCGATGGAAGCCGCGTTGTTCGCAACGTCATTCGCAAATGCGGAAGTCATATCAGGCCACCAAACCTTCTGCCAACGGTCCCAGAGCAAGTGTCGGGAAGAACGTCAGCGCGGAAATAAGGAAGATAACGAACACCAGAAGGACCACGAACAGACCATTGTCGGTCTTCATCGTGCCTGCGGTCACCGGCACCTTGTCCTGCTTGGCAAGCGAGCCAGCGAGAGCGATCACCAGAGCAATCGGCAGGAAGCGGCCGAGCAGCACGGCGAGACCCAGCGCGGTATCAAGCCACGGAGTGTCTGCGGTGATGCCGGCGAACGCGGAACCGTTGTTGTTCGCAGCGGAGGTGAACGCGTAGACGACTTCGGAGAAGCCGTGGTTGCCACTGTTGTTGAGCGACGTGTCGAAGATCGACTGGCGGGCAAACGGCAGCGCGAAGCTCAGGGAGACGCCCACGACCACGGTGATCGGCATGACGAGGAAGTACAGCGAAGCCATCTTCATCTCGCGAGGACCGATCTTCTTGCCGAGGTATTCAGGGGTACGGCCCACCATGAGGCCTGCGATGAACACTGCCACGACGGCCATCACCAGAATGCCGTACAGGCCGGCGCCCACACCACCCGGGCTGACCTCGCCGAGCATCATGTTGAGCATATACATCATGCCGCCAAGCGCGGTGTAGGAGTCATGCATGGAGTTCACGGCACCGGTGGAGGTGGAGGTGGAGGTCGTGCCGAACAGGCCGGACCATACGATGCCGAAGCGGGTCTCCTTGCCTTCCATCGAACCGCCGGTCAGGGAGGTGATCGGGTCGTTGGAGAAGGATTCGGCGGTGACGACGCACAGGAAGCTGATGCCGAAGAGGATCACCATCGCGCCGAGCAGCGCGTAACCCTGGCGAATGTCGCCGACCATGCGGCCGAAGGTGCGGGTCAGGGCCACCGGGATGCACAGCATGAGCAGGATCTCGATGAGGTTGGTCCACATGTTCGGGTTCTCGTACGGGTGCGAGGAGTTGGCGTTGAAGAAGCCACCACCGTTGGTGCCGAGCTCCTTGATGACCTCCTGGGAGGCCACTGGGCCCTGCATGATGGTCTGCTGGCCACCTGCGACGGTGGTCACGTTGACGAAGCCGGCGAAGTTCTGGGCCACGCCGAGCGCAATGAGGATGATGCCCATGACGATGGAGATCGGCATGAGGATGCGCAGCGTGCAGCGGGTCAGATCGACCCAGAAGTTGCCGATGGTCTCGGACTTGCGCCATGCGAAGCCGCGCACCAGCGCGATCGCCACGGCGATGCCGACGGCCGCGGACACGAAGTTCTGCACGGCGAGGCCGGCGAACTGAACGGTGTAGCCGAGCGTGACGTCAGGCGAATAGGACTGCCAGTTGGTGTTCGTCACGAAGGAAGCGGCGGTGTTGAACGCCAACGGGCCTTCGACGTTCGGGAAGCCCAGCGAGAACGGCAGCCACTGCTGCACGCGCTGGAGCAGGTAGAGCACCAAGACGCTCATGAGGGAGAAGCCGAGCACGCCGCGCAGGTATGCCTTCCAGGTCTGTCCCTTCTTGGAGTCCACGCCGATGATCTTGTAGATCCACTTCTCGAAGAAGAGATCCTTGTCGGACGTGAACACATTGAACATGTAATCACCCAGCGGCTTGTAGATGGCCGCGAGGATTATGGCGATCAGCGCGAACGCCATAACAGCAAACACATATACCATGCGATGAACCTTTGTTTCCTTTTCCCGATGTCAGGCAGCAAGACTGTTGTGCAGCCTTCGTCCTGTATTGCAGGCTCTTCTCTCCGGCTGTCTGCGGCTGTCTGCGGCTGGATCCATCGGGATTTCTGTATTGCTTTGGCTCGGTCGTCAGAATTTCTCAGGACGGCACAGGGAGTAGATCATGTAGCCGATGCCCACGATCCCCAGTACGACACCCAGCACAGTGAAGAACGTCATCATAGTCTGTCAACCCACTTTCCGAACAGATCAACGAGAACGAAGAACACTACCGTGCCGACAACATAGGCAACATCAACCCACCAGGGCATGCTTTCTCCTTCATTATCGAACAAACCCGATAGAGCATTCCGGCTTCCCCGTTCAGGGCAGCCCAGACTACACCATCGGGTCATTGCGATTCTCAAGCTTATGAATTCGGTGATGGTTTTGTGACGGTTTTTACGGCTTACATACATGCCCGTTATCGCACTGCGGCGATTTCCTAACACATCGCTAACACCTTCATTTCTATCTTGGTCAGATGAGCATTCGATGACTGTTTTCATGTTCGCCAGGACGTTTGGCTGGACGTTTGGCTGGACGTTCGCGAACAGTCGAACGATGCGTCATTGAGGGAATGCAGTGTGGCGAGGACGCTGGCCAAACCAGGCTACTCAGTTATCCTTTCCGCCATGGATACTGTGAGCAAGGCTCGCGACGCCGTCCGCCGCTCCCCCGATATCCGTCGCTCCCGTACACTGGTTCCCGGAACCTTTCTTGGGATATGCAAGGAGCTTTTGTATGGCTGACTCCCCCGCCACCATCACTGATGTAATCTTCGATTTCTGCGGCGTACTGATCGATTGGGACACCCGTGCCTGCCTGACCGGACGATTCGCGGATGACGTGGTGTCCGCGATCTGCGCGCCCGACGATCCGCATGGTTTTTTCCGCTATGAGGACCGTATGGACGCCGGCGAGGACTTCGACAGCATCTACCCGGATGTGGTGCGCGAGCAGGGCGAGGACATCGCGTCGATCTTCCGCTATTACATCGAGCATTACGCGGATGCGTTGCCGCGCACGCTGCCGGGCATGACCGAGCTGCTCGCCGACCTCAAGCGCCACGGCTACGGCGTGTGGGGTCTGACCAATTGGTCGCACGAGACCTTCCATCTGGCCTTCGAGAAGTTCCCTCGCCTCGAACAGCTGCTGGACGGCACGGTGGTCTCCGGCATGGAGAAGATGCACAAGCCGAACGCCGACATCTACAACCTGACCATGGAACGCTTCGGCCTCACGCCCGAACGCTGCGTCTTCTTCGACGACACCGCCAAGAACATCGTGGGAGCCAACGAGGTGGGCATTCACGGCATCCTCTTCTCCGGGGCCATCGCGGCGCGTGACTCCCTCGCCAACCTCGGCGTGCGGCTGTAACGCTGTAACGATATAACGCTGTAACGCTTTCGGCCGTGCCCACCGGCACGGCCTTCCATCACCCCTTGAGCCCGGTGTACAGCGTGTAGTACCGTCCCTTCAAGGCGATGAGCTCGTCATGGGTGCCGCGCTCGATGATGCGCCCGGCCTCGATGACCATGATGCAGTCGGCGTTGCGGATCGTCGAAAGGCGATGCGCGATGACGAACGTGGTGCGCCCCTTCATCAGCTCGTCCATGCCGTGCTGAACCAGCGATTCGGTGCGGGTGTCGATCGACGAGGTCGCCTCGTCGAGGATCAACGCGGGCGGATCGGCGACCGCGGCGCGCGCGATGGCGAGGAGCTGCCGCTGTCCCTGGCTCAGGGCCGCGCCGTCTGCCGCAAGCTGCGTCTCATAGCCGTCGGGCAGCTTGGCGATGAAGGCGTCGGCATTGGCGAGGCGCGCGGCAGCCTTCACCTCCTCGTCGGTGGCATCGAGCCGTCCGAAGCGGATGTTGTCCATGATGGACCCGGAGAACAGGTGCGTGTCCTGCAGCACCATGCCCAGAGACCGGCGCAGGTCGCCCTTGCGCATGTTCCGGATGTCGATGCCGTCGTAGGTGATTGAACCGGAGTCGATGTCGTAGAAGCGGGTGATGAGGTTGGTGATCGTCGTTTTGCCGGCGCCGGTGGAGCCTACGAGCGCGATCTTCTGGCCGGGCTTGGCGAACATCGTCATGTCGTGGAGCACTTCCTTGCCCTTCACGTAGCTGAAGTTCACATGGTCGAGCCGGATATCGCCGCGCATCGGCGTGATATGCCCGTCGGAGGGGTCCTTCCACCCCCAGTCGTCGGTGCGTTCCCGAGATTCGACTGGGCGTCCGGAGTCGTCGCGCGTGACGTTGACGAGCGCGACGCGGCCGTCGTCGCCCTCGGGCCGCTCGTCGAGCAGCGCGAAGACGCGCTCGGCGCCGGCCAGCGCCATGACGATGGAGTTGAGCTGCTGGGAGACCTGGGAGATCGGCATCGTGAAGCTCTTGACGAACGTCAAGAAGCTCACGAGCGCGCCCAGCGTGAGTCCCGTGGCGCCGGTCATCGCGAGCGCCCCGCCGATGAGCGCGCACATCACATAGCCGATGTAGCCGAGCTGGTTGTTGATGGGCCCCAAGTATCCGGCGAACTTGTTCGCCTTGTTGGAGGCGTCGTACAGCTTCTCGTTGACTTCGCGGAAGTCGCGTTTGGCGGCATCCTCGTGCGTGAACACCTTGACGACCTTCTGCCCGCTCATCATCTCCTCGACGAAGCCGTTGAGCTTGCCGACCGATTTCTGCTGCTGCGAGAAATGCGCGCCGGAGCGGCCCGTGAGCACCTTGGTGAGCAGCACCATAATCGCGGCGATGACGAGCATCACGCCGGTCAGCGGCACGCTCAGGTAGATCATCGATACAAGCACCATGGCAAGCTGGAGCACCGAGGTGAGGATCTGCGGGATGGACTGGGAGACCATCTGGCGCAGCGTGTCGATGTCGTTGGTGTACAGGCTCATCACGTCGCCGCGCGAGTTGGTGTCGAAATAACCCAGCGGCAGCTTCTGCATGTGGCCGAACATGCGGTTGCGCAGCCGGCGCATGAATCCCTGGGTGACGAACGCCATGAGCACGGACTGCACCGCCGTCGCCGCGACACCTACCGCATACAGGCCCGCGAGGCCAAGAATGGCCCCGAGCAGCGGGCCGAAGTCGCGTGCGGCGGGATTCGCGTGGACGAGCGGCATGATGTAGTCGTCGATGAGCCTTTGGATGAACAGGTTGCCACGCACGTTGGCGAACACGGTGGCGAGGATGCACGCCATGATGAGCGCGTATTGCACGCCGTAGTGCGAGAAGAGGTCGCCCATGAGGCGCGTGAACGTGCGCCACGGGTGGCCCATCTTCAGATAGTCCTTGGCTGCGGCCGCGTTCCTGCCCGCATTGCCCCTTGGCCCCGGCATCACTTCACCTCCGATTCATCGTGCGATTCGTCATGCGCTTCGTCATGGTCGCCCATCGCGGCCTCGTCGAAGTCGCCGCCGCCCTTGGTCTGCAGTTCGACGATGCTCGCGTAGATATCGTCGCTCGCCACGAGTTCGGCGTGCGTGCCGACGCCGTGGATGCGCCCGTCGTCCATGACGACGATCATGTCGGCGTCCTGCACGCTGGAGACGCGCTGGGCGATGATGATCTTGGTGACCTCAGGCATCTCGGTGGCGAAGGCGTGCCGGATGCGCGCGTCGGTGGCGGTATCGACTGCGGAGGTGGAGTCGTCGAGGATGAGCACCTTGGGGTGTTTGAGCAGGGCGCGGGCGATGCACAGGCGCTGCCGCTGTCCGCCCGACAGGTTCTGGCCTCCCTGTTCGACCACGGTGTTGTAGCCGTCGGGCATCCGGTCGATGAACTCGTCGGCGCAGGCGATATGGCAGGCGCGGCGCATGTCCTCGAGCGTCGCGTTCGGGTCGCCCCACTTGAGATTGGAGGCGATGGTGCCGGAGAACAGCACGTTCTTCTGCAGGACGACGGCGACGTTGTCGCGCAGGGTGTCGAGGTCGTAGTCGCGCACGTCCACGCCGCCGACCATGACCTCGCCGCCGGTCACATCGTAGAGGCGAGGGATGAGGTTGACGAGCGACGTCTTGGCCGAACCGGTGCCGCCGATCACGCCGACGACCGCGCCGGAGGGGATGTGCAGGTCGATGTCGTCGAGCACGCGCTCGCGTCGTCTCGTACCGGTGATCCTCGCGGCCATGTTGGCGCGACGTTTGGCGGTGGGATCGTTTTCGGAGAGCGTGACCTTGGGGTAGCTGAAATCGACGTCGTTGAAGTCGATGGCCCCGTCCTTGACGGCCATGACGGGATGCTCAGCCACGGGCATGTCGACCCGTTCGGTGAGCACCTCGGCCACACGGCGCGCGGAGGCGGACGACATCGTGATCATCACGATGGTCATCGACAGCATCACAAGGCTCATGAGGATGTTCATGCAGTACATGAGCAGGGAGGTCAGGTCGCCGGTGGTGAGGTCGCCCGCGACGATGAGGTTCGCGCCGAACCAGCTGATGAGCAGCATCGAGGCCCAGACGGTGAGCTGGATGACCGGGTTGACGGCGGCGAGGGTCAGTTCGGCTTTCATGAAGATGTCGTAGATGCGCTTGGAGATCGTACGGAACAGCTCGTTCTGCATGTCGCCGCGGTCGAACGCCTTGACCACGCGGATGGCGGTGATGTTCTCCTCGGTGTTCTCGTTGAGCACATCGTATTCGGGGAACGCGCGGCGGAAGAAGCGCGCGGCGATGTTCATGAGCACGCCGAGCACGATGCCGAGGAAGATCACGACGCCGAGATAGATGAGGGCCATGCGCCCCGAGACGACGAACGCCATGCACATCGCGACAATCAGCGAGCTCGTGGCGCGCGGAACCATCCTCATGATCATCATGAACGCGTTCTGGATGTTCATCACATCCGTGGTCAGGCGTGTGACGAGGCTCGGCGTGGAGAACCGGTCGATGTTGGTGAACGAGAAGGTCTGGATGTTGTCGTATTGGTCCTGCCTCAGGTTCCTCGCGAAGCCGGCGGCGGCCTTCGAGCCGAACACCGAGCCGAGACATCCGACCGTCAGGCCGCACAGCACGACCACGAGCATAATCAGCGACGTGCGCACGATGACGCCCATATCCCCCTTCTCGACGCCGTCGTCGATGAGCGTGGCCATGAGCAGCGGCACGATCATCTCGCATATGACCTCGCCAATCATCACCAGCGGGGTCAGGATGGCATCCCGCCTGAATTCCCCGATGTGCCGCATCAGCACCTTGACGGTTTCCACCCGTTCCACCTTTCGTGTTTTCGTTGTCATCCGCGGATTTCGAGGCCTGCTTCCCCCATTTCGTGGATTTCGACATCAACAGGTTAGCAGTCATCCGGCATACAGACCGCATGTTTCACCGCTATCCGTATCTCACAGGACAGACTGGAACATGGAAACAACTGGCTATAACCGAACCCATCGACCATGCCCGATGCTATAACCGTTGCTTATGACTCTGCTTCAGCTCAAATACATCGTCAAAATCGTCGAATGCGGTTCGATGAACGAGGCCTCGCACGCCCTGTACGTCTCCCAGCCCGCCCTGAGCTCCTCCGTGAAGGAATTGGAGAACGAGCTCGGCATCGAGATCTTCACCCGCTCCTCGCAGGGCATCGCCCTGACCGTGGACGGCGCGGAGTTCCTCACCTACGCGCGCCAGGTGCTTGACCAGGCAGACCTGCTTGAGGAGCGCTACAAGCACGCCAAGCCGCGCAAGCAGCTGTGCCAGGTCTCCACGCAGCACTATATGTTCGCCGTCGAGGCGTTCGTGGAGATGATCAACTCCATCAAGTCCGATGAATACGAGTTCACCATCCGCGAGACCCGCACGCGCGACATCATCAACCAGGTCGCCAACATGCAGTCCGAAATCGGCATCATCTACCTGTCCGACTTCAACAAGGACGTGCTCGGCAAGCTGCTGCGCGAGAAGCATCTCGAGTTCCATCCGCTGTTCCGCGCCCCGCTGCATGTGTTCATCTCGCGCAACAACCCACTGGCCGCCAAGAAGGTCATCACTATGGAGGATCTGAAGCCCTACCCGTTCCTGCAGTACGAGCAGGGTGAGGAAGGTTCGTTCTACTTCTACGAGGAGGCTGTCTGGCCGGAGTACTCCCCCAAGCAGATCAACGTGACCGACCGCGCCACGATCCTCAACTTCATCATCGGCCTGAACGGCTACACGGTGTGCACCGGCATCGACAACGGCGACCTCAACAACGAGAAGATTGTCACGGTCCCGCTGGAATCCGATGAGACGATGCTGCTCGGCTGGATCACCAACGAACGCGCCAAGCTGTCCAAGGCCGCCGAAACCTATCTTGAGAAACTCAAGTCGGTCGTGGCGTCCCACGGCTACAAGCTCATCGACTGACATACCTGTCAGGTGTCATTGACCAGCCGCTTTCGGCGGAAAAGGTGCTTCCCTCCTGACTGAGGAAGGAAGCACCTTTTCCGTATGTAGGTATACGACCGGCATACATACCACCAACATCTAGGCGGAAGAGCCACTGATATAACGCCAAACGACCGTATGTTCGCGTTCAAACGCAGGTGCCGCGAACATACGGTCTGTTATGACCATCAAAGCGGCTGTATGTTTGCGGCGTATTCGTTGAGGCGCGAACATACAGCCGCCAAGACCATTCAAAACGACCGTATGTTTGCGGCGTATTCGTTGAGGCGCGAACATACAGCCGCTTCGGGGCATTTGCAATATGGACATGCGATACGGACGTGCAATATAGACGAATCAAAACTGCTTGGTCATGACGTCGGTGCCATACCGGCCGTATTCGCTGTTGCCGTCCGACGCGGTGGCACCCCATTTCACGGGTACGAATTTCGTGCCCGTAGGATTGTTCATGGTGAGTGACCTGATAGGGCAATCCGCGTTCGGAGCGCAAGTGGCGCCGGTCTCCCCCATGGCGAAGCCGGTACCCACCACATTCCCCTGAGCATCCTCAACCTGATAATAGACGGAGAAACTCGTCAACGTATACTGCGTCTGATTGTGCACAGTGGCGGTAATGGCGAAATACGAAGACGATGACTGCGAGACATCACCGATGGCGGCGACGGACAGCTCCGGAGTTTTGTCCTGCCGCTGGACTTGTTTGATCTCTTCAAGTAGATTGCCATAGCGTTCGCGCTCTGATTTGAGCTCCTCTATCTGAGTGCCGACATCCTTGATCTGCCGCTCACGGTTCGCTATGTCCTGCTTCGACTCCTCCAAATCGCTGTTCGCCCAGGTGAGCCGTTGCGATTCCCGGATGTAGTCGGGGCTCTGCTGCACGACGACGGACTTGCCTCCCAAACCATAGGCGACCCCGCCGAGCCACACAACCACGATTAATGCGACAAGACTCACCGCCAGCTTGGCCGGTGAGGCCATATGATGTGCATCGATATGTGCCGATGCCGCGCCCTTCCCCGCCTTCTCTGCGCTATCTTCGTCCGTGTCGGCGCCATGATGCCGGATAATCCCGCGCGCAATGTGCTTTACGGCAGTGAGCCAGGAGTCCAACGCCTCGAACATAGTGTCCGCCGCGTTGTGGCCCCCTATCGAATCATCATGGTTCAGCCATCCGGGTTCTTTGGATTCTTCCGCCTTGTGCTCGTTCTTCTTGTTGTCCTGGCTCATGGTATTGTCACCGTCTTGACGTCATCGGCGTATTGTGCGCCGATGGTTTTCGTGGAATCGGGGTCCTTGCTGTCGGCAATCGTCGCGTTGAAACTGACCGGCTTGATTGTGGCACCGGAGAACCCGGCATCCTTCACCATGTCCTCCGCCACCACGGTCTTGCCGGGATATACGACCACATTGGATACGTAGGCATTGCCCTCCCCATCCAGCACGTTTCCGTTCGATCCGATAATGGTGTATTTGACGACTGCCCCGAGCAAGACATGACCGGTGTTGTTGCGCACGGTGATTTTCGGGTAATAATACAAATCGATACTGCCCCCGGTAGCGGCATACAGCGGGTCCTCATCCGGGCTGATAGATTCGACGATCAGGGCTGGCTTCCCTGCTTGGGTATCGCCGCCGTATTGTTCGAACACCTTCCTGTCTGCTTCCGCCTGCTTCTTCTCTTCGGCCAAATCCTCGCGCAGCTCATTCCGTTTCTTGGTGAGCTCCTTTGTCGTGCTGCGGTTGGCTTTGATCTGATTCTCGGTCTTGGCGACCTGTGATGCCACTTCCTTGTAGCTCTGGTCGGTGGTGGGATCCTTGGTGACTCGTCCCACCGCGAATGCGCCGGCAAACACCATTGCGGCGATGAATATGAATCCGACTACCAGAATGATCGGCTTTCGAGATTTGGAACCTTCCCTCATACCTCTACTCTAGTGAGGCGAGGTATTGGATGCGGGCTTTGTCACCTAAAGTTCATCTTTTCCGATTCCCGACACATGCAGCGTGTCCGGACAGCGTGTCTGGAAGGTATGATCATCCATGATCTCCCCGCAATCTCAACGTGATCTTAAGCCTCGCTCCCCTTTGGTAAGTATGGGCATCAAAAAACGCTTCCCGAATACGAGAAGCGTTTTTCAGTCGGTCCCTGAAAGCACGGAAGCACGGAAGGGTCAGGCGCCGTACTGCTCGAGGTAGGATTCGGCACGTTGCCTGAGCTCGTGGCTGAGCAGCGGGGTGCCGTCTGCGTTCTTCATCTTGGCTGCGGCGTCGAAGATCTCGCGCACGTTGGCGATGGCGAGCACCGGGAAGCCGAACTCGGCCTCCACCGCCTTGACGGCGGACAGGTCGGAGTCCTTGGTCTTCTCCATGCGATCCACGGAGAGCACGAGACCCACGACCTCCACATCTGCCTCCGCCTTGAGCTTCGGAATCACTTCGCGCACAGCGGTGCCGGCGGTCATCACATCATCGACGAGCAGCACCTTCATGCCGTCCTTGAGCGGCGTGCCGACCATCCAGCCGCCATCGCCGTGGTCCTTCTTCTCCTTGCGGTCGAAGGTGTAGCCCACGGTCATGTTGTGGCGTGCGGTCAGCGCGATGGCGGTGGAGACGGCGAGCGGGATGCCCTTATAGGCCGGTCCGAACACGGTGTCGACATCACGCGGGATGGTGTTGTGCACGATCGCCTGGCTGATCTTCTCGGCGTAGAAGGCACCGAGAGTGGCGATCTTGCGGCCATCGTCGAAAGCGCCGGCGTTGATGAAGTACGGGCTCTGTCGGCCGGACTTCAGCGTGAAGTCACCGAATTTCAGCGCGTTGGATTCCAGCAGGAATTCGGTGAAGCGATGTGCGAGCGTTTCTGCCATTGTAGCTACCTCCAGGTCTTGTATCGGACGCCCAGACGGTCCGACCGCCGATTTGCCTCAACGTTCGCCTCGGCGAGGGGAATCGGCGGCCGAACCGTGTTACCTCCATGTGTTGCCTGCGGCAAGTTTAGCAGCGAGCTCGGGACGGGAGTCCAGCAGATCATCCAATTCGCGGGCAATGCGCAATGGGGCCACCGGGTCGAATAGGGCGGCCGCTCCCACTTCCACCGCATTGGCGCCGGCGTACAGGTATTCAAGCGCCTTCTCGCCGGAGTCGATGCCGCCGATGCCGATGATCGGGATGTCCGGCAGCACGGTGCGCGTACGGTAGACCGCGGCGATGCCGATGGGCAGAACTGCAGGACCGGACACGCCGCCGGTCTTGTTGGCGATGATCGGCTCGCCCGTGCGGATGTTCAGGCGCATGCCGAGCACGGTGTTGATCATGCTCAGGGCATCTGCACCGTGCTCGACTGCGGCGCGCGCAGGAACAGTGATGTCGGTGACATTCGGTGTGAGTTTGACGATGATCGGCTTGTCGGTCATCGGGCGAAGTTTATCCATCAGTGAGGAGAGGGCCACCGGGTCGGTGCCGACACTCATGCCTCCATGAGTCACGTTCGGGCAGCTCACGTTGATTTCGAGCATATCCGCGTCGGAGTCGGCGAGCTTGGCCACCACCTGCATGTAATCGTCATCGCAGTGACCGGCCACGTTGGCCACAACCAGCGCGCCTGCCTTCTTGAGCTTCGGCAGATCGTCCTCGAGATAATGGTCGACGCCGGGGTTCTGCAGGCCTACGGCGTTGAGGTTCGAGGCGGGGCCTTCGGCGGTGCGTGGGCTCGGGTTGCCCTCCCACGGCACCGGCGAGCAACCCTTGGTGCTTACCGCGCCGAGCTGACTGACATCATAGAACCAACGGACCGCGGCATACTGGAAGGTTCCGGATGCGGTTCCGACGGGATTCTTCCATTCCACGCCGGCGACCTTGGTGGAGTGCTTCCACTCGTGCGGTTCGTAGATGTTGATGTGGTTGTCGTTCTGATTGCTGTCGATCATCGTCACTCCCCCCATCCCAGTTGTTCGCGGGTGAACACAGGTCCGTCGGAGCAGACCTTGAGACGCCCGTCCACGGTGTCCACGGTGCACAGCACGCATGTGCCGTAGCCGCATCCCATGCGCTGTTCCATGCTGAGCTGGGCCGGGATGTCGCGTTCGGCTGCCCAAGCGGCCACCGCCTTCATCATCGGCAATGGTCCGCAGGAGAGGATGACTGGCTTGCGGTCGTAGGCCTTGAGGTCATCACTCTGTTCGAGTTTGTTGAGCAGATCGACTACATTGCCCTCGGCGTCGTCGATGCTCCAGGACCAGTCCGCATACCGGGAGACATATTCCTCGGCGAAATGGTCGTTGCGGTAGCCGAATACCGCTGTGGCGAAGGAGGCGTCGTTCTCGGCTAGCTTCTGCGCGGCATAGATCAGCGGGGGCACGCCGAGCCCGCCTCCTACCAGAATGTAGTTGGCGTCCTCCTTGAGGTTGAATCCTCGTCCCAAGGGGCCGAGCACATCCACGGTGTCGCCGGGTTCAAGTCGAGCAAGCTGTTCGGTGCCGTGGCCGATGACCGCGAATATGACGCTGACCTCATCGCCTTCGACCTCGCTGACGCCGAACGGGCGCGGCATCAACATGAAATCGTCGTGGGTGAACAGGTTCACGAACTGTGCGGGCTTGGCGTGGGATGCGATGAACGGGTCCCGGAAGGTCAGGCGCATGACCCTATCGGTCAGTTCACGCACGCCGGTAATCTCGACGCTGTGGCGAGGCGGGAAATAGCCTGCAGCCTGTGCTTCCGCCACCACATCATACGTTGGTGTGAATGTTGTCATTATGGATTCCTGCTCCGATCGGTCAACGGTACACGGCGAAACGAAGGGCGTCACGCATGTCGATGGCGGCTTGGCGGGCGCTTTCCGCGACAAGCTCGAGCGCCTGGTCGGCGCTCATGGATTCGGAATACCTGCCGCTCTTCTTCCATGCGCCGATGATACCGCGCGAGGAGTTGACTATTGCGCCGCTGCCTGTCTCGTCGAACATGCCGGCCACGTCCTGGGCGGTGCCTCCCTGGGCGCCATAGCCTGGCACCAGGAAGAACGTGTGGGGCATACGCTTGCGCAGGGCCCGGCCCTCCTCCGGATGCGTGGCTCCCACAACGGCACCCACCCGGGAATAGCCGTGCTGGCCGCGGGTTTCGGCACCCCAGCCCTCCACGAGGTCGGCCACATGTTCATAGACCTTCGTGCCGTCGGCCAGATCGAGCATCTGCAGTTCGCTGGAGGACGGGTTGGAGGTACGCACGAGCACGAAGATGTCCTTGTCGGAAGCGACGGCAGCATCCACGAACGGGGTGATGCCATCCGTGCCGAGATAGGGATTGACGGTGACGGCGTCCTCATGCCACGGGTCGAAGATGATGGATTCGCCGTTATCGGCGGCATCGTCGCCTTTCGCAGCATCCGCGCCCACGCCGCTCAGATGATGCGCATAGGCGGCGGCGGTGGAGCCGATGTCGCCGCGCTTGATGTCCCCCAGCACGTACAGGCCTTGCTGGGCGGCGTATTCGCAAGTCATCGTATACACGTCCACGCCTGCGGGGCCGAGCGCCTCATACATGGCAATCTGCGGCTTGACAGCGGGCACGATATCCGCGACCGCATTGATGATGGTTCGGTTGAACTCGAAATACGCCACGGCCAGTTGGGCGGCCGGAAGCTCTTCCGGGCTGTCCACCGAATCGCGTACCTCTTCCGCGAAACTCGCCACCACCTGCGGCGGTACCAGAGCCTCAGTGGGGTCGAGTCCGACGACGGATGGATTCTGTACGTTGGTGATTGCTTCGATCAGACGATCCATGCTGTTCCTTTTGCGCTTTTCGTAAGTCTCCTGCTGTGAGGTGGACTTGCCGTTGTCTACTACAGGCGGCTGAACATGAACTTCGAGCCGATGATGGTGGCGAGCGGACGTCCTGTGACCTGCCACCCGCCGAACGGGGTGTTGCGGGCCTTGGAATGGAACCGTTCGGGGTCCACGGTCCATGGCCTGTCGGTGGCGAGTACCACGAGATCCACGACAGAGGCATCGTCGACGCGGCTCAGGTCGAGCAGACGGTTCACACCCTCGCGGGCGGTCTGTGACGAGTCGGCCTTCTCCTCCGCGATCACACCGTCCGGGTCATCCCCGGTGGGCGCAGGCTCGGCCCAATCTTCAACCAGCGCCGCGATATCCGTGGCATCATGGCCCATCAGGGCCTGAGGTGCGACGGACATGAGCTCGATCAGCCTTTCGTCCGAGATGTGCCCGCCATCCACCAGCACCTTGTGGCATACGCCGTACGCGCATTCCAGTCCGATGATGCCGTTGGGAGCCTCGAGGAAGCCCTTCGCCTTCTCATCCATGGTGTGTGGCGCATGGTCTGTGGCGAGCAGGTCCACGGTGCCGTCTGCGATGGCTGCGATGGTGGCCTGACGGTCGGCTTCGGAACGCAGCGGCGGATTCATCTTGGCGAGTGTGCCGTATTCGAGCAGCGCCTCGTCGCTCAGCGCCAGATAGTGCGGCGCGGTCTCGCAGGTGACCGGCAGCCCTTCGGCTTTGGCCTTGCGTATGGCCTCGAACGAGATCGCCGTGCTCACATGCTGGAAATGCACATGGATGCCGGTGCGTCGTGCGGCTTCGATGTCCCGCGTCACGATCTTCAGTTCGGTGTCTTCGGGGATGCCTGGCACGCCAAGATTGCGGGAGACCGGCCCCTCGTTGACCGCACCAGTGTCATGATGCTCGCAATGCTCGATGAGGTACAGGTCGGATGCCTTGGCATTGGCGAGCACCTGGTCGAGGATCGGCTCGGGAACCGCAGCGCCGTCGTCACTGATCGCGGTGACAGGGTGTTCGTTCATCGCCGGCGTCTTGGCGTCATCCTGGAATCCGGGCACATAGCGTAGCCAATCGGAGATATCGCTGGCCTCCGCTCCTGCGCGATCCTTGGATGCGCACACGCACAGGTCGTAACGGACCGGCAGTTTCACGTCATGCGCGGCATCGTAGTTCTGCAGGAAATCGATGACATTGGCGAAGCCGGCGTCGACCACTTCGCGCGCGCCGGGCTTGCCGGCCTCGGCGTCCACCGTGGTGACGGCCTGCCCGTCGAGCGCCGGCAAGGTGTTCGGCATGATGAGCACATTCGTGTACCCGCCCGAAGCCGATGCGCGGCACCCGGAGACCATGGACTCCTTGTAGGTCTGGCCCGGGTCGCGGAAATGCACATGCGGGTCGGCGAAGCCGGGGCCCAGCGTCAGACCGGTGGCGTCGATGTCGGCGCCGTCACGGACGGTATCGGTGTCGGCGAAGTATGCGTCCGCAAGGCCGGGAACCGTCAGATCGATGATTTCGCCGGTGTTCCAGACCTTGATGTTGCGTAGGGTGATGCTCACAGTTTTGCTTCCTCGTCGCAGTAATCGCAGCGGTATTCGAGACGTTCGGAATGCACCAGATGGAACATCTGTTTGATGCCCGGTTCGGTGGTGGTCACGCAGCGTGGGTTGACGCACTTGATGACACCCACGATGTGT
Source organism: Bifidobacterium sp. UTCIF-1 (assembly GCF_006408915.1). NCBI lineage: Bacteria > Bacillati > Actinomycetota > Actinomycetes > Bifidobacteriales > Bifidobacteriaceae > Bifidobacterium > Bifidobacterium sp. UTCIF-1. The sequence continues at coordinate 142,809 of NZ_JFAG01000004.1, forward strand.
TCGGGCAGGCGAGGCTGCTTCTTTTCAACGATGTGTCCGCCACGGACCACGTCCACAGTGGCTTGGCGTGCGACGAAGCCGAGCACATCGAGGTCGATGTCCTTGTCGTCCTCGATCTTGATGATGTCCTTGGAGCCGAACCGATGCGATGTGGTGTTCATGATCAGCGCGAGCTTGGTTTTTGACGGATCAATCTTCAGGTATTCCAGTACCTTCAGCGAGGTGCCGGCGGGCACGTGATCGATGATGATGCCGTTTTGGATGCTGGTGACTTCCATCAGGCTTGCACCTCCTTGGAGCTGAGCGGTTCGTAACCGGGCAGGTCGTCGCCCACCACGGTGCTTTCGAGGGCCATACGCATGAGCATGCCGTTCTTGACCTGTTCGAAGTAGGCGGCACGGGGATCGTCGTCCACTTCGACGGCGATCTCGTTGACGCGCGGCAGCGGGTGCAGCACGGCCATGTTGGGCTTGGCGAGGGAGAGCTTGTCCTCGTCGAGGATGTAGGTATCACGCAGGCGCAGATAGTCGTCTTCGTTGAAGAAGCGCTCCTTCTGCACGCGGGTCATGTACAGCACGTCGAGGTCGCCGATCACGGACGCCAGGTCGCGCACCTCCACATAGGAGCAGCTCGGCGTGGCGTTGATGCGGTCTATGACATATTGCGGGGTTTTCAACTCGTCAGGGCTGATGAGGATGAAGCGCACGTTGCCGAAGCGGCACAGGGTCTCAATCAGGGAGTGCACGGTGCGGCCGAACATGAGGTCTCCGCACAGGCCCACGGTCAGGTCGTTGACACGGCCGAAGCGCGACTGCAGCGTGGCCAGGTCGGCGAGCGTCTGCGTGGGGTGCATATGGCCGCCATCGCCGGCGTTGATGACGGGCACGGAGGCGGCACGGGACGCGACGAGCGCAGCGCCTTCCTTCGGATGACGGATGGCGACCACATCAACATAGTTGGAGACGGTTTTCAACGTGTCGGCGATGGACTCGCCCTTGGTCACCGAAGCAAGCTGCGCTCCGGCGAAACCGATGACCTTGCCACCGAGGCGAAGCATCGCGGTCTCGAAGCTCAGGCGCGTGCGGGTGGACGGCTCATAGAACAATGTGGCCAATACCCTACCCTCGCAGGTGTGTGACACCTCCTTGCGATGCGCGTCGATGTACTGCGCCTTGTGTAGCAAATCCCGAATCTGTGCGATGGAGAGATCATCAAGCGAGATGACGCTTTTACCGATCATCGGCGTCTCCGCCGGCTCTTGTGGAGTTGACACGGCTCACCTTTCGTGCGTGAAGCGGATAAGGTGGCCACTAATGTGACCTCTCCGACTATAGACCATTTTCAGGACGCCCGCAGGGCCCTGCCGTCACCCGCGCGTCACCCCGCGTTCATATAGTGTCAACGCTGGGCGCGGCGGCGGTTGGCCTCCAATCTTGGCGCTATGACGTGCATGCGAGGCTTCGCCGGCTTCTGCGCACCGGCGGAACCGGCTGCGCCGCCCGATGCTCCTGAGCGACCGCCGACCGTCAAACCGGGCCCCGAGGAATAATCGTCCTCCGCCTGTCCGTAGAACAGGCGCTGGCACACGTCACGGCATTTGCGCATCACGGCGAGCAGATCGTTTTCGAAATGCTGGCCACGGTGTGCTCCATAGCCCAGATATACGGCGATTCCTCCAAGCGAATAGATGTCGTCCGGAAGGATATCCGCCTGGTTGGCGCGCCCGGACCATAGGTAGTTGCCATTGCGCGCCGCGGTGCATGTCGTCCATGCCTTGCGAAGCTGCATGGCGTCCATCGGACTGACCAGCTTCTTGGCCTCCAGCACGTCCAAAGCCTCGAGCGTGCCGTTGACACGCAGGTCCTTGATGGTTCCGGCATGTTGGAGCTGCAGCAGTTGCACGGTCCATTCCACGTCGGAAAGTCCGCCTTTGCCGAGTTTCAGATGACGCTCACGACGCACGCCGCGCGGCAGTCGTTCGGCTTCCATACGGGCTTTGAGCTTGCGTATGCTTTGCAGTTCGGCGTCACTCAGCTCCTGCGTCGGATAACGCAGCGGGTCGGCGATGTTGATGAGAAAATCACGCGCCAGTTCGGCGTCCCCCGCCGCATAGCGGGCACGCAGCAATGCCTGATGCTCCCATGTGGATGCCCAGGACCCGTAATACTCCTCGCATGAGGCGTAGGAGCGGATGATCGGCCCGTTCTTACCTTCCGGCCGCAGGTCCAGGTCGAGTTCGATCTTCGGCTCGAATGTGGTGGGGCCCTGAAGAATGTTGCGCAGATCCTCCACGACCTTCTTGGCGAAGGTGTTGGCCTGGGTGTCTTCGGCTCCATCGGTCGGACGGTAGATCAGAATCGCGTCGGCATCGGAGCTGAAGTTCACTTCACGCCCGCCGTAGCGGCCCATTGCAATCACCGTGATATCCGCCGGCGCATGGTCCAAGCCGAACATTTCGGTCTGATGGCGTATCGACCAATTCAGCGATGCGTCGATAATGGCGTCGTACACGTCGGTCATCGCCTTCAGGCTTGTCCCGTCATCCATGACGCCGCTCATCCACGCCAATCCGATGCGCTCGATCTCATGGCGGCGCATGGCTCGCACCGAATTGGCGAACTCGTTCATGCTGGCGCTGAACCGTTCGAGCGCGGAGCTGGTCTGCACATCCAGCGCCTCACGGGTGCGCGCCTGAAGATTGCCGTCATCGCCGAGCCAGCTGATGGACTCCACGGATTTGTTGAGCGCATCACCAAGGAATCGCGAATTCGACAGCACATGGCAGAGGCGCTGCGCGGCGGAGGTGGAATCGCGCAGGAATCCAAGATAGCCGGATTCAGTGCCGAAGTTCTCTTCCAGCTTGCGCCAGTTCAGCAAACCCATGTCGGGATTCTGGCCGTCACCGAGCCATTGCAGCACGGCAGGCAGAATGATGCGGTTGATTTTCGCCGCCCGGCCCACGCCTGCGGTAAGCGCCTGCACGTGGCGGATGGCGGCATCCGGGTCTCCGAATCCGATGGAGGCGAAACGCTCCTGTGCCGCCGCCACGCTTAGCGTGATCTGGTCATCCTCGAGTTGTGCATTGACCGGCAGCATCGGACGGTAATAGATGTCCAGATGCAGGTGACGCACCTCGCGGCGAGTATCGTCATACTTGTCCACGAGCTGTTCGGGATGCAGCCCGAATGCACGGGCGAGGCGGCGCAGCTCCTGGTTCCGGTTGAGCTCGTCGACGTCGATGTCCCGCTTCTTCTCCAGTCCGCCCACCGAGGCGCGGCCGAGGTCGGGGAACAGATGCGTGCGTTTGAGCGACCATATCTGCTGGCGATGCTCCATCACGCGCTCGAATCGGTAATCCTGGGACATGCGCGCGGCTTGTTTGCGGGAGATATATCCGCCCTCGGACAGTCGTTGCAGCGAGTCGAGCGTGTTGCTGGTGCGCAGCGTTTCATCGGTGCGTCCATGCACCAGCTGAAGCATCTGCACGGTGAATTCGACATCGCGCAGGCCACCGCGTCCCAGCTTGATCTCCCGGTCCTTCAACGGCGCCGGAATCAGGTCCTCGACTCGCTTGCGCATCTTCTGGCAATCGTAGACGAAGTTCTTGCGCTTGGACGCGCTCCAGACGAACGGACGGGTCATGGCCATGTACGCCTGGCCGAGTTCCGGGTCACCGGCCACAGGACGGGCCTTCAGCAGCGCCTGGAACTCCCAGTTCTCGGCCCATTGCTCGTAATAGTTCTTGTGCGATTCGAGCACGCGCACCAGCTGGCCGTCCTTGCCTTCGGGCCGCAATCCCCCATCGATTTGCCACAATGGCTGCTCTGCGACTCCCATGATCGTGGATTGGCATACACGTTGCAGCATAGTGCCCATTTTGGTGCCCACGCGAATCAGCGTCTGATGGTCGACGTCTTTGCTTGCCGGCTCCACTACATAGATGAGATCCACATCGGATACGTAGTTCAGCTCCTGCGCCCCGAGCTTTCCCATGCCGATGATGGTGAAGCGCACCTGATCGCTGCCTTCCACCTCTCGGCGGGCGATGGCCAACGCCCCTTCCAACGCCGCGTCGGCGAGATCGGACAGCTCATGGCTGATGATGGGCTGGATGGCCGTGGGATCATCCGCTTCCGCATCCTGGGCGATGATGGCGGCGAGCTGCCTGCGGTATGCGGCCCGCAAAGCCGTGGCCGCTTCCGCCAACGCCTTGCCTGCTTTCGGGCTGGTCCGCTCCTCAGGGTCCGCACCGACCGCCTGCAGCAGCCGCGCGCGACGCTGCGCATGGTTGAACAGGTGGCTATTGCAGTCGTCCACAGCTGCAGCCGCCACAAGATCGGGCCTGAAACGCATGAATTTGCCCATGGCGTCGGACACGCCCAGCACGGTGACGAGACGTTTGAGCGCGGCCCCGTCCGGTATCACCTGTCGCAGATCGCGGCCACCGGACTGCATGGCATTGACGATGTCCACGAAATTGCCCAAAGCCACATCGGGATCGCATGCATGGGATAGATATCCGAGCAGCTCGGAGCACTGGGCATCGTCAATGCCGTCCACCTTGAGCTGATGGAACAGGTCGCGGGCTTTGTCCAGGTCCTGTATGCCGGCACGGATAAGCGCCATCGAGCTGAGCGTAAACGTCGTCACTGCATCCATAAGGCACCACTATATACCGTGGGCGACGGTCCGCCCGTTATTGTCTTGGTTCCCGCAGACCGGCACCTTCATGGCCGCAGCGAAGACGGCGCAGAACTATTCGCTGAAGAGCGGCTGCACGTTTCGCCAGATGCGGCGGGTGGTCGCGGGGTGGTTCATCGAATACAGGTGGATGCCGTCCACGCCGTGTGCCACGAGGTCGGTGATCTGTTCGGAGGCGTAGGCGATGCCGGCCGCGCGCATGGCTTCGGCGTCGCCCTCCCAACGGTCCAGCATCACGGCCAGATGGTCGGGGATGCGAGAAGCGTTGCGTTCGGCCATGCGGCGGACGGACTTGGCGCCGCGAACCGGCATGATGCCCGCCTCGATGGGCACGTCGATGCCGGCCGCATGGGCCTTGTCGAGGAACCGGTAGAAGTCGTCGTTGTCGTAGAAGAGCTGGGAGATCAGGTGGGTGACGCCAGCATCCACCTTGGTCTTCAGGTTGACGATGTCCTCGTCGAGCGAGGAGGACTGATAGTGGCCTTCCGGATAGCACGCGCCGAACACCTTGATCTCGGGCTTGCGTTCGCGGATGTAGGCGACGAGGTCGCTGGCGTGTTCGAAGACGCCGACCGGCTCCTCCCCCTCGATGTAGTCGCCGCGCAGGGCGAGCACGGCCTGGACGCCTGCCTGTTCAAACATGTCGAGCGCTTCGTCCACCTTGTTCCGATCGGAATAGAGCGCTGTCAGATGGGCCACTGCCGGGATGCCGTATTCGTTGCGGATGGTGTTGGCGATGCGGGCGGTGGCGGTTCGGTCCGTGTGGGTGCCGTGCCCGTAGGTCACTGAGATGAAGTCCGGCTCCAGCCCCTCGAGGCCGTCAAGCGTGTCATAGATCGTTCCCACAGGCGCGTTCCTTTTCGGCGGGAACACTTCCAATGAAAACATGGGCGTATGCATATTAGCTTCCTTACACGCATTATGGTTCCCCTCACTGAGGGGAACCATCACAACGAATCAACAACCGCAAGCGCTGGCTATCGGCTCCCTCTGATGAGAGAGCCGAATAAGGACTACTTCTCCAGCTTGGCGCGCACGGCCTTGGCTGCGGCGACCAAGTGCTCGAGGCTCGGCCAGGTCTCGGCGTTGCCGCGGGTCTTCAGACCGCAGTCCGGGTTGATCCACACCTTCTCGACGTTCATCTTCTTGAGGATTTCGTAGATGCGGTCCTCAATCTCCTGCTCGGAGGGGATGCGCGGCGAGTGGATGTCGTAGACGCCCGGACCGGCTTCGGTCTCGAAGTGGGCATCGTGGATGGCGTCGAGCACCACCAGATCGCCGCGGGAGGCTTCGAAGGAGATCACGTCGGCGTCCATCGCGTCGATGTCGCGGATGATGTCGTTGAACTCGGAGTAGCACATGTGCGTGTGAATCTGCGTGGTGGGCTTGACGGCGGAGTGCACCAGACGGAAGGCGGGCACTGCCCAGTCGAGGTACTTCACATGCCAGTCGGACTTCCTCAGCGGCAGCTTCTCGCGCAGTGCTGCCTCGTCGATCTGGATGACCTTGATGCCGGCTGCCTCGAGGTCGAGCACCTCGTCACGGATGGCGAGAGCCAGCTGCTTGGTCTGCTCCTCATGGGTGATGTCCTCGCGCGGCCAGGACCAGTTGAGGATGGTCACCGGGCCGGTGAGCATGCCCTTCATCACGTGCTCGGTGCGGGACTGTGCGTATGCGGACCATTCGACGGTGATCGGCTTGGCGCGGGAGACGTCACCCCAGACGATCGGAGGCTTGACGCAACGGGTGCCGTAGGACTGCACCCAGGCGTTCTTAGTGAACAGGAAGCCGTTGAGGTTCTGGCCGAAGTATTCGACCATGTCGTTGCGTTCGAATTCGCCGTGGACCAGCACGTCCAGGCCGATCTCCTCCTGATGCTTGATGCAGGCGTCGATCTGGGCCTTGATGAACTCGTCGTAGGCTTCCTTGGTGATCTCACCCTTGCGCAGCTTGGCGCGCTCGGCGCGAACTTCCTTGGTCTGGGGGAAGGAACCGATGGTGGTGGTGGGCAGCAGCGGCAGGCCAAGGGCCTCACGCTGCAGCTTCTGACGCTCCTCGCGGGCCGGCTGGCGCACGAAATCGTCTGCGGTGAGCCCGGCCACGCGCTCGGCGACGGCGGGATCGGCGGCCACGCGGGTGCCGTCGAACAGGGCCTGGTTGGCAGCGAGGGCGGCGGACGCCTTCTTCTCGTCCTCGGTAGCATCGGCGAGGACGGCCACCTCCTTGAGCTCATCGAGCTTCTCGACGGCGAAAGCGAAGTGCTTGAGATCCTCGGCGGGGATGCCGGTCTCGCCTTCGGTGCTGAACGGCACGTGCAGCAGCGAGGATGCGGTGGAGACGGCCACATTGGCGGTGACCTGCTTGATGGCGTCCACCAGGCCGAGCGAGGTGGCGTAATTGTTGCGCCAGATGTTGCGGCCGTTGATCACGCCGGCGAAGATGGTGGTCTCGGAAGCGACGCCGTACTTGGACACGGCTTCGAGATTCTCCTCGCGGCCCTCGTTGAGGTCGAGGCCGATGCCGTCGAAGCCGAGGAGGTTCACGGTCTCGTAGATGTCGGCGATATGGCCGAAGTAGGTGTTGAGGAGCACCTTGACGCCGGCCTTGGCGGCCAGGATCTTGGTGTAGAGGCTCTTGAAGAGCTCCACGTCGCCGGGTTCCTTGTCGAGCACGAGATACGGCTCGTCAAGCTGCAGCCACTGGGCGCCCAGCTCGTTGAACTTGCCAAGCACCTCGGCGTAGACGGCGGCCACGGCGTTGACCAGGCCCTTGTCGTACTCGAGCTTCTGCGCGTTGGCGCCACGGGCGAGCTTGAGGAAGGTGTACGGGCCGATGAGCACCGGCTTGGTGAGGATGCCGAGCGCCTTGGCCTCGTTGAACTCATCGAACGGCTTGGTGGAGTTGAGCTTGATCCCCTCGCTCGATTCCAGTTCGGGAACGATGTAGTGATAGTTGGTGGTGAACCACTTCTTCATCGGCAGTGCGGTGACGTCGCCCTTGTCGCCCTGATAGCCGCGCGCCATGGAGAACAGCGTGTCCTCTTGGTTCTCGAAGGCCAGACGCTCGTAACGCTTCGGGATGACGTTGAGGAGGATGGCGGTGTCCAGCAGCTGGTCGAAGTAGCTGAAATCATTGCTTGGAATCAGATCGATTCCGGCGTTCTGCTGGAGCTTCCAGTGCTTGGCGCGCAGTTCGGCCGCCGTGGCCTTTACCGCTGCCAGGTCGTTGGCGCCCTTCCAATAGCCTTCGATGATCTTCTTCAGTTCGCGGTTCTGCCCGATGCGGGGGAATCCGGAGACGGAAGTGAGAGTGGACATGAATCCTCCAATAGTTGCGTTCGTAACCCGACTTAGGCTATCAAACCATCGTCCATGAGGGCCCATAAGAACGGTTTGAGTGTCGTTATAGCTGAAATTTATAGGCCCCGGGGATATTCCCCACACCACGAGGGTAAGAAGCCAGTATCCTACGCCAAAATATGGTGACTGTATTATCGGCTCCCCTTGTCAGGGGAGCTGTCCCGCGAAGCGGGACTAAGGGGACGTTGCCGTGAAGCAAACAGCGGAGCTGTTTGTAGGCAACGTGCGAGCCGACAGGCGAGCTGGCAGGCTGCGCGCAGAGCGCGTCCATGATTGCAGGACGGGCTGGCGGCGAAGCCGACTGGGGAAGAGATATCTGAAATACTCGTTAATCAGTGACGCAGACCCTAGGGCACGGAATCAGTCGAAGTCCTTCACGTTGATTACGGCAAGCAGGTCGCCGCTGTGCACCTGCCATTCGTCGAACGGCTTGTCTGAGCCGAGAATCACAATCGCCGCCGGGGCGAGACCAAGGTTGAGCAGGTCGAGGCGCTCCGCATCCGAATCCGAGGACGACAGCCACTGCGAGGCGATGGACACGGTGGGCTCATGGCCTACAATCATGAACACGCGCTGCTTGGGCTTGACGTGCGCAAGCTCGTCGAATATGGCCTGCACGCCGCCTTCATACAGATTGATGCGGTAATCCACGATGGGGCCGTCGCCGAAGATGTTCAGCATACGGTCCAGTGTCTGACGGGCACGGGTCACCGCCGAGCAGGAGATCTGATCGGGTCTCAGGCCGAGCTCCTCAATGCCCTTGGCGACCGCCTTCGCCTGCTTGAGGCCTTTTTCGGTCAGTTCGCGTTCGGCGTCGTCACTACCTCCGAACGGCTCGGCCTTGGCATGCCTCATGACGATGAGGATGTGCTTGTATTTCTTGGCCGCCTTGGCCACCTTGCTCAGCTTGATGCCCATTGTTATGCTCCCCTTCCGGATATGCGTAGCTCACAACAAACATTGAGAAAAACTATTATACGCTTGATGTGAGCGTTCACATAATCACTCAAGCAGCCTCGTCACCAAGCTGATGCAATTCGTTCACCTGACGCTCCAGGTCGCGCAGCACCTTGCGCAGCTTGTGGTCGGAGATGTCGCGCAGCTCCAGCTCCTCGATCTGCGCTTCGCGCTGCTCGTCGGTCATGGCGTCGATGTCGGTGACAGTGTCCTTGGAATACCGCTCGCGTTTCTTCAACGCGGCGAATCCGGGTGCCATGGCACGCGAGACCACCAGGAAACCGGTGTGTCCGATCATCTGATGATCCGGGCGGACAGCCAGACCCTGCGCCTTCCACGTGCGTTCCAGCGTCTCCTGGATCTGCGGCTCGGTCCAGCATCCGGCATCTCGCAGCGCCTCGGCCAGTCGGCTCATCTGCGTGGTGGTGGTGATGTAGCACACCAGCGCACCGCCGGGCGCGATCGCACGGTATGCCTGCTCCAGTCGGTTCCACGGGTCGAGCATGTCGAGCATGACACGGTCGAACCAGTGTTCGGGCAGCGACGCGGCCACGGTGTCGAAGTCGCCGGTCTTCAGGTCCCACCATGCCGGCTCTTCGCCGTAGTAGAGCGTGGCGTTGGCCTTGGCCACGCGCGCGAACTCAGGTCGCAGTTCGATGGTGGTCACATGGCCGCCCTCCCCCACGGCATCCAGCAGGTTCACGCTCATGGCACCCGAACCGGCACCCGATTCCAGCACACGCATGCCGGACCGGATGTCGCCGAGCTGAATCACCTGGGCGATGTCCTTCGGGTACATGATCTGCGCGCCGCGCGGCATGGAGAGCACATAATCGGCGAGACGCGGACGCATGGCCGCATAGTCCCATCCGCCGATTGCACGCGACGACTTCCACGGCTTGTTCCTGTCCTTCTCCGGGTAGACCTGATTGACCTGCGCCTCGCGCTTGGCATGCACCGTGGTGATCACCGCGCCCTCGGTGTTGCCGATCACGTCATCATGCAGGATCAGCCCATGCTCGGTCTGTGTGGAGCCTCCCGGCACCAGCTGGTCGGTGATCTTCTTGCCCTTACGATCGGTGAACTGCACCTTCTCGCCCGCCTGGAACGGTCCCCGCCTCGGATTCATGGGTCTCCTTCACTCGTACGTGTCGGACGCGATCATGGCACAAGTCCACCCGCCCGGCATGCTCAACAGCTCAAACCGTATCAGTGTAATGCATGAGGTTCCGCGGATCGGTCCCGCTGATAGATGACTGTGAATTCCTTGACCTTGCGCAGCTGCTGCTTTCGTGCCATAGGACTCAGCCAGGAGGCGTCATATTGCTGGAAAATATCAAGACCGCGTCCGAGCGTGACGATCCACCCTGTATCACTCTCGATGTAACGGTCGTGGGCGGTGTCGCTGAACTCATAGGTAACAGTGATGCCCAACTGCCCGAACGAATCCCGTACCGCAGCCAAGTTCGCAAGTTGGTCGTCGATATGCTGTTTGTCCGCGTGCTTGGTTACGAGATGAACGTGCACCTCTTCGGTCCGCTCGGTGTAGTTGAACACTGTTTCCAGGAATTCTGCGTAATTGCGAATCTGATAAAACAGTCGGATGTACGGGTCCACGATGGTGATGTTGCGCGCACCGGCAACGAATGCGCCAAAGAGTTTGTCATAAGTGACTCCGCGCTGGTCTTCGGCATACGAGAGGCGTCCTTCCCGGGCGGCCGCAGCGGCACGTTCGATTCGGTTGAGCTTCGGCTGCGTGGCCGGTTCGGGTGACTGCTGCGTTGTGACAGACGCCGCTTCTACCGCCACGGTCTGGGTAGATCGCCCGGATCGTTCGGCATCCGTGGACTTGCCGGCGGGCTCGCCGATTCGCTCGGCCGGCTCACCGGCAGCTGACGACGGCTCTTCGGCATCATCCGACCGGTGATGCCCTTCCCTCCAATACAGTTCCGGATACTCGATCTCCTCCAACGTCTGTACCGCAGTTGGCTCCGCGGCCCCTACACGCGTGTAGCTGAAGTCGACCTCGGCCATGGTGGAGTCGATGCGGCACAGTTGGTCCTTGACCCGCTTGCGTCCTTCGATGGCGCAACGCAGCAGCGGCTCCATCTCGTCCATCGTCGCCTCGCCGGACGGGTAGATGAGCTTCATCAGGCCGGAGAAGGTCTTGCGCACGCCGTCCTTGTCGCGTGTGGAAAGCGTGGGCGACAGTGTGAAATACCGCTCGAACGCCGAACCGTAGTCCACGTTGCGCAGGTTGTGCAGGATCTCGGCCAGATAGTCCACCACGAAGCCGTAACCGCGTGTGAACATCTCGGAGCGGATCTGCTCGAACTCCCAGCCTGGCAGGTAGTAGTGGATGCGGTCGAGGAACGCCGGATCGTGGTATTGTGCCGGCAGCTCCTCGAACAGATCGGAGTTCTTGAGCATGTACGGCACGTTGTGGGAGGTGTTGCCGACGAACACCATGGACGCTTCGGCCTGCATAGTGTTGCGTCCGCGTGAGAACGATTTGTTGGCCATGTAGTTCTTCATGATGTCCACGAGCGCTCGGTCGGCCTTCTTGGTCTTCCCGGCGAACTCGTCGAACGCCACGGTGTCCCAGTAGCCGACCAATCCGATCTGCCCGCTCGTATTGTTGACGAACAGCTTCGCGGCCGTCACCTCACCGCCGGAGATGAGCATGCCATGCGGGGAGAATTCCGAATAGATGTGCGATTTACCTGTGCCCTTAGGGCCGAGTTCGATGAGATTGTAGTTGCGCTCCACGAAGGGAATCATGCGCACGAGATGCAGCAGCTTCGCCCGTTTGCCGAACAGGTCGGGATTGAATCCGACCGACTGCATAAGCAGGTCGATCCACTCGTCGGCGGTGAATTTCTCACGCATGGCGAGGTAGTTCTCCCTGTCGTCGTGGGACATCTGCACAGGCATGAGCCGCTGCAGACGCCAAGGCACGTCCTTCGAGTCGCCGGAGTAGGCATAGACCAGCGCGCACATGCACCAGATGCCGGTGACCATGAGCTTCGGGTTGTTTTTGACGGTCTGCGAGTCGACTACAACGCGGCTGATGCCGAGGTTCTCGAACGTGGCCTCATACTGGTCAAGCCTCTCGTTGAGCGCCACCTGCACCTTGTCGATGACGTTGTACCGTCCCTTTTCACGGATCTTCGACTGGATGAGGTTGGCTTCCTCGCGGTGCACATAGTTGTCCGCGAGAGTGGCCCGGACACGGTCCACACCGGCCTGCACGCTGATCTCGTCGGTGGTGGTCACGTGTTTTCCAAGCAGGTATTCCAGCACATATGAGGGCACGAGGGCGTTGCCCTTGACCTTGCTGACCAGGTCCTTGCGCACCGTGTAATCGGCGAATTCAGCAGTCACCTTGCGGTCGAGGTCGTTCATCACGGGAATTTCGTTCGCCGCAGTCTCCTCAGGCTCGCCCGAATCCTTATCCATTGTCTTTTCCATATGCTCTTCGTCTGCCATGTTCCCACCTTACCTGTATGCCCATCCCTCGTGGCTCCCTTGTCAGGGGAGCTGTCAGCGTGCTGACTGAGGGGTAGTCCCACCAATCAAAGCCGGACGGTTCCGCGTTCCACCCGGCTACGTTAGAAGTCGAATCCGTCATCGAACATAAGCCCGCGCTGCAACCGGTACTCGGCCTTGATATCCAGCCGGCGCATCTGGCTGGAGCCAGGGATTCGCTCAGCCAGTCGCAGCTCGACCACGGTGTTGTTGAACCGGCCTGCCTCGCCGGCGAGCAGGAACGTGGCCGGAACATGTCGGTCGGCAGCGTCGTTGGATGTGGACGTGAACGCCAAAGGCACCTCGTTGGAGATGAGCGTAGCCTTGCCGCCGGGCTCCACGCCCCACAGGCCGGCGAGTACGGTTCGCTCGGATATCTTGCCGCCCACGGGTTCGGTTTGCAGGAAATCGACCGTGATTTGCCCGGTGGTGATGCGATCGGTGTTCTGCAGGATGCGGAATTCCACCAATCGCGCGTCTCCGGAGGCCGAACGCCCCTTGTTGATGTGCATGACCGGCACTACGATCTCGGGCAGCGAAGCACCGCCATGCACATACCGTACGCCATCACCCGAGATACGCAGTCGATGGATGCCGTTGGGCACCTGAATGGTCACGCCCTTGTTTTCCGGATCGTCCAGACCGACGCGGGCGGCGGGGAATGTGGTGAACGCAGGCTTGGGGACGAGATTCGAGCCGATGACGAACCGGCGTTTCTTCACCCAGACCGCATCTCCGGAAGGTCCGACGCTAAGCCATTCGGCGTCCGTCACATCGTGGTCCTGATAGAGGAATCCGTGGTCGGCGGTGACGATCATATTGGTCACGTTCGCGTTGGCCAGACGCTTGACGATGGTGTCAAGCTCGTCGATCGTCTTCGCACAGGCATCGAAGACCCCCGATTCGCTGGCTGCATCGTCTCCGATGGAGTCGATGACGTTGTGGTAGACGTAGAGCACGCTGCAGGATTTCACCAGCTCGCGGTATTCGTCGCGCTTCATCTTGAGTAGCGTCTTCGCCGTCACTGCAGCGCCGCCCACAGAACCAAGAACCGACTGCCGTGCAGCCAATCCCACAGTGGAGTTGCCGTCCGCCAGCACCCCGTAATGGTCGGAGGGAGTCAGCGCCAGACTCGTGTGTGGCAGCAGAGCGGCCATGCCGAGCTGCGTGTAGGATGGCAGTACGCACAATTGGGCTTCGAGCGTGGCGTTCCAACGGCTCTGCGCATCCAGCCATTCGCGCAATTCCTCGGCCACCTCGTAGCGCAGCGCGTCGGAGATGATGACCGCGATCTTTCTGCCGGCATCGGTGATTTTCTTCACATTGCGCGCGTAGAAGTCTGTCTGGGCGGGAACGCCGTCAATCGACCACTCGTCGAGCTTGTTGACCTGCGCCTGCCACTGCACGCTCAGATCGGCTTGATAGCGGGCGTATTCCTGTTCCAGGCTTTCGGCGACCATGTTGCCGCTGAACCGGCCTCCGGCCTTCCATGAGGCGATGAACCGACGGTAGCATGCATCGACCCGGTACAGGTCGTTCGCATACAGACGGAAGCCCTCCTGCGCGGACGATATGGATTCCATGACGGGCCGTGCCGCACGCAATCGGGCGCGCAGGGCGCTGGCCGAGGCGATGATGGCGTAGTCCTTGGCGAATTCGTCGTGCCATAGACCGTATCGTCGCGAGGCGACTAGGCGCTGCACGTCGTCATCGGTCACGCTCTCGTTGCCAAGACCCGCATACAGCAGTTCCACGAGCTGTTCATCGACCTCACGGAACAGGTCGTGCGACGCCAGTTCGTCAAGACCCATGCCGGTAATGTCGTCGGTAAGCGAGAGGTCCGCGAACGCATCCTCCGCCAAGGTGCGGACCACCGGGGCGAATCGGGGATCGTTGCGCCATAGATCGAAGTCGCGGCGGATGTTCGCGTAATAATCCAGACCGTGTTCGGCGTCGGCGAATCCGTTCCATGCCAGACGGAACAGCCATAGCGCGAAGTCCTTCACCGTAGGGTGTTCCAGTTCGCGGGCCGCGTCGAACCGGTAGATGCCGCGTGTGCCGGCCCAGTGATAGTCGGCCAAGCTCATGGCCGCGATGCGCTCGATGCCGTCAGTTTCGTCCTGCGAGTATTGGGCGAGCAACGCGCGCCAGATCGCCTGCAGACTGTGCTCCCCCGCCGGCAAGCCGAGCAGTACGGCGATCATCTTCGCCTGGAAGTCCCGCTCGTCGTCGTCCGCGCGCAGCCGCTCGGCCAGCCCGGTAACCAGATCGTCGTCGTCGAAGAACGGCTTGGTGCGTTGCATGATGGCGAGCCAAGTGTCTCGTGTGGCGGCGGATGCCTCGCGCGGGAACAACTCGTTGATGATCATCGACAGGCGATCGGCGGTGAACATAGGACCGTACGCCAGTTCGAGGTCAAGCAGCCAATTGTTCTCGTCCGCCGGCAGTTTGCCAGTGAGGTACACGAGGAACTTCGTGGTCGGCCGTTCAAGGAGGATACGGTATTTGACGGCGAACGGGTTGCGTTCCAACCGCACGACCTCCACGTCGCGCAATGCCTCGTCGGCGGCCTGCTGACCTGCGATTTCATCCAGCAGATCGGCGAATTCGCCGTGCTCGTCATGCCAGAACACCACGCGCCCCTCGCCGTACATGGTGCCGTCGTAACCGGCGAACCGCGCCGCCAGCAACCGTCCAATCTGCTCAGCTGTGCTCATGCGAGTCCTTCTCTTTCTGTGGTATCCAACATGAATAAAACTGCACCACTGCTGCACTGAAGGCATCGAGTATAGTCGACACTTTACAATTGCTGCACTACCCCGATATGACGACGCCCATTATCAGCGTATAACCGATGACTCCATATCACGCATCAAATCAGCTCCTCACCAACCGGAGCGCCAGAATCAAGCTCAACTCCCCTGTACGCACCGTCATACCCATCAAATAACCGATCCAAATCACCGGAACACACTTCCGGTACCAATGCGTCATTGGTCCGGCATCCATCCCCAGGAGCCTCGACATTGCTGCTCACGGATGATTGAGAATGAACACCCAATCGCTATCAATCTGTGTACTGCCGCTCATTTCGAGACCTCCCCGACAAGCACATATCGTGTCGAACGCCCAGCACCCACACGGCGCAACAGTCCGCAATCGACAAGTCTGGCAAGGATTTTCTGAGTCTGACGTTTGCCGACTTTGAGAAGACCCGCAACATCATCAGACTGCGCACCTCGACGTTGTTGAATAAATGCGTAGACCTGACGCTCCTGTTCGTCAAGGCCAGCGGTATCGCGAACTTATCCGGCAGTATCGCGCACTCCGGATTCGGTATCCGGCAATTTCCGGCAGTATCCGGCATTTCAGACATAGTATCCGGCACCTTTGCAGCAGTATCCGGCACCCCATTCAGAGCATCGCGCACTTTCTTGACAGTATCCCGCACTCCCAATGAAGTATCCGGCACTTTCCCGTCATCAATCTGCGTGTTCCACGGGGCCGGAACTCTAGCTACAAACACGCTCAGGATGAGTCCCGCACCGCTTGAATTCCACCGATGCATCCTCACCCTGCGCCAATACGGCGCGAAGCCGTGTGATGTCATATTAGCTAACCTACTTAAGCAAGTAGATTGGTAATATGTTTACCAATTGCATCACTTGCAAGTCGGTTTTTCATATTTACAATATCTGCGCCTAATTGAAGACCTAGCCAGACACGCAAAACAACGAGACTCTGCATAGTAGCCTCATATGTAGTTTGAAAGTCTGAACTATGAGCATCGGCATGTTTATTACCGACATAGACATCCCTCATAGCCTCTATCCATAAATCACGCTCTTTGAAGAAATCACCTACTTCAATTTTTTCAATAATGGCTTCCAACATATCTTTGTATGTGGAAGGCTGTTCCTTTCCATACCTCTTATTTATTCGTGTTTCTTGACGCTCAGATTGCACAATATACCAACCCACACATTCCAGTGCAGTGCCGACAAGCATAGACATGGTTTCCAATGCTAAGTGGCCATGATCACGTGCAAGATAGGACAGTAAGGTCATACCCTGCTCGCAATTTTTTCTCAAATCCAACCACTTCGTGATTCCAGTATTACCTATATCCTCATAGTCAAACAGGAAAGTATTTTGGAAATTCTCGTTATTATCTCTCTGCACAAGCGGATAGTAAGAGACAACCGGAGACCATCGATCCCTTACGGCTCCCTTACCTCCAATGATTTCTGGATCATCTGTCCTCATGACAGACATGTCAATAAAATCTCGCGAATTCCAATCGGCTATTGATATTAAATCTTTTATTGCCCGATGGGTTGCAAGATGCTCTTCCCAGCTCTTAGCAACATTCGTTTTAGTTTCAATATAGACTAATTGACGTGAAATAACTGAGTCGTTTTTTCTCAATGGAGCAACATTAAAATCGGGCCGAATGGATAAACCCAGATTATCACTAACGAGAATCGGTGGAATAGATTTAGAACAGACTTCTACGCCTTGACATTTTCCTTCTTCGTCTTGTTCGACATGATAGGTCGTGGAGGGTAAATTGAACCAGCGAACCGCATCCAGCCATTGTGTTCTAAGGCCATTGATTTCTGCATATCGATTATTCCTTGCACCACAGATCACATACGTGGGAACAATTGTTCCTGTGCCGGGTCCGAAGCATATGGAACTAGTAATATCCGCAATACGACAATCCACTAAAGCGAAGCTTTGCGCATTACAAACAAACAATAACTCATGCGGCATAATGTCAGGAAATTGTCCTCCGACAACAAGACCACCATCAGGAGCCATCCACGAAGACACGAACCAGTTTCCGGGAATGTTTTGTATATCTGTAAATGGAACAGAAAGTTCAATTCGTTCGCCAGTATCCCTAAGAACTGCAGGTATTACAGATTCAAGACCACTATCAAGAATGATATAACCAGTCAAGGGCTCAGTCAGTTGCCACTTATCAGACATTTCATCCCTCCAATGGATTGGTGGGCCAGGTCCAGGATTGGACGAGGTTGCGCTTGGCTTCGATGGGCTTGATGGCGCGGACGGCTTGGCCCATGCGCAGGTAGTTGACCAACACGCCGTCATCGAGGTCGATGGGGAGATTGGCGGTGGCGAGCGGGTAGAGGATGTCGCGCTCGTAGCTGGTGCATTCGGTGATGGTGGTGCGCAGCTTTTCGCCTTTGCGGACTTCGGCCGGCTTGCCGGAGGCGAGCAGGGCTTCGGATTGGGCGTTGAGCTTGCCGGTGAACTCGCGCAGGTATTTCAGCACGGTGTTCGTGGTGGCGGGTGTGTACCGGTGCAGGTAGACGAGCGCCTTGAACGTGCCCTTGTTGTCGGTACGGCTGGAGTACATCCAGTAGATCGGCCGGTTCTTGTACATCTTGACATGATCGTCGTAGAAATCCGTGGCGAAATACTTCCGCAACGGCTTGCCGAGCACCTGTTCGATATAGGCGATGTTCTCGTTCACATGCTGCTCGCCGAGCGATGCGGCAAGGAACGTGCGGAAGCGGGCGGCGAGATCGTCTTCGAACCATTCGTCGTCGGTGACGGGGATGACGTTGTCCGCGTCCGGCTCGAACGTGGGGTTCGGGATCTGCGCGTGATAATCATCGATGGTTTCGTCTTGGGAGGCGAGAATCAGGCCCGGCTTGTCGAGACTATAGCGGCCAAACATGCAGCCGACCGCGTAGGAGATGATCTCCTTAACGACATCGACAGCCATCTTCGCGTCACGCTCGGCGGGCGTGTCCTTCGGATAGGCGAACGCCGGATTGCGCTTCAACGAGACGCGCTCGATCGGCACGTCACACGGAACCTCATCACGCACGCCATACGCATCCGCCACCAGCTCGTTGTTGCGAATCTCACGCTGGCGTTGTTCCTCGGCGATCTGCTTGCAATGTGCAATGTACGCCGGAATCCTTGCACCCAGGCTCCCTTTGTCAAGGGGGCTGGCACCCAACTTCTCTTCTCCGCTCCCCTTGTTAGGGGAGCTGTCGGCGTAGCCGACTGAGGGGTAGTCCAACACCTCCAAACCCGTGAAATCCCACGAGGTCTCGTAGGAGTCCCAGTCGGATTTAGAAGACTGAACAAGTAAATCCACGTCACCTTTATTTAAGCTGGATACCCCACCGAGAATCTTCTTGGGCATAGGTATATCAGCTATTGTTCCCGGCTGGAAATTAAGGGTCGGATTAATTGCATAAAGAAGGTTCGATACAGTCGAACTATTCAATACTGAAAGAAATACTTCTTCTCCTTGTTGAGAGAATAACGTACACCCTCCATTATCAAAAAGAGCGCCCCTCGGACAGTAGCGCAAAGAGAAATCACCCGATGAAACGGTAGTCCACGTCAATCCTTCTCTTCCCATAAACATCGGATTTCTAATAGTCGGTTTATGAGATTTTGCTTCAAGCTCATTTTTGATAGCAGATCCATGATTCTCCCAGAGAATCACATAATCACGATTACCATACCACTTCCGATAATCACCACCTTTATTGTATGGATACCATTTATTATCCTTGCCCCATTCCATCTCTATAGAGGCATAAGAAATCTCGTTCCAGAAACGAAGAAACCGTTCATTATTCCCCGTGTCTAAGCCCTTTTTAGGCTCTGCTAAATCCCCTACGAATCTGACATCGACAAAAGTGTGCAACATTGCGTCGGACAGCCAGTACACGATTGGCGAGCCGGGAATCTGGGCGAAATCATGCTGGTTGACGGTGAAGAGCACCGGGGATTTGCTCCCCTCAGTCGGCTTCGCCGACAGCCCCTCTCGAAGAGGGAAGCTCACTGCTTCCGCGCATGCCGCCGCCTGATTGTCATCGCCTTGCACATCAACCAATCGCAGATACGTGCCCTTGCCGTCGGAAACACCATTGCGAATGGTGAACGCCGTGGTGGAGACGACTTCACCATTGATACTGTCGAACGCGCCGGCACCGAGATGCGCCATCGTTTCGATGGAATGCTTTGCGAGCAATCCCTTACGCAGTTCCTCGAACGAGGAGAGGAACATCCAGCTTTGCATCGTGATCATGCCGAGCAGGGCGTTCGGTTTGATGAGTTGCAGGTTGCGCAGGATGAACGCGGCGAACAGATCCTTGTTGCCGTCCGGGTAATGCTCGTTCACATACTCCTTGAGTTCACCGCCCATGTTGCTTGAACCCATATACGGCGGGTTGGCGACGACCGCGGCGTACTTACGAGCGAGGTAGGCAGTTTGGGCGAGGACGGTGTGGGCGCGGTCGGCGAGGGGGTCGGAGAAGAGGGAAGCTGCCCCACTGTCTCTCCCCCACCCGGCTTCGCCGGGAGCCCCCTCATCAGAAGGGGCCGAGAACGCAGCAGCCAAATCGGTCAAATCAGTTGAGGGCTGGATGAGAGAGCCGTAGACGTCGGCGTGCTGGTAGATGTTCCAGGTGCCGGCGTCGAAGGTTACATCGTAGAGGTCGTTGAGCTCCTGCACTTCCGTGTCGGTGAAGTACTCGGGCGTGATGCGCTGGATGTTGGGCTGCACCTGCTTGCGGAAGAAGCGACGATAGCGGCCGCGCGCCTTCATCGTCAGGGCGAAGGCTGCGAGGTTGGCGGCGCGTTCGTCGATCTCCATGCCGAACAGGTTATGTTCCAGAATGAGCCCGGGGATTTCATTGGCGGAGTAGCCGGCCTCGTCGTAGATGTCATAGAGCAGGTCGAATGCGTAGGTGAGCATGTGGCCGGAACCGCACGCCGGGTCGCAGACGGTGAGGTCTTCAGGGGTGGCGATCTTGAGGATTGCTTGCTGGGATGTTTCTCTCCCTCCGTCAGCTTCGCTGACCCCTCCCTCATCAGAGGGAGGCATAATGGACTGCTGGGGGTCTCTCCCCCACCCGGCTACGCCGGGAGCCCCCTCAGCCGAGGGGGCCGAGGATGAGTCGATGTAGTATTCCCACGATTCATGCAGCTTGGATTCGGGATGGTTCTGGGTCCAGAGGCGGCCGACCGTGTTCTGCACGAGGTATTGCACAATCCAGTCGGGCGTGAACAGCTGGGTGGCGGCGGGAATTTCGGCGGCACCGGCCTTCTTCGACTTCTTGAAGCCGGCCATCACCTCGTCCTTGCGCTCGGCGATGTAGAACTGGTAGAGCCAGCCGATGATCTCCACAGTGCCCTCGCCATCGTCACCGATGCAGTCGGCGACGGGCATCGCCTCCACGGCGCGGCGCAATACGGAATCGGAGGCGAGTAGATCGGCGGGCAGCAACAGTTCGTCGGCCGCACCGGATTCGTCGAACATGAACGGCATGAACCGGTGCCAGTAGTCGCAGTAGGCGCGCAGCAGCAGGCCGTAGGCGTCGCCCTGCGGGTCGTTGCTCGTCTTGGTGCCGTCCAGCAGCGCCTGGATGGTCGGCATCACCTTGGCTTTCGCACCGACATTGCCGAACACGCTCTCGTCGAACTCCCCGCGCTTGGCGGCCGACAGCACACCCGGCAGCGCATTCGGATTGTCCGCATCATCGCCGGACACCACATGCGGGTTGGTGAACTCGTTCGCATCCATGTACCGCAGGGCGATGATCCGGTTGAACCAGCGGTAGGCATGCCGTTCGGCGGTTTTCGCACGGCCTTCCTCGCCGCCGCCGTTGGTGCGGATCTCCTCCTCCAGTTTGGCGAATGCTCGAGGATTGTCCACGCGCGCCGCCGAATCCGGCTCCATCGCCGCATCCAGCTTCGCACGCACCGCCTTGATGAGCTCCACGCGAGCCCCGGCCGCAAACGCCTGCAACTTACTCGTGTTCATCCGCTCCACTCCCCTCGTCAAGCCCTCATCGTCGCGAACCGATGCACGGCCCTCAGACTGCACATACAAGGCACCATCATAGCGGCGGCCACTCAATATCGCGGCAATCACATACGGTCGGCAGCATCATGCGATAGCAAAGTCAGGTAAGTCTCCGCCTGTACAGCGTATGAACATCGTCATAATGCCTATAGGGAATGCGGGCAGCATCCAACTGACTCTCCATAACAGGGTCTCTTCGTCCATACAGTATGACCTTGGATGGCATGAGCGTATGAACTTTGACCGCATAAGAGAAATCACCCTCTGCGGTCGGCTCGCATCCGAGCGTTCCGGAAGCCGCCATGACACCCTCCGGCACATTGAGCAGACACACCAACGTTGACGGCAGCCCTATGCGCAGATTCTGGACAAGTTTGATCCCATTAACCGCAAGCACCGCATCGAACAACTGATTGAGCAGGATAATCAACCGCTGCCATTCGATATCCATATCCGCAGTGACGGTTACATCCGATCCAATCACGCCCATAAACGGCCTATACTCGTCCAGTTCTTCCAATACTTGCTCTAGACGTGGATAGATACGGTCATCCGAACAGTAAAAACAGAGTACGGTATGAGCCGGATCGGAAACGAGTTGGGACCCTCGTTCCCGGTACGTCACCACCAAATCCGGCCACTCATTCAAATACCATTCAGGCTGCATCAATGGAAATCCTTGATCATCACAGCGAACGCCGTGTTCCTCAAGATATCGAGAATACTCATCAATCAAAGCCAATATATCCGTCAAAGCACTGATCATGCAGCCATCCCCAGTTCCGGCGGGTTCATCAACGTCACCGAAGACTCGGGCATCATGTCTTCAAGCAAGCGCACCGCTTGCAATACACGATGTCGAAGAAACATCTGCACTACACTGCCACGAGATTGCACCACAAAATCACAAATCACAGCGATATCGGCACTACCCACCAAGCGAGCGACAAGCACGTCAGCATCCTTCTGTGAATTCAACGACAGAAGCTCAGTGAGCGTGACGTACCGATGCTTTCCATTACCATCGAAAAGGCAATCCGGATGACCCGCTTCCAGGTAGAACGAATCATAGGTTTTCGGTTCAAGAGAAACAGTAGATTCCGGCCGATGATCCCAAAACACGCCAATTAGTTGATATGTTTTTTCATTTTGCCCCTTCTCTACAGTTCGATAACCACACCAGTGTTGTAGTCGACCGCGCGACGGGCGAAATCATCCAACTTGCGGTAAATCTCAGCCAATCGAGGCGTAATCGGCTGCTCAAGACGAGCCTCAAGCCACCCAGCTAGTAGACGACACTGGCGCGCGTCGAGAAAATCCACATCATAAGGACCAATCAACGAGGCACATAACGTATTGACGGGATCGACAAAATCCTCATCAAGCAAATATCGATCAGAATCTGCTGTCATACGAAAAATCT
>NZ_JFAG01000005.1:0-154314 GCF_006408915.1 Bifidobacterium sp. UTCIF-1
ACGCTCCGGCGGGCGGTCGTCTGGTGGACTGGAAGTCCACGGATGGCAAGAGCTATGACGGTGTCACCATGCATAACACGTTGACTGTGGGCGTCAAGAAGTTCGTGTTGAACCCGGGCGAATCCTATGAGGCGACCATTCATGTGGAGCTCGCACCCGGCGTCAAGACGCCTCTTGACGTCTACCAGACGCCGCAAGTGGAAGGCCGCACCGACTGAGTCCTGTGACTCTAGATTGAGCCTCCAGATTCTCTTTTGATTTTAAAATCAAAAGAGAATCAAACGGCAGGCAAATGAGATTTCGTTGAAATTCCGCCGTTTCTGCGTGCCGAGCTCCACCAAGATGCCCATCGAGTCAAAAGAAAAGCAAATGGCGGGCAAATGAAATCTCATGCCCAATACGGCAGATAACGTATATATCGTTTTCCGGCATCGGGATCCGCGATTTTGAGGAGATTCTCATCCAAACAGGCCTTGATAAGCCTGGATATCTGTGATGTGCCGCTTTGGGGGAGCGCGAATCTTTCTCGGAGACTGGTGTTGGTCATAGGCAATCTTTGCGCGTATTGCACGCAGGCATGCCAATACGCGGCATCGAGACGTTGCTCGCGCGTCAGTTCGCGGTACGGTGTCGACCGCGTCAAGGTCACTCGCATGTTGTCTCCGGGTTCTTCTACTTCCGGGGCGGGGAGATGGTGCTGCTCGCAGTCGAGAACCACTTTGTCCCACCCGGAACCGGCCTCTTCACACAGATGCAGGCGGCGGCATATGGCCGCCATTTTCTCATTGCGTGAATGAGGGGGATCGTTCAACAGTCTCGCGACATCCACTAAAGAGCGTCCGGGATTAGTGAATTCGATGCGATTGTCAAAAATGCATACCATTGGGCCGGCTCCAGTGATGGAGAGATCCTGATGAATGAGCATATTGGCGGTCAGCTCGCGCAATGCGGTATGGGGGAATGCACGCAGGGTGATTCGGCGCGCCCCTTGGATGACTTCTTGTTCGGGAAGCAACGCTTCGATGTATTCAAGCATCAGATCCAATTTGGCGTATCCGAAATCAAATGTCTTGCTGCGCGATGGTGCGATGGGGGAAGAGCCTTCGTACCGGATGACTCGCAACGCTTTACGGGAGACGGTCGGAAAATCGTTGAGATTCCGGGCGAAAAGCAACGCGCCAAGATTGGTAATGGAGTATCGGCCTGAATCTTGGATGGAGATAAAATGTTCGCTCGCAAGCAGATGCAGAGTCTGCTCGGTGGGCGTGGTCTGTGGAATGCCGAACTCTTGTCGGTACCAGTCGGTGTCTAGTTTGCCGAGCACTTCATCGTCGGTGAGCCCGCTTAGCGCGTATTGAAGTTCAAATACTTCAGCACGCGTGCGACTCCACAGCTCCTCTTCCCGTTTCGAGCTATGCTTGAGCTCCTGCGTTGAGGAGCCGGTGCGAATATAGGACAACCCTTGCCAAAGCACAGGGCGGTATTGGGCCGGCCATATGCGTAAGAGGACGAGATGCTTGCCGAAGGCTTCGACGGATTCAAAACGAAACTCGGCATTGTCGGATAAGTGCTGCCGAAGCCATAGCTCCAGTTCCTGATTGCCTACTTTGGCGACTTTAGGATTGAATGCGGTGCCGATAAGCTCATGGGTGGTGTCATCAATGCCCCATATCTTGTATGCGAAGGTGTGTCCCAGCAAGGCTGCTGAATTGGCCAATGCGGAGATATCGCGGCCGATTCGATTCGGGTCGGTGTTCCCGTGCTTGAACTCGAGGCATTCGTTTTCGCTGTCCTGGTTGGCGAGTGCGGTAATGAGGGTGATGAGATCTTCCGGCATGCTCGCCTCCTGTGGCTATTGATGTTCGACATCCGAGAGTCCTAAATGGCTCCTAAGAAACAATAGCCTCTTTTGATTTTAAAATCAAAAGAGAATCAAATGGCAGGCAAATGAGATTTCGTTGGAATTCCGCCATTTCTGCATGCCGGGCTCCACCAAGATGCCCATCGAGTCAAAAGAGAATCAAATGGCAGGCAAATGAAATCTCATGCTCTGGTGCAGTAGTTTGGAGCTGTCGGAGCCGTGACATCGAGGTTCGTCGGTCTTGGCTCCCATTGTCGGGATGTTGCCGTGAAGTAAACAGCGGAGCTGTTTGTAGATCTCGGCTCCCCTTGTCAGGACAGCACCGTTAAGCAAACAGCGGCGCTGTTTGTAGATCTCGGCTCCCCTTGTCAGGGGAGCTGGCCCGCGAAGCGGGTCTGAGGGGTAGTCCGCATGATGATGATGCTCGTGCGACTATTCGTGCCGTAGAACAGCTCTGTGTGCTGCTCTAGCATGTTCACGTACTTCCTTTACCCGCTCCACTCATACCACTTCGGTTTAGAATCTTTTAGATTCTTTTAGAATCCACGCAGGTCATCGAGGATTGCGGGTACGGAAAGGTGGATTTTGCGATTCCGTATTTGCGTGAGTATCTCAGAGAGCATGCCGCTTATATCCGTATGACGCTTGGATTACCTGAGTGATAAGCGCGTCATACTGTCTCATGCTCCTTTGGGGCAGGTTCTGTCCAAAAGTTGAAGCCGTGATTTCCATGTGCTTCTACTCGACGTTCACTTGACGCGGATAAACTGGCGGTCATTGATGCCGTATGGCGCGTTTCCGCATACTGATTTCCGATAAGGAAGAATTGGTTGGTACAGAGTACCCCCGACGGTATAGTATGAACGGATAAAGGACAGGTTTTGTGCGCGTGTAATGCGTGGAAAACGTTGGTTTGAGTAAGGATGTTCCGTGGAAGAGAGACGTTTTGCCGATAACGGCGCTTATGTCAGTTTTGATTCCGCGGCGTTGTGCGGGGTGTCGGTTTGAGAATCGCATTCATTGGTCATAAGCGCATACCCTCACGTGAGGGTGGCGTAGAGGTCGTCGTGGAAGAGCTGGCCGTTCGCATGGCGGCGCTCGGCCACGAAGTGGTGGTATACAACCGCAGAGGCCATAACGTGGCTGGTGCGCAATTCGACAGCAGCTCGAATCATTCTGGCGAACCGTATGAATACAAGGGCGTACATGTAGTGCCGGTGACCACCATTGACGCAAAAGGTCTGGCGGCTCTTACCTCCTCGTTCTTCGCCACATTGAAGGCGATCAAAGCGCGCCCCGACGTGATTCACTATCATGCGGAAGGCCCGTGCGTGCCGCTCCGATTGGCTCATTGGGCGGGCATCCGCACCGTGGCCACGATCCACGGCTTGGATTGGCAGCGTGCGAAGTGGGGACGGTTCGCGTCTTGGTATCTGAAGTTCGGCGAGCGAACTGCGGCGAAGTGCGCGGATGAGGTGATTGTGCTCAGCCGCAATGTGCAGCAGTATTTCAAAGACACATATGGGCGTGATGTGCACTTCATCCCGAACGGAGTGGAACGCAGCACACCGATGCCGGCTGATGTGATCACGCATAAATATGGTCTCAACAAGGATGGTTATATCCTGTTCCTCGGCCGAATCGTGCCAGAAAAGGGTGTGCATTATCTTATCGAGGCGTTCAAGAAACTGGACACTGATAAGAAGCTGGTCATTGCCGGAGGTTCCTCAGACTCTGCTGAATATTACGAGTCAATCAAGTCCGCTGCTACCTCGGATTCGCGCATAGTGCTCACTGGCTTCATACAAGGCGCGGAGCTTGTAGAGCTGTACAGCAATGCCTATATATACGTGTTACCCAGCGATCTCGAAGGCATGCCAATGAGTCTGCTGGAGGCCATGAGCTATGGCAACTGCTGCCTGACCTCCGATATTCCCGAGTGCACGGAGGTTGTGAGAGGCCATGCAGTGACCTTCCATAAGGGGGGGGACGCGGATGATCTTCGGGCAACACTTGCCGCACTGATCAATGATCCCGCTCGTGTGGCAGCTCTGAAAGCGGGCGCCGCCGACTATGTGACCGCGAAGTACAGCTGGGACAAGGTCGTTGACGCAACGCTCACTTTGTACCGAGGGAGCGATGCGCGATGAAGATCCTGCTGATCAACAAGTATTTCTACCGCAAAGGTGGCGCAGAGACCTATTTCTTTGCGCTGGCCGAAGGGCTGAAGACGCTCGGCCACGAGGTCGCGTTCTTCTCCATGCAGCATCCGAACAATGAGCCGAGCTATTGGAGCAAGTACTTCGTCTCCGAAAAGGATTACGTCGGGAAAATTTCAGCGTTCCAGCAGGCGAAGGAAGCCGCCACACTGGTGTATTCGTTCGAGTCGAAGCACAAGTTCGAGGCGTTGCTGGAGGAATTTCAGCCGGATGTGATCCATATGAACAACGTGCATCGTCAACTCACGTTGTCGATTTTGGATGCGCCGTACCTCAAGAAGCATCATGTGCCGGTGGTGTATACCGCGCACGATTACATTCTGCTGTGCCCCGCCTACACGATGGTGGATGGTTCCGGCAATGTATGCGATCGTTGCTTGGATCGCAGGTTCTTCCATGCGGTGGAGCATACCTGTGTGAAAGGTTCCAAGGCGAAGAGCGGACTCGCCTTCCTTGAAGCCGAGTTCCTGAAATACCATCACAGCTACGACAAGATCGACCGGATCATCGCGCCAAGCGAGTTCATGAAGAACAAACTTGATGAAGGTGGCTATGCCGGGCGCACCATTGCGATGCAGAACTTCCTGACAGAAAGCCAGATGGCGATGGCACGCAAGGTCACGAACACCGCCAAGTTCGATACTGTGGAGCCGTACTTCCTGTTCTTCGGCCGGCTTTCCAAGGAAAAGGGCATTCTTACGTTGGTCCGCGCATTCCTGGATGCCGCGGGCAAATCTCTGCCGCAGGATTGGAAGTTACATATCGTGGGTGATGGTCCGGAGCGAGGAACCATCGAGAATCTCATCGCACAGGCGGGCCCGGAAGCTTCACAGCGGATTGCGCTGCTCGGCTATAAGACCGGCGAAGAACTCCAAAGGGAGGTGGGCAACGCCCGTTTCAGCGTGCTGTGCTCCGAATGGCGTGAAAACATGCCGTACTCCGGCTTGGAGTCCTTGGCTGCACAGACTCCGGTGATTGGCGCGAACATCGGCGGTATTCCAGAGCTCGTGGTGGAAGGCAAGACCGGCTTTTGCTTTAACAGCGGTGACATGCATAGTTTGGTCGGTGCATTATTACATGCAGCGGCGCTTGATGGAAGTTTGTATTTGAGCATGCAACGGGAATGCGGCATCTATGTTGCTCAAAGGACGCTGCAATCCACTTATATTCGTGCTCTTGAAGAATTGTATGCATGTTGTTTACAAGAAAATGGAACTAACACTTGAATCGAAATACCGAGGAAAAACAATGGATATGATTGATTTACGAAAAAACACAGTTCTAGTCACTGGAGCTGCTGGTTTTATAGGATCGAATTTGGCGAAGCGCCTACTCGAAGACATTTCTGGCATTCGGGTTATCGGTTTCGATAACGTCAATGACTATTACGATGTGAGGCTCAAGGAACACCGTCTCGAGCAGCTGTCGCATTATGAGAACTTCACGTTCATCAAGGGCGATTTGGCAGAGAAGGACGCGGTGTTCGGTCTCTTCGAGCAATACCATCCAAAGGTGGTCGTGAATCTGGCCGCTCAGGCCGGCGTGCGCTACTCCATCACGCATCCGGACGCGTATATCCAGTCCAACCTCATCGGCTTCTACAACATTCTGGAAGCCTGCCGCAACTATCCCGTGGCTCATCTCGTGTACGCCTCCAGCTCCTCCGTGTACGGTTCGAACAAGAAGGTGCCGTACTCCACGGATGACAAGGTCGATAATCCGGTGAGCTTGTATGCGGCCACGAAGAAGTCCGACGAGCTGCTGGCGCACGCCTATTCCAAGCTGTATGTCATTCCTTCCACGGGCTTGCGTTTCTTCACGGTGTACGGTCCTGCTGGTCGCCCGGACATGGCCTACTTCGGATTCACGAACAAGCTGCTTGCCGGTGATGTCATCAAGATTTTCAACTACGGCAATTGCCGTCGTGATTTCACCTATGTCGACGATATCGTCGAAGGCGTGATGCGCGTAATGCAAGGCGCCCCTGAAAAGAAGACCGGCGAGGACGGTCTGCCTGTCCCGCCATATGCCGTGTATAACATCGGCAACGGTCATCCGGAGAACCTGCTCGAATTCGTGACAATCCTTCAGGAGGAACTGGTTCGCGCCGGCGTGCTGCCCGAGGATTATGACTTTGAGTCGCATAAAGAGCTGGTCGCCATGCAGCCGGGCGATGTGCCCGTCACTTACGCGGACACGGAGGCGTTGGAATGTGATTACGGCTACAAGCCATCCACGCCTCTGCGTGAGGGGCTGCGCAGGTTCGCCGAATGGTACAAAGCCTTCTACATCGACAAGGCCGGGCGCTGATAACGGCACTGCCGCTTTGCTGGATTTGCGATAGATTGAATGTAACAGCCGAATAGGTAGGAAGAAGAAAGAACATGAAGGATTTTGATTCGTTGAAGATTGCCGTTGCCGGTACCGGCTATGTGGGCCTGAGTCTCTCCACGCTGTTGGCCCAACACCATCAGGTGACCGCGGTGGATATCGTTCCGGCAAAGGTCGACATGATCAATAACCGCAAGTCCCCGATCCAGGACGATTACATCGAGAAGTACTTCGCCGAGAAGAAGCTGAACCTCGTCGCCACGCTGGATGGCGAAAGCGCATACCGCGACGCCGATTTCGTAATCATCGCGACCCCTACCAACTATGACAGCACCAAGAACTTCTTCGATACCTCTGCCGTCGAGGCTGTTATCGATCTGGTGATGAAGGTCAACCCGGACGCCATCATGGTCATCAAGTCCACGATTCCGGTGGGCTACACGAAGTCCATCCGTGAAAAGACCGGATCCAAGAACATCATCTTCAGCCCCGAGTTCCTCCGTGAATCCAAGGCACTGTACGACAATCTGTACCCGAGCCGTATCGTGGTGGGCACCGATCCTGACGATGAGCATCTCGTGGAAGCCGCGAAGACGTTCGCCAAGCTGCTTCAGCAGGGTGCCATCGAAGAGAACATCCACACGCTGCTGATGGGCTTCACCGAGGCCGAGGCCGTGAAGCTGTTCGCCAACACCTACCTCGCGTTGCGCGTCTCCTACTTCAACGAGCTCGATACTTACGCGGAGTCCAAGGGACTCAACACCCGCGAGATCATCGACGGCGTATGTCTGGATCCGCGCATCGGCACCCACTACAACAACCCGAGCTTCGGCTACGGCGGTTACTGCCTGCCGAAGGACACCAAGCAGCTGCTCGCCAACTATCAGGATGTCCCGGAGAACCTCATCCAGGCCATCGTGGAATCCAATGCCACTCGCAAGGACTTCATCGCCGATCGCGTGCTCGAGCTCGCCGGTGCCTACGGCCCGAACAGCGAGTGGGATGCCAACAAGGAGCATGAGACTGTGGTTGGCGTATACCGTCTGACCATGAAGTCCAACTCCGACAACTTCCGTCAGAGCTCCATCCAAGGCGTGATGAAGCGTATCAAGGCCAAGGGCGCTACGGTTATCATCTACGAGCCGACCCTCGAGAACGGAACCACGTTCTTCGGTTCCGAGGTTGTCAACGACCTTGACGAGTTCAAGAAGCGCTCCCACTCCATCGTTGCCAATCGTTATGATTCCTGCCTCGATGACGTGAAGGACAAGGTCTACACCCGCGATCTGTTCCGCAGGGACTGAAATAAAGAGCCATCTCCTATTATTCCAGCAATGAGTGCAAGGACATGCCAATATGAGTGAAAGCATTTGCTTCGTTATGCCAAGCATGAACGGTGGTGGTGCGGAGCGTGTTGTTTCCCTACTCGCTAACGAGTTTGTGCATAATGGACATGACATCACACTGTTTCTGACTAACGGAACTCATGTAGCATATGATTTAGATGAACGTGTTCATATTGATACGTCTTGTGCACTTGGCAATCCCAATTTTTTTGGTCAAATTAAAGCCATCCGAACGAAAATGAAGGAAATGCCGAAGACGGTTTTTATTTCCTTCATGGATGATCAAAATTTGTCTACACTGCTTGCTGGTATTGGTATGCCAAATCGTGTAATCATTTCTCAACGTAATGATCCGCACCGTGCTTTTGGAAAACGTCGACTGATTTGTGCCATTCATCCATGGCTGTATACGCTTGCTGACTGTGTGGTGTTTCAAACGAAGGATGCACTCGAGTATTACCCTAAGTATGCAGCTAACAAGTATAGGATTATTCTAAATCCTCTTAGTGATGTTCTACCCTCACCTTATGAAGGCGAACGGAGCAAATGTGTAGTTACTGTTTGTCGTCTGAACGAGCAAAAAAATTTGCCGCTTGCCATTGATGCGTTTGCGGAATTTCTCGTGCGGTTCCCTGATTATACTTTCGAGATTTATGGCGAAGGTGCGTTGGAAAGTGATCTAAAGCAGTATGCGGTATCCCGAGGAGTCGGCAACAGTGTTCATTTCTGTGGTTTTCGGAAGGACGTGCATGCCTGTATTTCTGATGCCGCCATGTTTGTGATTTCTTCTGATTTTGAAGGACTTTCGAATTCTATGATTGAAGCTATTGCATTAGGAATTCCGACGATTGCTACGGACTGCCCAATTGGTGGCGCTCGTATGGTCATCGATAATGGTGTAAATGGATATCTGGTTCCGGTGCGAGATAAGAAACGCCTGGTTGCTGCTATGTGCAGTGTTGCTGGAGATCCGGGCATACAAGAACGCTTTAGCAAAGCTGGAGCACGGCTGCGCGAACGTTTATCACTCGATTCCATCTCGAAACAATGGCTTTTGGCCATCCAAGCGAAATAAGACATAAAACTAAGGAGAAAACGATGAAGATTCTGGTTACTGGCGCTAACGGGTATTTGGGATGTGGCGTGGTCGATGAATTGCTTAAGCGAGGGAACGATGTTATTGCTACTGATTTCGCTTGCGACCATGTGAATCCATCGGCTTGTTGCATGCCTGATGACATCTTCTCGATTGATGATCCGTACGCACACTTCGGCCAGCCTGACGTGGTGCTGCATCTTGCATGGCGAGACGGGTTTGTGCACAATTCGAATGCGCATTTCGAAGATCTTCCCAAACATGTGGCTTTTCTGAAAAAAATGTGTGAGTCTGGAACCAAGCAGGTGGCATGCATGGGATCGATGCATGAAATCGGTTTCCATGAAGGAAGTATCAATGCTCACACCCCATGTTGGCCAATGAGCATGTATGGCATCGCGAAGGATGCGCTTCGTAATGCATTGAAGACCATCGCGTCACAGAACAATGTAAAGTTCCAGTGGCTTCGCGGCTATTACATCGTTAGCAATACCCAATATGGTAGCTCCATTTTCTCGAAAATCGTTGCGGCGGAGATCGAAGGTAAGAAAGAGTTCCCGTTTACCACTGGTCAGAATCAGTATGATTTTCTTGATTATTCTGATTTCTGTCATCAGGTCGCTGCGGCCGTTAATCAAGATGAGGTACTTGGAATCATCAACATTTGTTCAGGTAAACCCGAAAAACTTGCTGATAGGGTAGAGCGCTTCATAAGCGAGAACGGATTCTTCATCAAGCTGAAGTATGGTGCTTTTCCCGATCGACCGTATGACTCCAAAGCAGTATGGGGCGACGCCTCGAAGATCACCAGAATTCTTGATGCTGAATGTTGATTACCTATTTCTACAGAAAATGAGGGATTGAAATGGGTGTTTTGCTAGAACAAGATAAGCGACGATATGCCGTTGAGAAAATGCCGAGATTCCAGAGGCTGTTTCGCCGTTGTCAGGAATGCCATTTCAAACCCTTGCAACTGGTGTATCGGTTGCTGTTCCGTTGGTATCGACAAAAAAACTACATAGAGTTGAGCTACAAAACAGCAATTGGTGGTGGGCTGTATATTGGGCACCCGTATTGTATTACCATTAATCCTGCAGCTGTTATTGGACGGAATGTCAACATTCATCGTGGGGTCGTCATTGGACAGGAAAATCGGGGTAGAAGAAAAGGCGCTCCGACGCTTGGTAATGATGTATGGGTTGGTATCAACGCATCAATAGTGGGAAAAATTGTTATAGGTGATGATGTGCTGATCGCCCCCGGCTCTTATGTGAATTGTGATGTTCCGAGTCATTCTGTGGTATTTGGCAATCCTTGTATTGTCAAATACAGGGAAAATGCCACAGCAGGATACCTTAACAGCAAAGTTGATTTATGCAACAACGACTGAAAATGACGTGACACGAGGGGCAGAGGCGGATACAGGGTTGAGGATCATGATTACAACACATTACCGTCAACACATAAAACGAGAACTTACAGTATGCTCCGCAGATAACTAAAATGGCAAAATGGCTGACTTCTTTCAAAATGCTGATTACTGAAGCCAGAACTCAGATTATGTGTCTGAATACGTACACAGACACATCGTGTGTACAAATTGTCTAGATCTTTAGGAGTGGTAATGATTCGGTTAGAGAAGAATAAGATAATCCAATATATTTGGTTATATTTGATGTTGCTGATTCCCGGTAGCAGCGCGATGTCACGTTATCTGAATACCACTCTAGTATATGGTGCTGTTGTAGGCATATATGTATTTCTTATGCTATTGAGTGCAAAATACCGAAATGTTTATGTACTGTTGTTTTGTATTCTTCTTGTGTTAGCAACCCTTATCATCCGTGCAAAAACAGGAGGAGTAGGACCTCTGACACTTTTGTCTAATACAGCGATGTTGGTTGTCGTGTATATCGCAATATGCATAGATAAGTGTATGTTCCTTACGCGCTTTGTGCGAATTGTTTGTTTTTTTGGCGTTGTCAGCATGCTGTTTTGGTCTGTTTTTTGCATTAATCCTTCTTTAGTAAATGTGTGGCCAGCGACATCATACTGGACCCAGAATCTGGGAACCGGTGAATGGGCTACGGTTTTGCATGGAAAGGGGCTGTGGCTATATTCGTATCTAGAGATACATGCGACACGAAACTGCGGTTTCTACACTGAACCAGGTGTGTATCAGATAATTTTGAATGCGGCTTTGTTTGTCCTATTGTTTTGGAAAGATAAACTTCACTTTGACAGTGAAAAGCAATATCGTACGGCGATTGTCATAGTGTTATTGACATTGGTTACATGCCAGTCAACAACCGGTTATCTTTCTATGATGGTCATATTGCTGGTGTATTTCTTTAAACGTGACAGCGTTCTGGGGGCAAGTAAGATAAAGCAGAGGTTGGTGATGTTGGTCGCCATTCTTGCAATTGTGCTGTTTTCTGATTATATGTTGCGTGGAGAGTCGAGCTTGCTCTACGTTCAGGTGTTGCACAAGCTGTTTGGCGGCAATATCGGTGGCGGTATTGATCTTGCAGATAGCACTGGGCAGTATCGCTTGATTACGGTGATTGCCAGTTTGAAGGCTCTTTCCATGGATCCGTTTGGCATCGGTTTTGATGAATTTTATGTAATTCGAGATTCGCTTGACCCAGCGGCTGTTGCAGCGAGTATAGCGACTTATGCAGCTGTGTATGGTGTGCTTTTCTGGTTAGCAATGATGATAATGATTTTCTACCCGATGATTCAACGTGAACCAAGGAAAATACTCGTTGCAGTATTTGCATTCATGTTTATTAACTCGACAATTAGTGAAACATATCTTTTTTATCCAGGTCTTATGCTCTTCCCTATTTACCTCAGTGTGTATGCCTCGAATGAGAAATCGAAACTAATCGCTCATACCACGCAGACACGCAGATTACGTAATATTATAGTTCCGATACGTTCTTCTGCCATAGAGAGGTAATGCAATGGAAAGAACACTGATACTGGTTCCCAATCGCAGTTTCTATTTTTTTAATCAATTAGAGCTCCCTAATGTTGTGATTTCTCCCGTGTTCCGTTTGGTTCATGGTGCATCGCAAATTGCATGGAAATCATTCAGAAAGCTGAAGCTTAGTGCCAGCTCATTATTCTACGAGGACTGGTATAAAGATTTACGATCGTTTTCAAAGATCATAGTTTTTGATATGGCGGCATGGCTTGACAACGCTTTAATGCGTAATATCAGCAAGCATAAGAATTCTTCGGCGCGATGCTATTTGTATTCATGGAACATTGTTCGCAATGAGCATGTCGTTTTGGATCATTTCGCATCATGTGAGAAGTATGGTTTTTCGTATTATTCGTATGACTATAGCAACTGTAAGCAATATGGGTTCCATTTCAATACAATTATGTATGATGAGAATCTTCATCTATTATCTCATCCTCTGACGTCAGATATCTTATTTTTGGGCTTCCTCAAAGACCGTAAAGAGAATATGCTTGCTTTGTACAATCTAATTTCCGGTGCAGGAATGACTCCAGAGTTTGTTGTCGTTGAAAATAGTGCTCAACATGATAATTTGCCGTTCACTGTAAAGCACTCTTATGTGAATTATATGGATTATCTGGATATGGTTTCACGTAGCAAGGCGATTCTAGATATAACTCAACAAGGGCAGAATGGTTTCTCCATGCGAGTTATGGAAGCCATTTTTTTAAATAAAAAGTTGGTGTCGACCAATACGGCATTGTTGTCAGCTGATTTCTATGATCCTAATAACATATTAGTTATTGATTTACAGAACCCAGATAAGGAATTGTTGACCATGTTCTTGCAATCAGATTTTCATCTATATGATGAACAGATAAAACGTTATTATTCCGTCAGCTCATGGATTGATCGTTTCCAACAGTGATGGTAAAAAACTAAAATGGCGAAACATGGTAAACGACATATTTGGAATATACATCCCTCTGCAGGAGCGAAATCGGCTGTTGCATATACGTTCGCTTCCTTGTTCTCTAAGGGGTTGGCGTTTGTTACAGTACCTATCTTTACTCGTATCATGTCGACCTCAGAGATGGGTACTGTCAATCTATATAACTCGTGGCAAGCGATACTTACTGTTATAGCGACCCTTTCGTTAACCTATGGTGGATATATGGTTGCGCTCAAGGAGTACGAACACGAACGCGACCGGTATGAATCATCGGTATTGACACTAACGACGTTTTCCTCTCTTGTTTTTTTTGCAGTGTATTCTGTAGCTCCGGATTTTTGGAGCCGTATCCTTGGCCTCGATAAGTCGCTTATCTTACTGATGCTGGTAGGTTTCCTCTTGTTGCCTGCTACAGAATTCTGGCTAGCAAGACAACGTTATGAGTATAAGTATAAAGCCGCTACTTTGGTAACTATTGGATCGGCGATACTGGCATCTGCTCTTTCTGTACTTGCCGTCCTGTATATGCGTGAGAGCGGGAGGACTGCTGAGGGGCGATTGTTTGCTAACTATGCTGTGTTGTATGTTGTTGCTCTTGTGCTATGGATATACATCATGGTGCGTGGCCGCAAGTTTATTGTTATGCGGTATTGGAAGTTTTCTCTTGCTCTGAGTGTGCCCTTGATTGCAAACCAGTTTGCCACGCAGATTTTGAATAATTCTGGTCGTGTGATGATTGGATGGTTTGTCGATAATTCCGCTGTTGGTATTTATGGCACACTATCCTCGGTAAGTACGGTTTCCGCAATTGTGTGGTCGGCTATTAACTCTTCATTCATTCCATTTCTATACCGAAATATAGATGATTCTGAAGGTAAGAAGAGAGTTAGGAGCCTCTCTTCATTTTTGTTGCTTTCTTACGCTGCAATGTGTGTGTTGATAACTTTTTTGGCTCCTGAGGTGGTTAAGATTATTGCTACAGATGAATATATGGCTGCAATTTATATTATGCCGCCAATTTCAGCAGCGATTTTCCAGAATGCAATTTCAAATATGTATTCCAATGTTCTACTGTATCATAAGAAATCATCATATATTATGATAGCTTCAATTTGTGGTGCAGTACTCAATATTGTCCTTAATGCCATTCTTATTCCTCTGTTTGGTTATCAAGCTGCTGCTTATTCCATGTTGATTGCATTTGTTTTCCTGTCATATGTTCAGATGCGAATATCAAGGAAATTGCATTTCACCATCACGAAAACCCGAGAGACTGTTTATGACGATAAGATTATTATCGCTATACAGTGGTTAATGATTGTTCTTTCGGCGATTGCAATTCCACTTTATCGTTTCACTGTTGCTAGATACGTTGCGGCATTTGTTCTTATGGTCGCATCCTTGTTCTTCTATATGAGAATCAGAAAATCCATCTAAATATATAAAAGGATATGTTATGTTTGAGAAATTAATGACTCATTTCCGCAGTGCAGAGAAGAATGCGGAACATTATCGGAAAATGGGATTGAAACTGGGGAAGGGGGGCGAGATTTTGAATGGATGGGATTTCGGTAGTGAACCGTATCTGATTGAAATCGGTGATAATGTCAGAATCACATCCGGTGTAAAGTTCGTAACTCATGATGGAGGCGTATGGGTGCTTCGCCACATGTATCCTGAGCTATCCGACGTTGATCTATTTGGGAAAATCCATATCGGCAACAATGTTCACATAGGCTTCAACGCCATTATTATGCCGGGAGTGTCTATTGGCGATAATTGCTTAATTGGATGTGGAGCTATTGTCACACATGATATTCCTGCAAATTCCATTGCAGTTGGTGTCCCGGCTCGAGTAATCGAGAGTATCGATGATTACAAGGCAAAGCATATGGATGATTTTATGCACACAAAAAAGATGAGTGCTGATAAGAAAAAGACATTCGTTCTTCATCATCTGGAATAACAACTATTATAAATGTATTAATCTGATGGAAAATACAGCGATTAGTCTCTCCTCCAGTGTCTCAAGTCAATTTATAAGTTGAGGTTTGATATGGATCACAATATTCTTATTACTGGTGGTGCAGGATTCATCGGCTCCGCCATCGTCAATCGCCTTCACAGCAAAGGCGATTGGGATGTGACGGTGCTGGACTCCCTGTCTGAGCAGATTCACGGCAGGGAGCCCGAATCCTCGTATCTGTATCGTTCCATCCAAGGCAAGTGCCGTTTCATTCGTGGCGATGTGCGCGATTTGAATGCCATGCTGGATGCGATAGACGGTGTCGAGTATGTCATTCACTTGGCAGCTGAAACTGGTACCGGACAGTCCATGTACGAAATAAACCGGTATAACGAGGTCAATATCATGGGCACCTCGAACCTGTTGCAGGCCATCTCTACGAAAGGCAAGGCCAGCACTGTAAGCAAAATAGTGCTGTCTTCCTCTCGCTCGGTCTACGGAGAAGGCAAATACAGCTGCCCTAACTGCGGATTCGTGAACCCATCCTCCCGTACAGGGGAGCGAATGCTCGCCGGTGACTTCAACCTGTACTGCGATTCCTGCGGTGCCAAACTCACTTTGGTGGCCACTACCGAAGATACTCCGGCCAAGCCGCGTTCCCTCTACGCGTTTACGAAGTTGGCGCAGGAACAGATGCTCGCCACAATGTGTCCGGCACTCGGCATTGATTACACAGTGTTCCGCTTCCAGAACGTGTACGGCGTCGGTCAATCCCTTGACAATCCTTATACGGGCATTCTCTCGGTGTTCTCTACAAGGATGCTGCGCAACCAGCCCATCAACATCTTTGAAGACGGGCTGGAGAGCCGTGATTTCGTCAACGTGAAGGACGTCGCCGCGGGCGTGGCCGCCTCGCTCACCCATCCGGAGAGCAACGGGGAAACCATCAATCTCGGCAGTGGCGTGAACACTTCGGTGATTGACATCGCGAACATCCTGAAAGACGCCTATGCAAGCTCCAGTGAAATCAACATCACCGGTGATTTCCGCATCGGCGATATCGCACACAACAAGGCGGACATCACCAAGGCCCGCACCCTGCTCGGATTCGAGCCGTCCATCAGCCTGCATGACGGGCTGAATGCGTTCTGCAAGTGGGTAGGCACGGAGACGGTGGGCGATAACGGCTACGAGCATTCCCTCGAAGAAATGGAACATGCTGGCATGTTCGTCCGCAAACAGCATTGAGCGCGTTTATGACCGGCCGTCTTTTTCGGCAGGCAATTCCGACTCGCATGTCAGCTGGTACGTTTTTCATCCATGTGTTTTTGGAAATCGTCATTGGTATTCTTGGGCGTGAAGGTTCCTTTGTGGAATGGCAATGGTTTATAAGCCTCGTCATTGTGCCTAGAAGTCCACGATTACCTTTATCGCTTCCATTAAGAACAGCAAATAAACTCCATCACCGAATCACCTAGTACGATTCGCTGAATAGGCGGTATTCTGTACACAGAAGAGGAGAGCACAACATGGTCGCAGGTCATTCAAACATCAAACGAATAATGCATCGCATCAGTGAGGAATGCCGATCTACGGCGGAGATCGCAAGGCTGACGTCATGGCCGGAGGCGTTGGAGACCTTCATAGCCAAAGTGGATATTCAGGTGATGAACCGCAACGGGTTCAAGGAGCCTCCGGAGGTGCGCAAGCGTCTGGTTTGCAAGCACGAGATCCTCATGAAGTACTTCGAGAAGCGCTATGGCCGCTTCGCCGACGAATATGACTTCCATGCGCCTATGCCGCAGAGTGACCCCGCTCTTGAAGACAAGATTTGGATGTGCTGGTGGCAGGGTCTCGATCAGGCTCCCGAGATTGTTAAACGGTGCGTGGAATCCATCAAAAGTAATGCTGGCGATCGTGAAGTCATTATCATCACTGATGAGAACT
Source organism: Bifidobacterium sp. UTCIF-1 (assembly GCF_006408915.1). Taxonomy (NCBI): domain Bacteria; kingdom Bacillati; phylum Actinomycetota; class Actinomycetes; order Bifidobacteriales; family Bifidobacteriaceae; genus Bifidobacterium; species Bifidobacterium sp. UTCIF-1. The sequence continues at coordinate 16,690 of NZ_JFAG01000005.1, forward strand.
ACGAAGGCTATGTGCACATCCCCCAGTGGGTGAAGGAGAAGCAAAAGGCCGGCATCATCACTAGGACGAATCTTTCCGACCTGTTGCGGTTGTCCCTGCTTGCGGAGCACGGTGGTCTGTGGTTGGATTCCACGTTCTTCTGCACCGGCCCGCTCGAACAGATGACGTTCGCTGAGCCTGTGTGGTCGATTAAGCGCCCAGATTATCTGCATTGTTCCATCGCACAAGGGTATTTCGCAGGGTATTCGTTGCAATGCGATGTGGATCATCGTTGGATGTTCCGGGCCATCCGCGACTTTTTCCTCGAGTATTGGAAGACGAATGATTTCATGGTGGACTATCTGATGGTCGACTACATGATCGTCATGGCGCAACGTCATTGCGTCGAGATCGCTGACATGTTTCTGGCTATCAAGCCGAATAATCCGCGATGTGATGACTTGTACAAAATATTGGGTAACGCGTACGAAGACAATCAGTGGAAGGCGTTAACGTCGCAGACATCCCTGTTCAAGCTAACCTGGAAACAGAGTTTCCCGCTCACGGTGAAGGGTCGTCAGACGTTCTACGGGAAACTACTCGATGGATCATTGCCATTACAGCGCAGGGGATAACCACATGAGAATGAGAGCTATTTTTTTGAAGTGCAATTCACAACATTTTCTGTAATCGTCCTGTGTATGCAGTAATACACCATTATTTATGGATGAGATGATCCATAAACATTCCACATCAGGATATCTTCTGGCTGCCCGTGGAATCCTATTGTGACATGTTGGTACTTTCGGTGGTGTATGGATGTATTTGTTTCAGTGTTTCAGTAATGATAATGATCATGGTGTGCAGTCGCAAGTGGACTAATGTTTGGTGTTGGATAATAAGCGATCTTGCTTATATGCGACAAAATACAAAAAATATAGTATAACAAAAGGAATGGTTATGTCTTTTTTGAGGCTAACGAAGAATGCCCTGCGCGTATGGAAAATGCGCTCTGACTTTATCAAAAGGACAGGTATTCAGGTAGGTAAGAATCTTGACCTGCGTCTTCCCCAGTATGTTCATTGTGCAAATACGGCTGTTTTAGGTGATAATTGTCGGCTGTACTGCTGGGATTCATCGCATGGAAAGAAATTCGATCACGAGCCTGAAATTCGCATTTGTGAACGAGTGCGTGTGACGAGAAATCTAACCCTACAGTGTGCATCCCGCATCATTATTGAAGATGATGCATTGCTTGCTTCCGATTGTGTCATGATTGATTACGATCATGGCAAGTCTCCTCTCACTGATTCATATGTTATGAATCAACTTGAATTGACTGATGGAATCCGTATTGGACGTGGTGCTTGGATTGGGAATAACGTAATCATAGTAGGGGGGGTTGAAATCGGAGAAAAAGCTATAATCGGTGCCGGTTCAGTGGTAACTAAGTCGATTCCACCATATTCTATTGCAGTGGGGAATCCTGCGCGTGTGATCAAAAGATATGATTTTGATTCGGGTGTGTGGGTCAGTCGGAAGCTATTGGATTCGTAGACAGGAGTAACATACAGTCTCATATATGGCATTGCTGGTAATCGTATGAGGTAGTCTGATTGTTTAGCCCTTGTTGTGAGATGGGATGAACAATCATCCCATCTCACTCAGCGATTCAGTCATGATAACGTATTGTTTCGGAGTAGGCATAATACAGGGTTAATTGTTATATCGAGTAGTTTAATAGATAACATTGATTGGTTTGACTTAAATATTATGTTATTTTTTAGAAAAAGAACATGTTTGATAAGCAAAAACAATTGATAATAATAGGTAATGGATTTGACCTGCAATGCGGTCTTAAATCGAAGTTTGTTGATTATTTAGATTTCAGAACAAAAGAGAGAGGAGATTATCCGTGGGTTAGGTATTCGCAGAATCATAGTAAACTGTCAATCGATGCTAATAGAGCGCAAAATGCGGTGAATAATTCAGCAATAGTACCTTTCTTGTGGGACATAGTATTCTCAATAGAGTTGGAAAATAATAATTGGGTGGACGTCGAATATACGATTCAGCGCTGGGTCACCGATGACAAGCAAATCGGAATCTTGATTCAAATAGCCAAATTGACATTTGGAAAAATGATGCCTTTAGTGAAGCCAAATATTGAAGAACGATATTATATACAAATGTACCGTAATATCTCAATCTCAGAGTTCCGTGGTTTTCTTTTTGAACACTTAAGGCGATTGGAGGCGGATTTCAAGGATTATCTTAAAGGAATTGCTGAAGGACTTGCATATAAGGATAATGCGTCAAATTTATACGATATGCTCGCTCGTCAGCGGCCATGGTGTTCGGTTGACTATCCTGTTGAAACAGATGTATTGTCATTTAATTACACGAGACCTCTGCATTTTGAGCAAAATGGCTCAAAATATCCACTCAATAGTCTGGTAAATATACATGGCAAACTTGAAGATGATAACATAATCTTTGGCTTTGACATCGCTGATATTTCTTCATCTGATTATAGTATATGCCAATTTACAAAGACCATGAGGCTTCTTACCAGATATTTCGATGGTTCAAATTTTTCTTCTATTTTTCATAATAATTATGATTATATAAAAGTATATGGTCATTCCTTGAGTGATCCAGATTATTCATATTTTGAGAATATATTTGACCATAATCATTTGATTGATTCCAATGTGATATTAGTTTTTTACTATCCCTCTGATAAAAATAAATTAAAACGTAACTTAGTGTCTGATATCTATAAATTGTTCAGACACTACGAAAGCAGAAAAGGACTTGGTTTTTCATTGTTGCATAAATTGGTAATGGAAAATCGTCTTTACTTAACCGCTTTGGATATATATTGATTGTGATCAATGAGTTTTATTAATCCAAGCATATCCTTTTTATTAAGCAATGATGTTTGGCTATTGAGCCTATGCGGCCATAATAATATATAATTAGATGGATGATGATTGATTATGTTTTATAAGTCTATTTATTAGTGTTTTTTCATTTTCTTTCATACTGTATTAAGTTTTATTCGACATTGATTGTTTCCAGTTCTGCAATCCGACCGATACGGTTCTCTTTAACACGTTGATTATATGCAGACAAAGTCTATTGGCGGTAAATAGTTTGTCAGTTTACTCATTAATACTATTATTGGTTGCATGTTGTAATATGACTTTGTTTGCTTTCGTTATATGTCGATGCTATCGAGACGTTTTGGTAGTGTAGCTTGTATGGTTGATGAAGTTTTTGTTCCGAAGAATATTATTGTGACTGGTGGTTGTGGGTTCATCGGTTCGAATTTCGTGCATTACGTGTACGAGAATCATCCGGACGTGCATGTGACCGTGTTGGATGCGTTGACGTATGCGGGCAATCTGGAGAACATCAGGGGGATCCTGGGCGACCGGGTGGAGTTCGTGCATGGGAACATCTGCGACGCGGAGCTGTTGGATAGGCTGGTTCCGGGTCATGACGCGATCGTGCATTACGCGGCGGAGTCGCATAACGACAATTCGATCGCGAACCCGGAGCCGTTTTTGAAGACGAACGTGGAGGGCACGTTCCGTCTGCTGGAGGCGTGCCGCAAGTACGGTGTGCGCTACCATCACGTCTCCACCGACGAGGTGTACGGGGACCTGGCCTTGGATGATCCGGCGAAGTTCACGGAGGAGACCCCGTACCATCCGTCCAGCCCGTATTCGTCGACGAAGGCGTCGTCGGACCTCTTGGTGCGCGCCTGGCATCGCACGTTCGGCATCCGCGCGACGATCTCGAACTGCAGCAACAATTACGGCCCGTTCCAGCATGTGGAGAAGTTCATCCCGCGTCAGATCACGAACATCCTGGAGGGGCTGAAGCCGAAACTGTACGGCAACGGCCTGAACGTGCGTGACTGGATCCATACGGACGACCATTCCACGGGTGTGTGGACGATCCTGACCAAGGGGCGCATCGGCGAGACGTATCTGATCGGCGCGAACGGGGAGAGGAACAACCTGACCGTATTGCGTGACATCCTGACCGTGATGGGCAGGGATCCGGATGATTTCGACTGGGTGAGGGACCGTCCGGGCCATGACCGCCGGTACGCGATCGACTCGACCAAGCTGCGGACCGAATTGGGCTGGAGGCCGAAGCATACGGACTTCCAGAAGGGCCTGGAGCGGACCATCCAATGGTATACGGACAACCGCGCCTGGTGGGAGCCCGCCAAGGCGGCCACCGAAGCCAAATACAAGCAACGAGGACAGTGAGACAGGGGTGATGCGGGCGGCGGGAATACACTGCCTCCCGTGTTTGTCGTTAGCCGGGTGGAGAGATACACTGTGAAGGACGAAAGGAGGACGGATGGCATCGTTGACTGATTTGTATGCGGTCGAGGAGAATTCGCCTGAGGGTGATTATCTTCGCATGTGCGATGCGCCTCTTCCTCAGGATGTGATGGACTACCTGCGGACGGTGGAAACGGAATCACTGGAGGATTCCGTCCGTTTGTTGTATGCCTGATTCGGAGGCATTCCCCATGCTGGACGGAAACCCGCTCGTAGACTTCCGCTTTGTGCGTAAGGGCGATGAGCGTGGTTTCCCGTCGTTCACCTGCACGGTGCCGGTTCCGTCGAACCGTGAGATCGATGGCAGATGGGTCAAGGGCGAGTCTTTGCACCCGTATCCTTGGGAATTGTTGGTGCAGCGGCTGATTCGTCATAGCGCCTTGTATCTGAGTTCGGACAACTGGATACGGTTGGCGTCACCGGTGCGGGTCTCATCGCCACGTATTGCGCAGTCGCGCGGAAATCGGTTGATGTGTTCGAGGTCGCCATCATTGCGGTCTCTTCGTCATATCAAGGTAGGGGTCTGGGGCGTGATGCGTTGGCGGATGCGATACGATGCGCGCGTGCTCAATCGGCGAGGGATGGCGTGCAGGCGAAATCCGTGGCCTATGTCGATACTCGCAATGAGCGGAGTGCCCGTCTGTTCCATGATTTTGGTTTTGAACCGGTGAAAAGGCTCGATCCGGACCGACGCGGCAATGTGTTCGCGGTTTGGGTGTTGAAATGATGTTTTGGTAAGGAAAGGAATTGGTGATTATGTCGTTTGAGTTTGAGAAGGATCTCCGGGTCACGGAGACGAATATCCCTGGCCTGCTGGTGTTTGATCTGCCTGTGCATGGTGATAATCGTGGCTGGTTCAAGGAGAACTGGCAGCGTGCGAAGATGCTGAAGCTGGGTCTGCCGGATTTCGGTCCGGTGCAGAACAACATCTCGTTCAATGCGACGAAGGGCGTGACGCGTGGCATCCATGCGGAGCCGTGGGACAAGTACATCAGCATCGCGGCGGGTGAGATCTTCGGCGCGTGGGTGGACCTCAGGCCGGGGGAGAGCTTCGGCCAGGTGTATACGACGCGCTTGGACCCGTCGAAGGCGATCTATGTGCCGCGTGGCGTGGGCAACAGCTTCCAGGCGCTTGAGGACGGCACCGTGTACACGTATCTGGTGAACGCGCATTGGAGCCTGGAGCAGAAGAGGACGTACACGTTCGTGAACCTCGCCGACCCGGAACTGGACATCCAGTGGCCCATCCCGTTGGAGGAGTCGGAGCGCAGCGAGGCTGACCTGCATCATCCGATGCTCAGGGACGCGAAGCCCATGAGTCCGAAGCGGACCTTGGTGACGGGTTGCAACGGGCAGTTGGGTCATGCGATCCGCGCGTACGCGGAGGCGCATAATCTGGAGGGCTTCGAGTATACGGACATCGACGAGTTCGACTTCTCCGACCCGAAGGCGTACGACAGGTACGATTGGAGTCTGTACGGCACCATCATCAATGTCGCAGAACAGGCTTCTGATGATTGCAAAGATGCCGGCGATGTCGCTCGCGCCTGGAGAACCAACGCTCAAGGGACTGCGCTTCTTGCTCGTGCAGCAGGAGAACATCACATCACACTGGTGCAGGTAAGTTCGGAAAGCGTATACGGGCAGAACACGGATGATGACGTGATCGCTCCTGTGGACCTCTACGCGCAGACCAAAGCAGCGGGCGATATTGCCGTCGCTAACATCCCTGAACACTATATCCTGCGTTGTAGTGCATCCGCACAGGCGGATACTCAGCGTCTTGCATGTGAGATATTCCGTTTGCTGGACACCCATGCGGCATATGGAGTATATGATCTGAAGTAGTAGCGCTGTTTTGTTCACTGATACGTATCGAAAGAAGAAGTAAGGGGCATCATGAAAGGCATCATTCTCGCAGGCGGCTCCGGTACCCGTCTCTATCCGCTGACTACGGTCACGTCGAAGCAGCTGCTGCCCGTGTACGACAAGCCGATGATTTACTACCCGCTGAGCGTGCTCATGCTGGCGGGCATCCGTGACATCCTCATCATTTCCACGCCGAAGGACCTGCCGAACTTCGAGCGTCTGCTCGGCGACGGCTCCCACTACGGCGTGCACTTCAGCTACAAGGTGCAGCCGAGCCCCGACGGACTTGCCCAGGCGTTCATCCTCGGCGAGGAGTTCATCGCTGGAGAACCCTGCGCCCTGGTGCTTGGCGACAACATCTTCTACGGCAACGGCCTCGGCAATACGCTGCGCGCAGCCGTGAAGAAGGCCGAGAACGGTGAAGGCGCAAGCGTCTTCGGCTATTACGTCGATGATCCCGAGCGCTACGGCGTGGTCGAGTTCGACGAGAACAAGAAGGCCGTGAGCATCGAGGAGAAGCCGAAGGAACCGAAGTCGCATTACGCTGTGACCGGTTTGTACTTCTATGACGAGCGCGTCACCGAGTTCGCCAAGCAGGTCAAGCCCTCCGCGCGCGGCGAGCTGGAGATCACCGACCTCAACAAGATGTACCTTGAAGACGGCACCCTCAACGTGCGCACGCTGGGCCGTGGTTACGCTTGGCTGGACACGGGCACCATGGACTCCTTGTACGAGGCCGGCGAGTTCGTCCGCACCGTGCAGCGCGCGCAGGGCCTGCCCATCGCCATCGTGGAGGAGATCGCCTACGAGAATGGCTGGATCAGCAAGGACGAGCTCCTCGAATCCGCCCAGCGCTATGGCAAGAGCCCTTACGGCAAGCACCTCAAGGATGTGGCCGACGGCAAGGTCGTGCTCATCCCCAACGACTGATTGATTCCGCGCTTCAGCCCTGCTGTTCTTCAGGCGGGTATATCTTGGGTGGCGTACAGCAGCCTAAGATATACCCGCCTTCGTTATGCGCGTCGGCGGCGAATTCATGGATTTGCGCTTCAAGATTGTCACCGTGCTCTAGATTCCGGCGAGCGCGAGACTTGCCGCTATAACACAGCTCGCACTACGCGATATTTGGTATTCGGCACGTTCGTTGCCGTCTGATGCTTTATTCTGTGAGCATCGTGCCATATCGTTCGGTTAGTCCGTTGTCCACGCGTTCGAATTCGGGAATGTAGCTGTCGATGATGGTGTGCACGAGTCGTTGAGCTCGATCCTCATCATAGATGTGTGCGGAATCGTTGCGATCCCGTAGCATGCGAAGCCAGAGGGACTCGTCCATGAAATCATAGTATTGGTACGCTGTCTTGATGACGTCCCGAGGGGATCCTGATGCGGATACCGGGTCGCCTTCGTATGCAAGCAATGCCTTGAGCAGCTTCCAGCCGAGTTCAAACTGAAGTTCGAATTTGTCGATGATTCCGCTTTGAATGAAGTCGTTGCTCAGGTCCTGTAAAGGTGCCGGTTTCAGGGAATCCAATGCTGAGGCATAGTTCTCATATTTTTTCATACAGCACCTTCCCCGTGCGGGCTATTTCTGTTTTCAAAGCTTCGGAGATCGGTCCGTCGAGGTTGATGACATCGATCTTGAGCAGTGTCCATAATTCGTTGTTCAGTCTGTCGTCCAGTGCGTCGAAGTCCGGGCAGCCTGCGATGGCGAGGTCGATGTCGCTTTTGGGGCGATTGGTGCCTTTGGCTCTCGAGCCGAACAGTATGACCTTGTGTGCTCCTGCGTCGGCGGCGAATTCACGGATTTGCGCGTAGACGTCTTCGATGGGAACCATCATCCACCTCCGATCCGTCATAAGCGCTTGCTCGCCGTCTCTCAATAATCATGATACGAGGTCTGCGCGTCAAGATCGTCACCGAGCTCTAGACTCCGACGAGCGCGAGACTTGCCGCTATAACACAGCTCACACTACGCGATATTTACGGTTGCGGCTGTTCAACGGTGCCGTGGCTTGTATCTTTCCAGCGCGCAGAAGATCATTCAGAGCTCTTCGTGCGGTTTCGATAGACACATTGGCCTCTTCGGCAAGTTCGCGGGCGCTTTTCTCGCTGCCGTCATCGAGCAGTGCAAGGAACTCCTCCATTCTCTTGGTTGGTTCCACGCGTTGCTGCTTGACGACAGTATCGTCTTCTCTGACTGGACGAGCAACGATATCGGCAACATCGGGTCGATGAAGCACCACGGTGAATTGGTCGGCAGATGCCTTGAACTCCGGTTCGCGAAGTCCGCGGTCGCGCATCAGACGAACCATCATGGCGATTCCGGAGCCCTGACCCTCGACCGTCGACCCGATGCTGTTGGACACGGGGGCCTCTTCCATGAGTTGCATCAGAATAACGTTCCTGCACCTCGATGAACCGTCGGCAATATTTTCGAGTGTCTTGCCGCCCCACAAACCGCCAGGATTGGTAATTACCACACGATCACGGAAGATATCCACCGACACTGATTGCCCGGTGAAATATGGATGGTATTCCCGGTGAATCACTGCATTGGCTATGGCTTCTCTGATTGCCGCTTCCGGTATTTCGCATTCATCGACGCGTCCCACACCTCGAACGTGCGAAACAGTTCTGAGGTTTTTCACTACGGCATGTAGAGCATCGTCGATGGCACCAGGAAGAGATCCATCACAAAGAACACGATCCAAGAAACGAGGCATACCCGGTTCAGACTTCTCCGTTCCTGGATGTGCGGCAACATCGATGAGTAATTTGGGTTCAAACTGCTGTGGGTACTTGCCCACTACCAGCAGGCCGGCGAGCTTTACGGCTCCTTGTTTGTCTACCACATTAAGTCGTTCGAGCTGTTCTTCCCGCGTGGAAGCGCCCAATAACGCTTTCGACTGACGTTTACGTTCTATGAGCGCGCTCACCAGTTGAGGATCAAGGTCGTTGATATCGCTTTCTGGAACGATTGTGTTATCTGCCTTGCTGGGGACTAAAGCATTGCGGTATTCATATATTTCCATGGTGGACAGGCGCACGTCTTTATCGTCAATACGCTTATAGCTACCGGATTCAATGCCCTTAGCCTTGATGTAGCAAGGCTTTTCCCCGATTTCATTCTCTTTGATAATGATGACCAGAATCTGCTTGCCGTCGACGTCGGCTCTATTCATCACATAGCGAGGAGGATTCCCCAATCTTGCACCGCTGACTCCGCCATCTCCGATGCCTTCAATGAACTGATCGCGCACCTTATCAATATCGAAATGCTTGGCAGGCGAGAACCCGTTGCGTTCATCCAGCCCAAGTAGAAGGACGCCGCCAGACGTGTTGGTGAACGCGCTCACCGACTCCCACACATCGGTGCTCAATCGCATATCACATGCTTTTGCTTCATAATATGCGTCGTCTGTGCCTTCCTGTCGCAATCGGCGTATTACGCTTACGATATCTAGGGTTTCGCTATCGGAGCTTTTCAACGCTGATCACCCATCTCAGTCATTATCTCAGTCATTATCTCAGTCATTATCTCAGTCATTATCTCAGCCACATGACTGAGATAAGAGATAAGCACAGTCTCTTCGCAATATAGAAAGCGCTGAAAGTGTATCAATGATACCGTTCTGTTGAGTCTGTTGCGATGTTAGTGAATAAGGCGATGTGGGGACTGCATCCTGATGATGCAGTCCCCACATCGCCTGAAATGCAGTAGCCCTCGAGAAATTCAGGCTTCTGGGGTGGCCTTCTTGCGGCCGCGGCGCTTCATGGTGCCGGAGGTGGCGGTGGTGGCGTCGAAGATCACGGTCTTGCTCTCCGGGTAGGCGGCACCGTTCACGGAAGCGTAGGCCACTTCGTCCTCCGGGGCTTCGGGCAGTGTGAAGAACGCCTTGACGGCGTCCACCAACGTGGCCTCCTTGAGGCTCACGGACAGGGTCTGCTTGCCTTCGGGCTTGCTGAACTTCACCGCGTTGTCCGCCTTGGCGGTGGCGGGGGTCACGGCGATTTGCTTGGTCTTCTCGTTGATGAGCACCTTGGCGTATGCCGGGTACCCCAGCACTTCGGCGGTGGCCTTGTTGAAACGGATGGCGCCGTCGGTCACGGTCAGCACGGTCTTGCCGGCCGGCTTGACCAGCTGGACCTCTTCAAAGCCCTGAAGCAAGGAAGCCATAATTGTTCTCCTTCGCAGTTATGTGTCATAAGCAATGCGCTAGTATCCTGCGCCAGAAGTTCGTCGGCGCAATAACTACCCCTCAGTCCCGCTTTGCGGGCCAGCTCCCCTGACAAGGGGAGCCAGGAATAACATCAAACGAATCTCTGGCGCGAAACACTAATAATTTCGTATGTAATTGTAATCAAATAAAAACTGAAATAGCAAATGGGCTTCAATGAATACAAGGCGTCATTCAGATATTATTCTATTGAATCATCCACATGAATGAATTCATCCAGCCTTGTCAATGCCCATATCATCAAGGGAATGGCTGCGAAGGCGTATCCCTCGAATTGCACATACAGATACATCACCAATAGCAGCCAGACAATCGTCAGTTTATTCCATCGGTGATATCGATGTATGAAGGCAAAGGCAATCGTGAAGAATAACGCGAACCCAATCAATCCGAATTCCGTCAGGAAATTCGTATATGCGCTCATCGTCCACACGGTGTCCGCATTGATCGACCGATACCACGACAATGCTCCTGTGGGGTCGGTGTGCATGAACCGCAATATCGCCGCCGACCAATCGGCTCCATTATGCGTGGCCTCGGCGATATTTCCGGCTCCGTAGCCGGTCAGCAATGTCCACGGATGTCTGATCAAGCCACACAGCGGTGCCAATGATTGCCAGATGCGAGCGAAGAACGAGCCATCGCCCTCCATGCCGTTATGCACGATGGAATCAAGTCTCGAATTGGCCATAACACACACCACAGCCAGGGCCAAAGTGCCAATCAGCTGCAATATGCCCTTGTGCCGGTCATTGCGATTGTGCCAATGTATTTCAACCACAATCACAGCAATAAGTGCCACCAGCGAATCCAATACGATACGGGTGCCCGAACCCATCAGCACGCTGCCCACGGCAAATACGATGATCAGATGCCGCAATCGCGAGGCGAAAATGCGGTCGCGGACGCGCATAAACCAGAACAGCGGCAGCAGAATACCGAACAGGTGCATGCCGATATAACTCGGCTCGGCGAACAGGAATTGCGGCCGCGCACCGCTCATGCCCCATGCAGATCCCGCAATGATATACGAGCGGTACATCAGATGACTGAAGTACCCCTGCACACTGCCCAAGCGCAATGTAATCGATAGCCATTGCACAATTCCGATGGCAAAAGCGAACCAATATATGGCGATAATGGCGCGCACCGACTCCTGCCAGCTGAGCCGCTTATGCACATAGGCGATATCCAGCGCGCATAACGTGGCCGGCACGGCAATCACTCCGGTGAGCGACATCACCACCGCATTATTATGCAGCCCGAATACCGCCCAACCCGGCATCGACAGCACCACGAGCACCACAGGCAGCATCACGAACGGTGCATAACGATGCATTGTTTGGCGCAGCAGTCGATGATTCGTCAAGCAATACAGCACCAGCAGCCACGGGCTCAACGGCGTCCAGAACGGTTGGAAGAAGCCCAGCACGGTGCCGTCCACCGGCAGTGTGAGCAGAGCGGCGAAGAACAGGTAATCGGAGCGGTCATGCGGGGTGAAGCACCGGGGCAATGGCATCGGGGGAGTGAGCGTGCGCAGTGATGTAAACGGTGTCGTCGGTGCAGGATCCTCGATACGCTGGTTGCGGGATGCGAGGCTGCCGTGCGCTGGTACAGTGGCGCTGTCTGCAGTCCGCACCTGAGATGGTCCGGCCGATGTCGGCATGCCGGAATCGCTCATGTCCCCCTCCTTGATTGCCTCGAGTACTCTAGCAACCCAATGTGCGGGAACGGTGGCGATATGGTGACGGGAGTCTTACAGCTACGTTTCCTGAAGGGCAAGGGTACATGAGGGCTGATAGGATACATGCTGATTGCACCTATCGGGCTATCCGGGCATTTCAAGCAGTCTGGATGTGGAGAGGGAGAAGCGGTTGGTTTCCGCAAATAACGAACAGCAGCAGAATCAGAATGCTGCAGACACTGCCGTAGCACAGGCCGAAAGCGGCATCACCATCATGGACCTGATTCGGATTATCCGCAAGCATGTCATTTCGGTCATCGTGACGTTCGTGGTCGTGTTCGCCGCTGTGTGCGCGTACACATTGCTCACGCCGCCGAAATATACGGCTACCTCGCAGATGTTTGCCACGTTCAACACGGCAACCGTTGATGCCACGCAAAATAACAACTACAACAACATCAGCAGCGCCGGCACCTACATCGCCAACCAGATTAAGTCCTACCCGACGCTGGCCACCACCGAATCCGTGCTGCAGCCGGTCATCGACCAGCTTGGCCTGGATACGTCGGTCAGCGCTCTTGCCAATGAACTGACGGTCACCAACCCTACGGATACCGCGTTCGTGAACATTCAGGTCGAAGACAAGGATCCGAAGCAGTCGGCCGCCATCGCCAATGCCGTGGCCAAGTCCATGAAGACCGTGGTGGAGGACTCCCTGTATTCGTCCGACAGCAAGTCGCCGGTCACGCTTTCCGTGGTGCAGCAGGCGCAGGAGCCTGCCGGCCCCAGCAGCCCGAAGATTCCGATGAACATGGCCATTGGCGTTCTCGGTGGTCTGATTCTCGGCATCATCGTGGCGCTGGTCAAGGACCTCTTCTCCACGCGCATCGAGGAGGCCTTTGAACTGCAGGAATACATCGACGCCCCGATCATGGGCCGTATCCCTGAAGACGATCTGCTCAAGGGCGATGTTCCGGTCATCATCTCGAAGCCCAGCAGCCCGATTGCCGAGGAATACCGTCGTATCCGCACGAACCTCTCGTTCACCGCTCCGGTCGAGGGCATGAACGCCCGTCTTATCGTCCTCTCGTCCACCAGCCCGAGCGAAGGCAAGACCACCAGCTCGGTGAACCTCGCCGTCGCGCTGGCTGAAAACGGTGCCAAGGTGCTGCTGATCGACGCCGACCTTCGTCACCCGTCCGTGGCCGATCGACTGGGGCTGGAAGGCAACGCCGGCCTCACCCACGTGCTGTCCGGCCAGGCGGCCGTCAAGGACGTGGTGCAGCGGTACTGGAAGCCGAACCTGCACATCATGCCCGCCGGCCCGAAGCCGCCGAACGCATCCGCCCTGCTCAACTCCGCGATCATGAAGGAGCTCATCAAGCAGGCGCTCACCCAATACGATTACGTGCTGGTCGACACCTCGCCGCTGGTGGTGGCCAACGACGCCTTCGTCTTCGGTGCCATGGGCAACGGCATCGTTATCGTCTCCGGCCGCGACGTGACCGACAAGCGCGATCTGCGTGAGATCGCCGCACAGCTCGACAACCTGAACCTCTCGGTCAGCGGTTTCATCTTCAACTATGCGAAGGATTCCAAGAAGGTCGCATATAAGGGCAACTACTACTATTACGATGATGACGCCAGCACCGACGGCAAGAAGGGCAAGGCTGCCGGCAAGCGCCCGAAGCAGCGCAGCACTGCGCGGCGCGCAGCCGTCAAGCGCTGATAGGTCGTTAGTTGTAATAAAAGGCTCTCACTGAGCACTTGCTCAGTGAGAGCCTTTTATTTGGCTCCCCTTGTCAGGGGAGCTGGCCCCCTCTGACGAGGGGGCTGTCAGCGGAGCTGACTGGGGGAGAGAGACAGAAGCTGATCCTCAATTATTGGCGAGACGGACCACTAATAATTGCGAATACTACCCCTCAGTCCCGCTTCGCGGGCGGCTCCCCTGACAAGGGGAGGGGAGCCGACAGAGCTACTTGGTGGCGTCCGTGATGATGCGGAGTGCTTGGCAGATCTGCTCGTACGCCTTCTGGAAGGCTGCGAATTCACGACGATGGGGGTCGGGAATGACCATGGGAGCGGGCAGCATAGGCCGAATCATCGATGCGTTGTCAATTACGGATTCGAGCTTCTCTTGCCGCGTAGCGCCCTCGATATAGCCTTCCTTGGCGCAGTAGACGCACATGTTCGCGAAGTCCGGCAGCAGGAACGTCTTTCGGCTCGCCAACGGTGCGATGGTGGCGATATCCTGGCGCTGCTCGATTTCAAAGCAGAGAATCAGGTCGGCGGACGTGGCCAGTTGCGGCGTGACACGCTTCGAGCGGAAGTTCGTGGTATCAATACCCAGTTCGGAGAGGATCTTGGCGCTGGAAGGGTCGATGGGATGATCGAACAATCCACGGGTTCCCGCGCTATCCGCAGTAATGGATGGATCGTTGAAATAGCGGGGGAGCAGGTACTCGCCCATGGGGGAGCGGCAGACATTGCCGGTGCATACAAAGAGAACGTTCATGGTTCGCCTCGATTTGGTATTCGATTATGGTTGGATTTGGCTTGTGTTCAAGGAGGAATACGGCATAGAAAAGACCCTGAGGTTTCCTCAGGGTCTTGAGTAGCTTAATCAGCTATTGGAGCTGAATTCAGCGACGAGCGCTGGTCTTGCGGACAGCGAACAGAGCCACGCCGGCAGCAGCCAGCAGCACAACGGCCACGGCGTACGGAGCGACGGAAGCACCAGTGTCAGCGACGGTCGGAGCAGCACCGTTGCCAGTGGCCGGAGCGGTCACGGTGTAGGAAGTCAGCACAGTCTTGTTGGCGTCCAGCAGCTTGACATCAGTCTTGGCGCCGGCCTTGAGGGTGACCTTGACGGTCAGAGTGCCGTCAGCCTTAGCGGTGAACGGGCCCCACTCCTTAAGCGCGACCTGCTCAACGTTGGAGACAACCTGATCATCAGCCTGCACGTAGTACTGAGCGCCGGCCTTCAGACCGGTGAAGGTCACAGTGGCCACGGAGCCAGTCACGGAACCGGTGGCGCCGTAATCCTCAGCCATAGCGGTGTTGGCAGCGAAACCAAAGCCCAACACAGCGGCGACAGTGGCCAGCAGAGCCATAATCTTCTTCATCATGTTCATTTCCTCCTTAACAGGGCTACCAGCCCGTAAGCGTCTTGCATGGAATCCGACACATCCTGATTTCCTTGCACGCTTCACACATTACTCACCTCGGTGACGCCTGTGAAGGGTGCTCATTGCGCGCAATGCTCCGGATGTGACATCGGAATCACGCCGTGTGATGCCTTTGTCACACCGCAGCGCACCATCGCGGATCGTGGGTGGGTTCAAAACCGTTGAAATTGCAGTGATTTCGGGCCGTTTGAGGTCTAATTTGCCGGGAATTTACCTAGCTGCACCGCGTTCGGGCGTGTCGTCGGCCTCATCATCGAAGCTGAACAGGTCTTCCACGGTGGTGTCGAACACCTTCGCCAAATCCATGGCAAGCCGCAGCGACGGGCAATACTGGCCCTGCTCCAGACGCCCTATGGTCTCGCGGCGCACGTTGATGAGGTCAGCCAGATCGGACTGCTTCATGCCGCGTGCCAGACGATGCATTTTGAGACTAGTCTTCATCATCGTCCCCATTCGATCCGTCATGCTCAAGCCACAGATACCGCACGTCGGATATCGCTAAAGCACACATGGCCAGCGTTGGCAGCATCATCGGGTTGATGATGTGCAGCAAGCCCGAAGCGGTCACCAGATTCCAGACGGTGTAGATGAACCCCAGAGCTACCAATGCCGCGATGAGCATGAACAGTGCGAACTGCATTGCGGCACCCTGATGTTGGTCGGACAGTTCATCGCGACGCGGGGATTTCCGGTTCAGCACGGTCACCACCCAGATTTCGCCCCCGGCCCAGATCGCCGCCACCACGGCTGTGACGATGACGCCGATGAGATTGTGGCCGATCACCACCATCAGCGCACACGACAGCATGCCGATGATTTCGACCGCCGCGCGAATCGCGATATACCGGTTAAAAGTCATGATCCGCCTCCGTGATGCTGCGCATGGGCGCGCCGGTGCTCGTCCGCCGTTGCATAAGTCGCGCTGTTTGCTGCTCTGGATCGTTCTCTGCCGTAGATCGTTATCTACTCAATACGTAATGTATCACCCGAGGCCTTGCGCCAGCGCATATTGTCTCTCGCGCATATTGCACCTCTGCACGTCTCTCGCGCATCCCCTGGTTCGCCGCGCTATGTGCCTCTATTGTGAGGACATGATGGAATTGCGAACATGGGGTTGGTCGCGAGAAGGTATCGTTGTAATGATTGCTATGAGCAACCAAGGTTGAATGAATCAGTATACGAAGGCAGATGGTTATGTCCCCGGTACGGTCCAATGCGCCTGCACATGCGCGTGATACGCAGACACGGGCGCAGGCGTCGCGTAAGCATCCTGTGCGTAATGCGATCATCTCCGTGGCGGTTGTGCTCACCGTACTGATCGGTGCCGTCGCATTGGCAGGGGCGCTGTATATCCGCAATCTTGACAACCGCCTGAGCATAGGTAAGGATGTCCGGCAGTCGCTGCAGAAGCCCGATGATGCTGACACTGGATCGGAAGCGACGTCAGAGAAACCATTCTATATGATGCTGGTGGGCTCCGATGCCCGCTCCGGCAACGAGAATGGACGGTCGGACAGTCTGATGCTTGCTCGTGTTGATCCAGGAAGCCACCGGTTGGATATCGTTTCCATTCCTCGTGACATGCAGGTCAATATCGAGGGTGTGGATGGCGTGCAGAAAATCAATGCAGCCTACTCATATGGTGGGGCAGCACTGGCAATCTCTACTGTGTCTGAGTTTGCTGGCGTGCCGATCTCACATTATGTCGAAGTGAATTTCGCCAATATGACCGGTTTGGTGGATCATCTCGGAGGCATCACCGTGAATGTTCCTGAATCGTTCTCAGGCGGCAACAGCGGCTTGTCCCTGAAGGCGGGGGAGCAGACGCTCAATGGAGAGCAGATGCTCGGATTCACCCGAGAACGGTATCAAGTGCAGGGTGGCGATTTCTCTCGTACTCAGGCCCAGCAGCTAGTGCTGCTGGCCATCATGCAGAAGATCATGGCACAGCCTAAGACGGCGCTTCCGGGGCTGATTCAAGAGCTGGCCGGTGCTGTTTCCACGGATATGAACGTGTCGTCGATTCTGCAGTTGGCGCTGAAATTTTATGGACAGCAGCCTCAGGTGCAGTCGGCGATCTGCCCCTCCTATGCGTTTGATCAGGATGGCGTAAGTTACGTCGGTGTGGAATACGACGAGTGGCGTGACATGATGCAGCGCGTGGATGCCGGCATGGGGCCGCAGGGTGTTGGTGATATCCCTGCCGTGCAGTCGTCCAACGCCGAGCTTGGCGCGGCAGCGAATGCCGCCTCTCCGCACGACTATGCCGCGCTCAAAAACCAATCCCTGAACTCGGACGACATCGTCGTCCAGTGACGGTGGTGTCAGTGACGGTGCGTCGGGTTCAGTGATAGTGGCTGCGAGACTATCTGCCCGTATCACTGTGTTCGTTGCAGCCACTGTGTTAGCGTGTCACAGCGTCATCGCATCGCATTGCCTTGCGTCGCATCGATCTGTTCTGCTGCTGTTCTGTTGCAAAAAAGCTCGTTAAGCAATGCTCAGCGAGCTTTTTTGCAACAGAAGCGATGCGATGACGCGGCGATCAGTAGCGTCTATCAGTAGCTCTTGTACTGCAGCCAGTGGTTGTAGGCGGCGGTCACGGAGCCGTAGCGGTCGTTGCAGTAGCCGAGGAACCACTTGAACTGGGTCTGGTAGTTGGTGGCCCAGTCGGCACCGGCGGAAGCCATCTTGCTGCCAGGCAGCGCCTGCGGCAGGCCGTATGCGCCGGACGGGTTTGCGGCGGTCGGATTCCAGCCGGACTCGTGATTGATGATGTAGTTGGCGGCGGTGAAGTCGTCCTCGGAGTAGCCGTTGGAGATCATGTAGTCATGCGCCCAGGTCTGCATCTCGCCCACCGGCACAGTGGTGCCGAGGCTTGCAGAGGAACCGGAGGTTGACGAGGACGAAGAGGAGGACGACGTGGAGCCTGTGCCCACGAGCACCACCTTGTCCACCGGGGCCTTCTTGACCCACGACGTGAACACGTTGGAGGAGATAACCTTGTCGCCGCTGCGCGTGACCAGCGACGTGGTCTCCATCACGCCGTTCTGGCCCTCGGTCTCCACCTTCTCGGTGCCCTTGGGCAGGCTGTCGGTCTCTTTGCGGACCTCGTTGAACGGGATGTCCGTGTCGGTGGTCTCCACGTCAGCGCCCGCGCGCTCGATGGTGATGACCGTGGACTCGGTTACCTTGCTCTTGAGCGAGGGACTGACCGTATCGTCCGGGTCGAGCGTGATGTTGCCCGCATCCAACACGTCCTTGACGGTCTTCATCGCGTCCTTCTCGCCGAGCACCACGCGCGAGTCGCCGTTGATCTTCACGGTGACGAACGTGGTGTTCTTGTCCGTGGCGTTCAGCGCACCACGGGTGGCGGAACGGGAGGCCGCGGAATCGGTGGCGGAGAATGCGGTGACCTGATTGACGGGCTTGGCGTCATCCGACTGGTAGAAGCTGCGGGATACGAATCCGGCTCCGGTGATCAGTCCTCCGGCGGCCACCACTGCGGCGATCTTGGCCCACTGACGCTTGCTGATGCTCAGGGACTTCAAAGGGGAGGTCTTCCTGCCGTGTCTCGTCATTACGCTCCTTGACTTGGATTTGCAGCCCGAACGTCTCGCCGAACGTGCGGCTGATGTCGGTCATCGGTTTCGATTA
Source organism: Bifidobacterium sp. UTCIF-1 (assembly GCF_006408915.1). Taxonomy (NCBI): domain Bacteria; kingdom Bacillati; phylum Actinomycetota; class Actinomycetes; order Bifidobacteriales; family Bifidobacteriaceae; genus Bifidobacterium; species Bifidobacterium sp. UTCIF-1. Next base: position 35,669 of record NZ_JFAG01000005.1, read on the forward strand.
TGCATATTCACTTATGCATGATATGAACTACTTGCATCGTGCAGGTTTCATACGCCGAGCTGCACACTTACACCCATCATAGGTGCACCGCTGGAAGAACACCACTCGAAGAGGTCTCTCCCCCAGTCAGCTTCGCTGACAGCCCCCTCGTCAGAGGGGGCCGGTGCCGTGAGGGGCTCCCCTTGTCAGGACAGCACCGTGAAGCAAACAGCAGAGCTGTTTGTAGGTGCTGTGCGAGCCGACAGGCGAGCCAGTTGAATGCCGCGCGTAGCGCGTCCGAATTTGCAGGACGAGCTGGCCCGCGAAGCGGGACTGAGGGGTAGTCCCATCGTCAGAGGGGGCCAGAGGGGGCCAGTGCGGAGTCAGTCCTGCTGCTGGGCTGCGGCCTGGGCCTTGGCTGCGGCCAGGTCGAGCGCCTTGGCCTGATCAATGAGGTTGTCCAGATCGCCTGCCTGCAGTGCGCCGGCCTGCTGGAAGATGACCTCGCCCTGCTTGGCGATCATCAGCGTGGGCACGGCCTGAATGCCGGCCGCCTGCGCCAGATCCTGGTTCGCGTCGATGTCCACCTTCACGAAGGCGATGTCCTTGTTCTCGGGCTTGTCGGACGCGGCCTCGAAGATCGGGCCGAATGCGCGGCACGGGCCGCACCACGTGGCCCAGAAGTCCACGAACACGATCTCGTTGTCGGTGATGGTCTGCTCAAAATCAGCTGAAGTGATGGCCTTGGTTGCCATGGTGGTCTCCTTCTGTTGCTTGTGCTCAAGCTTGGCAGTACCACCCAACAATTCAGCCTGCGTTGCGCTGCCGGCCGAACGTTTGCCCAGATTTTGCTGGGAGAGGAGCCCATTCGCACAGTCGCGCGCGATAATGGGAAGCATGCCAGTCTTGAATGATGAGGTGCCCTCCGAGGGCGACTTCGACGCCAATCGCAATCGTGGTGAATTCGACAACATCACCCCCGAGGATTTCATCCACGGAGGCGGCTCCGGCCACGGCAACCCGCCGGGATGGCTGGGGCCTGCGGACATCAACCGCGCGCGTCACCAGATGCCCATCGCCTATGTGGAGATCGTGCCGGTGCGCACGGATGACATGGGCCGCATATCGCAGGTAGGGTCGCTGCTGCGCGTCTCGGACGACGGTTCTATCGAGCGCACGCTGATCACCGGGCGCGTGCTGTTCCACGAGTCGCTGCGCGAAGCCATCGCACGCAACGTGGCCAAGGACCTGGGCGACATCGCGCTGCCGATGCTTCCCGCATCCCTCCAGCCGTTCACGGTCGCCGAATTCTTCCCGACCCCGGGCCTGGGCGACTACTACGACCCGCGTCAGCACGCCATCGCATTGTGCTATGTAGTGGCGATTGCCGGAGATTGCAAGCCGCAGGACGAGACGCTCGACGTGGAATGGGTCGATCCCAAGAGCGACCTGATGGACAAGTTCATCGACCAGATGGTCAACGGGCACGGCCGCATCGTGCGTCAAGCCCTAGCCTGGGCCGGAGTGTGAAGGAGCAGTTTGTAGGCAACGTGCTGGCCGGCTTATTCAGGTTGGCTCGGGTTTGGTCTCTCCCCCAGTCAGCTTCGCTGACAGCCCCCTCGTCAGAGGGGGCCGATATTCGGAAGCCTGGTCGGCTCCCCTTGTCAGGGGAGCTGTCGGCGTAGCCGACTGAGGGGTAGTCATCAGAGGAGCCCGATATGGATCGTTTGTATATAACGAATGAAAGTGTGTAGTTATGGCAATTGAATTGGTGAATCATGTGTATCGCGAGGGTGAGGGTGTGCCGGTGGTGCTGATGAACGCCTATCCGGTGGATCACCGCATGTGGGACGTATGCGCCAAGGCGCTCGCCGACTTCGCCGATCTGGACGACGTCCCCCCGTTCCCCATCTGGGCGCCGGACATGGCCGGCTCCGGGCAGTCCCCGGTGCCGAGCGCGGAGGACTCCGGCCCGAGGCTCGCCAACGGCGCCTACACCGAGGCTCTGGACCGTCTCGCGGACGCCTACGTGGACCTGGTGAAGTCCGCAGGATACACGCAGGCCATCTGGGTGGGCCTGTCCATGGGCGGCTATGTGGCGATGGACATCCAACGCCGTCATCCCGAGACCGTGGCCGGCCTCGCCCTGTGCGACACGATGGCCGCATCCGACGGTGTGGGCGGCGAACCGCGCCTCGCCATGGCGGACGCCGCCGAACAGACCAACTCCGTGGAACCGGTGATGCATTTCGCCAAGCCGTCCGACGGCGACTCCACCGTCAAGAAATCCCCTGAGTTCATCGCCACCATGACCCAGTGGATCAGCGAACAGGACCCTGCGGGCCTCGCATGGCGTCAGCGCATGACCTACGGTCGCCCCGACATGGGCAAGGTACCCGAAACCATCACCGCGCCGACCGCCGTCGTCTCCGGCGAACTCGACCCCACCAGTAACCCCGGCGTCATGCGTCCGCTGGCCGACCGCATCACCGGCGCCACATTCACCGCCATTCCCGATTGCGGCCACTTCAGCGCCGTCGAGCATCCCGACACCGTGGCCCGTGCGCTGCTCGCTCTCGTGCGCCGGGTGCAGGATCAGGACTGAGGTAGAGCATGACCGCTGATATCCATTTCTCACCATTGGCACTGACCCGCGCGCTGCCGTTCCTGCCGCTCGCGCAAGGCGACATCGACTACCAAGTCGATCGACGGGGCGAACCGGGACTCATCGGGCATCTGCTGGAGGACCCCGCCACCAAAGTCATCCTCACGCGCAACGGACTGGTCGCCGTGCCCCGCGGACAAGGCGAGTTGGTGGATTATGAGAACGTCAAACTGCGGCTCGCCACCTTGCCGGGCGCGTACGTCGCCGCGGAACTCAAACGGTATCCGCAGGCCGTGGCCATGTTCCTCGGCTCCTATGGCGGTGTGCGCGGCGAATGCGTCGTCGCCATCGACATCTCCCGGGTGCCTGAACCGGGTGCCGTCAATCGTGCAGCCGGGGCGCCAGACGCCGTTGGTGCCGCCGCCGGTGCCAGCAGCAGCGCCGTCGGCAATCCGGCGGGCGCGTCGACCCCTGGAATCGTCGGCGTATTGGGAACCGAGGATTCCGGTACCGTCGATGGCAACCTCAGCGTCTCGGATTCCGCCGGACAGGGCGCGGATGATGCGTTCGACGAATCGGTCGGCATCGCCGGTGAGCAGCCTCGCCAGCCCAAACCGACCCTGCTGCAGCAAGCCGTCGACCGGTTCGACTGGGCGGATCTGCGCGGCTTCGCACCCCACGCCAATGCGCGCGAGGCCGGGCAGGCCACCAGCGCCGTCACCCTGAGCATCTGGCACAGTCGGCAGCGGTATTGCCCGACCTGTGGCGCGCCGGTCGAAACCGCGCTCGCCGGCTGGGCGCAGCGGTGCAGCAATGCGGCGGACGGCAACCGGATCCTGTTCCCGCGTATCGAGCCCGCCGTGATCACCGCGATTGTGGACGGCCATGACCGGTTGCTGCTGCAACACAATGCGGCATGGAAGGACGAACGGCTCTACTCCGTCTCCGCCGGATTCGTGGAGGCGGGGGAGAACCTCGAGCACGCGGCGCGGCGCGAGGCCAAGGAGGAGACCGGCATCACCTTGGGCGAGGTGCGCTACCTCGGTTCGCAGCCGTGGCCGTTCCCCGCGTCGCTCATGATGGCGTTCAAGGCGCACGCCGTCACCACGGACGTGCATGTGGACGGTTCGGAAACCGTGACCGCCCGTTGGGTCACGCGCGACGAATACACCGCCGAGCTGATCTCCGGACGCATGGCCGCCCCCGGACGTGCCACCATCGCGCGCTACATGATCGAGGAGTGGCTCGGGCGGGAGCTGTAGGCGTGTCATGTTTTGTGGCGGTTCCTACGTCAGCAGATGCTTTTCTGGCTCCCCTTGTCAGGGGAGCTGGCCCGCGAAGCGGGTCTGAGGGGTAGTCAACCTGAGGAGTGGCTCGGGCGGGAGCTGTAGGCTGCTAGGCTGGGCACTATGAGCGAAACAAGCGAAACAGAAGACAACGAACAGCCGCTGAACCTCGACATTCCCGAGCATCTCGAATACTCCGACGAACACGTCTGGGTGGATCGCTCGGATGAGGACCTTGCCATCCTCGGCATCACCGAATACGCGGCTGACCAGCTCGGCGAGCTCGTGTTCGTGGATCTGCCCGAGCCCGGCTCCCGCGTGGAGGCAGGCGACGAAATCGTGGAGCTGGAGTCCTCCAAGGCCGTGCAGCCCATGATCAGCCCGGTGGCCGGCACAGTGAAATACGTGAACCGCGACGTGTCCGATGATCCCTCCGTGATCAACGGCGACCCGTACGGCGAGGGCTGGATTCTCAAGGTCGAGCTCGATGACGACGAGCCGGAGCTGTTGAGCGCCGAGGAGTACGCCAAGATCATCCGCTGAGCGGGTTGTGAAACAATCCGTGAAACATGTTGCGAAAACAACGCGGGGTCGGTCCGCGCATGGATCTCATGGATCCGTGCGGTAGCCCAATCGGTGGGGTCGGCATTCGTCGGTCGGTTCATCCGCTGGACTGATGCCGACTCATAGCATGCATGGCCTATAGTGGGGTGCATGAGAAGCCCACGCGAGGATTTTGAAGCCGCTGGCAGGCGTCTGGAGTCATTGCATCTGCCGCATCACTCCAGTGCGCCTGCGCCGGCGGACGACATGCCTACCGTGCCGATTCCTGCGCGCGCGGCGACCACCACATTCGATGCGCCATCGAAGCGGGAGCGCTTTGAAGTCAAGCCGCCGTTGACCCGGTTCATCCGTCGGGCAATCACTCGTACGTTCGGCATGTGGTCGCATCTGTCAGCTGAAGTGGTGCGCGGATGGGGCTGGTTCCCGCGCGTGGAACCGTATGTGGGCTATGGAACCGGCGACTATTCGCGCCTGATCTGCCGTACCGTATATGGTCCCGCCCACGGCCAGTCCGGCGAGCTGACGCGCGGCATCCGAGGTATGCTGGCCGTGCCGGCCGGCCGCACGCATGTGCAGGCCAGCATTGATGGCACGCCGCTCAACACCGTGCAGGTCGGCGTCTCCGAAGTCTATGACAAAGTGGATCGCACCCGCGACATGAGCGGAGAATACGCGATCTCCGATTCGGCAGGATACTTGGATCTGGTGGCAGAACACCGCCTGAGCGCGGGCATCCATCGCGTTTCGTACAGTGTGCCCGGCCGCAAGCCGGTCAGCGCGAATCTGTACACCATCCCGGCCAGCGCCAAAGTGGGCATCATCTCGGACGTGGACGACACGATCATGATTACCCAGGCCCCGGTACTGTGGAAGGCCGCCTACAACCTGCTGTTCCTCGATCCCAAGAAAAAAGCCTCCGTGCCGGGCATGAGCGTGCTGTTCACCCGCATCTCCGACCTGTTCCCGGACGCCCCGTTCTTCTACCTGTCCACGTCGCCGTGGAATGTGGAGAGCGCGATTCGCAACTTCATCATCGACCACGGATTCCCGGAGGGGCCGCTGCTGCTTCGCGACCTCGATCCGAGGCCCAAGACCTTCGTTCCCACGGGTCCGCAGCACAAACTGGAATTCGCCGAACAGCTGATGGCGGATTTCCCGGACATGAAGTTCATTCTGGTGGGCGATGATGGTCAGAAGGACCCCACCACGTACGCCACTATCGTCAAACGGTATCCCGGGCGCGTGCTGGCCATCGCCATCCGTCAGCTCAGTCCGAAGGAGGCGCCCGGCCTGGCGTCCGTCGCGGGATTGACGTCGACCCAGCCGATGCCGGTCACCGAAGTGCCGGTGTTCACTGGCACCACCGGAGCGAACCTGCTCAAAACCATGCTGCCGTATCTCAAGGAGCACGCGAAGAACGCGGATTAGCGGCTTGTAACGCAGATTGGTCCGTATTCTGCGTGGTATGGGTCGTTGACGGTGCCGGTTCGTCCCTTACCGGCGCGTACAATCGCGTGATATGACTGAAATGACCGAATCAGGCGCAGCGATGACGCCGACGCCGCCAGTGGCCAAACGTGAACCCAAGCGCCGTGAATTCCACGGCGACGTGTTCAACGATGATTACGAATGGATGCGCGACAAGGAATCCGCCGATGTGCGGGATTATGTGGCCGCGCAGAACAAATACTGCGAGGCGCGCATGGCCCATCTGGCAGGGCTGCGGCGCACATTGTTCGAGGAGCTCAAGGCGCATGTGGAGGAGACGGACATGTCCGTTCCCACGCGCATCAACGACTACTGGTACTTCACGCGCACCCAGCAAGGCAAACAGTACGGTGTGCAGTGCCGCATGCCGGTGCGCGGCGCCGACGATTGGGACCCGCCGGAGGTCGATCCGCAAGGCGCTCCCGGTTCGATGCCGGGCGAGCAGGTGGTGTTCGACGCCAACGTGGAGTCCGAGGGGCATGACTTCTTCCGGCTCGGCGGCATGGATCTGAGCCATGACGGACGATGGATGCTCTACGGTGTGGATCTGCGCGGCGACGAACGCTACGATTTCCGCATCCGCGACCTCGATGCCACGCTCGCGCAGGGTGGTGAGCCGGTGGAACTGCCGGAAGTGTTTCCCGGCATCGGCGGGGCCTGCTTCACTCCGGACGGGCAGTGGGTGTTCTGGACCGAGCTCGACGACTCCTGGCGGCCGTGCGCAATCTGGCGGCATCATGTGGGCACGTCGGTCGAATCGGACGTCTGCGTGTACCGCGAAGCGGACGAGAAGTTCTGGGTCGGGGCGGGCATCAGCTTCGACGAGCGCAGCATCGTGATCGGCACCGGCTCGAAAACCAGCACCGAAGTATGGATGCTGCCGGTGGATACGCCGGATGGCGAGTTCCAGCCGTTCATCCCCCGCAAGGAAGACGTGGAATACGATGTCAGCTTCGCATGCTTCGAGGGCGCCGGCGAAGGCGGCGAGGATGTGCCTCTGGCGGTGGTGTACCACAACGCCGATAATCCGAATTTCGAAATCGACGTCATCGACATGCGCAATCATCGGCCCCCATACCGTCTGGGTGAAGGCGTATGCGTGGCTGTCGGCTCGCCGTATGGCTGTGAGCATGGCGAACCTGACCGACCGATTACCGAGGCCTATTTCAATCCGGCGAATCCCGCGATTCTGCAGGGTGCGCACGGTCTGGGCATTGAAGGCATCGGCTTGCATAGGTATTTTGTCACGCTGAGCTACCGTTCCGACGGCCAGCCGCATGTGGCGTACATGACCAAGCAGGCCGCCGCTGAGGATTTCCTGGCCGGACGCCCGTGGCGGTTCACGGAACTGCTGCCGCCGTCATTGGAGAACGATTGGGATCTGGTGGCCGCCGATCAGTCCGACCAGACGGGTGACCATGGTGAACGGCTGTGGCAGGATCTGCAGGACGACGATGTGCCCGGCGACGCGGATGGTGCCGTGCAGTCCATCGATGGCACAGAACCCACCGCCGTGCCAACGGATCACACCGCATCATTCGATGGGGCCAGCGACGACCACCTTCCCGGCGAGACCCGGCGCCTGTACACCATCGGCACCGGCGGCAATCCCTCCTATGACGCGCCTCGCATGCGGTACTCGTTCGCCAGCTACACCCGTCCGGGCGAACTGCATGAGATTGACCCTGCCACCGGGCAGGACACGTTGCTCAAACGCGCCACCGTGCTGGGTGATTTCGACCCGCGTGACTATATGGAGCGTCGCGTATGGATCACCGCGCGAGACGGGGAGTGCATTCCAGTGTCGTTGGTGTGGCGGCGCGACTTCCCTGCGCAGGATTCCCCGATGTTCATCACCGGCTATGGTGCGTACGAGATTTCCTCAGACCCGGGATTCTCCGTGGCTCGTCTGAGCATGCTCGACCGCGGTGTGCTGTATGCCGTGCCGCACATCCGCGGCGGCGGTGAGATGGGTCGCGCCTGGTACGAGCAAGGCCGTCGCCTGCATAAGAAGCACTCGTTCGAGGATTTCGTCGATGCCACGCGCGTTCTGCAGGAGGCCCGTCTGGCCGATCCGCGTCGCACAGTGGCCAACGGCGGTTCCGCCGGTGGCCTGCTGATGGGTGCGGTGGCCAATATGGCACCGGAATGCTATGCGGGTATTGAGGCGGATGTGCCGTTCGTGGACGCGCTCACGTCGATTCTCGACCCCGACCTGCCGCTGACCGTCACCGAATGGGATGAATGGGGCGATCCGCTGCATGACCCGGCCGTGTATGCGTATATGAAAACGTACACGCCCTATGAGAACGTGCCTGTGCCGGTGGTTGGGGCTGCTGGTGCTGAGGCTGCTGGTGCTGAGGATGGCGTCAGAGGTTCCGCTCAGTCCGGTGCGCCCGCTTCCCGGTTCCCCCGCATCTTCATCACCACGTCGATGAACGATACGCGCGTGCTGTATGTCGAACCGCTCAAATGGCTGGCGCGGCTGCAGTCGGCCGGTGTGGATGCGGTGGCCAAAATAGAGGTCGAGGCCGGACACGGCGGCATTTCCGGGCGATACAAGCAGTGGGAGGAAGTCTCCTATGAGAATGCTTGGTGCTTGGGCGTGATGGGTATCGCTCACTAAGCCGCCAACGTTGTGGGCTGCGGCCGCGGACTGCGGCTGTGAACTACGGCCGTGGACTGTGGCCATGTCCACCAGCTGAGCCGGTTCGGGTCATCAGATGACCACGCGACTAGGCTCCTTGAACTATGGCAAAGACATACAAAATCGCCGTCATTCCTGGAGACGGCATCGGCAAGGAAGTCACCCCGTGGGCGCAGAAGGCCTTGGAAAAAGCCGCTGAAGGTGTCGCGGACTTCGAATACGAGCAGTTCGATCTCGGTGCCGAACGGTATCTGCGCGATGGCTCGATTCTTCCGGAGGAGGAAGAGGAGCGCATCAAGGCCAACGACGCCATTCTGCTCGGTGCGGTCGGCGACCCGCGCATCAAGGCTGGCATTCTGGAGCGCGGCCTGCTCCTGAAGCTCCGTTTCGACCTCGACCAGTACGTGAACCTGCGTCCTTCCAAGCTGTACAAGGGCGTCACCTCGCCGCTGGCCAACCCTGGTGACATCGACTTCGTGGTCGTGCGCGAGGGCACCGAAGGCCTGTACTGCGGTGCAGGCGGCGCGGTCCGTCGCGGCACCCCGAACGAGGTGGCCACCGAGGTGTCCATCAATACCGCCTATGGCGTGGAGCGCGTGGTGCGTTATGCGTTCAAGCTCGCCATGAAGCGCCGCAAGCATGTGACGTTGGTGCATAAGAAGAACGTGCTCGTCAATGCAGGCGATATGTGGCAGCGCATCGTGGACAGGGTCGCCGAGGAATACCCCGAGGTCACCCACGACTACCTGCATATCGACGCCACAACCATCTTCCTGGTGTCGAACCCGTCCCGCTTCGACGTGATTCTGACCGATAACCTCTTCGGCGACATCATCACCGACGAAGCCGGTGCCGTGGTGGGCGGCGTGGGATACTCCGCTTCCGGCTGCATCAATGCGTCCGACGAGTATCCGTCCATGTTCGAGCCGATTCACGGTTCCGCTCCGGACATCGCCGGCCAGAACAAGGCCAACCCGACCGCCGCAATCCTGTCGGCGGCCATGCTGCTCGAGCATCTCGGCTTCGACGACGCGGCCAAGAAGATTCATGCGGCTGTGGAGGCGGACATCGAGGAGCTCGGTTCCACCGTGCGCACCACCGACCAGGTCGGCAAGGACATTCTGGCCCGCATCTGACACGCGTCCGCTTATTGCTCATCCGCCCATCCCCAGTCCCGGGGATGGGCGGATTTGTTTGTTTGCTATGGTGGGCATCGTGGGCGAAACGATAATGGGCCGAGGTGAAGCGAAAACGCCGGGCGGCAAGTTGGTGGCTGTCAATGTGACCTTGCAGATGAATGGCAGTGCACAATCGGATGGTGATATGCAGCCAAACGGTACTACTCATCCGAACAGTGCCCTGCCGCCAAATAGTGCTGTGCAATCGAATAGTGCTGCGCGGCCAAACGGTGCCGTGCGGTCGTGCAAACTGGATGGCGATTTCTTTGTGGAGGCGTCGGACGACTTGGCGTCGGCAGGGTTCCTGCAGGCCATCGAACAGGCGCTCGTCGCTGGAGCGTCAGTGCAATCGGTGATTGACTCTCATCCTGACTGCAATCTGATCGGCACGGATGCCAAAGCCATCGAAACCGCTTTCACCCGGGCTTTGGAGCAGATCATGCGCCACTCGGTGGCGTCAACAGCATCGCTTACCTCGGTAATGCCGCAGGCTCCTATTCGCAAAGACCCTATATATAAGGACTCTATATATAAGGACTCCGCTCAGCACTCTGCGGTACCTAGCGTTTCCGCAATGGCAGCCGGCGTTCTGCCCGACAATCAAGCGAACTACGCATCCCGCTGGGCGCAGTTGTTGCCGCAGCTCACCGTCATCCATGATCAGCCGCGACTTCCCGCTGAGCAGATGCGAATCGATGAGACCTGGGCGCGCGAGGTCGCATCCGGCCTGCGGCCTCCGACCCTGCGCATCTGGGAATGGGCGGCTCCTGCGGTGGTGATTGGGCGATTCCAGTCGGCGCCCGATGAAGTGAACCTTGACATCGCCAAGCAGCGCGGATTCAGCGTGGTGCGCAGATGCACCGGCGGTGGCGCGATGTTCATCGAACCTGGCAACACCATCACCTACTCCCTGTACGCGCCGCTTGACTTCGTGCAAGGCGTCAGCATCGAGGAATCCTATCGACTGTGCGACTGGTGGCTGGTCGAAGCGTTGCGGGAGCTGAAACTCGACGTGCGATTCTCGGGGCTGAACGACATCGCCTCACAATACGGCAAAATCGGGGGAGCGGCGCAACGCAGGTTCCCTGTTGTGCGGGGCGATGGGGCGCGGCAGTCCTCTGAAGGAACAGGTGCGGACGGGCGGGCCGAGAGCCAGACGGTCGGCGCGGTTACCGGAGCCGTGCTGCATCATGTCACATTGGCTTATGACATCGATGCCGTGGCTATGGGCGAGGTGCTCAACACCAGTCGGGAGAAGATGTCGGACAAGGCGGTGAAATCCGTTGTGAAACGGGTCGATCCGCTCAGAAGCCAGACCGGGCTGCGCCGGGAGCAGGTCATCGACCATCTGCTCGCGTGGCTCATCGAGCGGGGCGGTGAGCCCGGTGGCCGGCCAGATCGGCCGGGGCAGCCGCGTCAGTCGCTGGTGAACAAATCCTGACGGTTCGTGTGAGGCGCGTTACAATAGTGCGAGTGGCCGAAGGTGGCGTAAGGCAATAAGGACGGTGCGATGGGCGTAGAGACTCCGAACATGTTCTCCGACGAGGAGAACATTCTGCTGCAGACGGCACTGTTCAAGCAGGTTTCCCCCGCTGAGGCCGAGGAGCTCATCCCGCATCTGCAACGTGCGGTCTTTGACAAGGGCGATTACATCTTCTCCGAAGGCGATACGGACCATCGCATGTATCTGCTCGAGCGCGGCCGTGTCAAGCTGATCCGCACATCCACCGACGACCGCGTGCAGCTGCTGTCCATCCATGCCCCCGGCGAGGTGCTGGGAGAGATTCCCGTATTCGACCCGAACGGCGGCCCGCGTACAGCGTCGGCCGTGGCGATGAGCCATGGCACGCGGGTGGTTTCGCTTGAACATGATGCCTTGTTCGCTTGGCTGGATGAGCATCCGCGCGTGGCCATCGACATGCTTCAGGTCATGGCCAATCGCCAGCGGGCCAACAACGAGCGCATCTCCGATCTGGTCTTCATGGACGTGCCCGCCAGACTCGCCAAAACCCTGCTGAATCTGGGCTCCCGCTTCGGTGAGCCTGTGGAACAGGGGCTGAAAGTGCCGCATGACCTGACGCAGGAGGAGCTCGCGCAGCTGGTGGGGTCCAGTCGCGAGACCGTGAACAAGGCGCTTATGGACTTTTCGAACCGCGGCTGGATCGCGCGCGATGGCCGCTCCATCATCATCTTCCAGCCGGGTATGCTGATTCGCCGCTCACGACGCTGATTGTGCTGACGAAATGACTGCCCCCCAGTCCCGCTTTGCGGGCCAGCTCTGACAAGGGGGCCGAAAAATATAATTACGAATTAATGATGCGGGATACTAGCTGTGCACGTTGCATAGATATGCGCAGGCTCCCCTTGTCAGGGGAGCTGTCGGCGAAGCCGACTGAGGGGTAGTCTGCAAGCAAATGTCAATTTTGTTGACGAAATGATTGGCCCGGCGTATTCGGCTGATGTCCAGCAAACGTTACGCTAGTGCGGTTCTTGTGATGATTGACTGGATACGCGGGCGGGCCATTGGATTGGTACGCCGGGCCATTTAGAATGGGGCCCATGCCCAAAAAGAAGTCCCTGACAGTTCGTCGTGTGTTTGTCCTCCTGCTCGCGTACATCATGCTTGCCGTGTCCGGCGGCGTGGTGGCCAGCGTGCTGTTCGTGCCGGGTGTGTTCGGCGCGAACAAGGCCGCCAAGGCGGTCATCCCCTCGTTGAAGGTGGAGAACGTGGACTTCGACGTGACTAACCTGCCGCAGAAGTCGACCATGTATGCGAACGATGGCACGACCGTGATCGCCACGTTCTACAACCAGAACCGTATCGTGGTGCCCCTGAAGAACATCTCCAAAGCCATGCAGCAGGCTGTGGTGGCGCGCGAGGACCGCCGCTTCTGGTCGCATGCCGGCGTGGATGTGCAGGGCGTGATGCGAGCCTTTGTGCAGACCTACATGCTGAAGAAATCCCAGCAGGGTGGCTCCTCACTGACCCAGCAGTATGTCAAGAACGTGCTGCTCATGCAGGCCATCGAGGATGATGACTCCATCGCCCAGTACCATGCCACCGAGGACACCATTGCCCGAAAGATCCGCGAGATGCTCATCTCCGTGCAGATGGAGAAGAAGTACTCCAAGGCGGAGATCCTGCAGGGATACCTCAATATCGCCCAGTTCGGCAGCAACCTGTACGGTGTGGAGACTGCGGCCCAGCGTTACTTCAGCACGTCCGCTTCCGAACTGACCCCGATTCAGGCGGCGACCATCGCCTCGATCACCAAGAACCCGAACCAATACGATCCGTTGATTGAAAGCAACCAGGCGGAAAGTGAGAAGCAGCGCAACATCGTACTCGACCTGATGGCTCAGGAAGGCTACATCACGCAGGAAGAGGCCAAGAAAGACAAGGCCATTCCGCTGAAGGATACGCTGAAAGTACAGAATGTGAATGTCGGTTGCCAGGATACCGGCGACTACGCGTTCTTCTGCGATTACGTGGTGCATCGCATCCAGAACTCCGAGGAATTCGGCAAGACCCAGGAAGAGCGATACAAGTTGCTGCAGGAAGGTGGCCTGAAGATCGTCACCACGCTCGACGTGGACGCCAACTCCATGCTGATGGACACTGCGCGCAACACGATTCCACCGAACGATTCCAGCGGCATGGAAATCGCGATGGCCGCTGTCAAGCCGGGTACCGGCGAAGTGCTCGGCTTTGGTCTGAACCGGTATTATGACGCCACGCCTGAGGCAGCCAACGATCCGACGAAGACCAGCCAGAACTACGTTGTCGATCTTGCGGACGGCGGCGGCTCCGGTTGGACCATCGGCTCCTCGTGGAAGCCCATCAATCTGGTGGCGTGGATGGAGGCCGGACACTCCATCAACGACAACCTGCAGACGGCCACCGTGTATCCGACGACCGACTTCGCCTGCGACCGGTACACTGGCGGCGCCGATTCTTGGAAGGTGCAGAATGCATTCGGCACCACGGTGAATCCTGAAAGCCCGTTCCTTGGTCTGGTGCGTTCGCATAACACCACCCAAGCTTCGATGGGCTCCATCATGAAGCTGTGCAAGGTGGCGGACACCGCCACCGAGCTTGGCTACCATGACGCCAAAACCGGCGAGACCATCGACAAGACCGCATCCTTCACGCCGTCCATGATGATCGGTTCGGTCAACGTCTCCCCGCTGACCATGGCCTCCATCTTCGCCGTGTATGCAGCGAACGGCGTGCAGTGCAACCCTATCGCCATCTCCAAGGTGACCAATGGCGACGGCCAGGAGCTCAAGGTGCCGTCCGCCAATTGCCATCAGGCGGTAGACAAGGACATCATCCAGACGCTGGCCTACACGCTGAACCAAGGTGTGACCAGATCCGACGGTCAAGGCCGCAACTTCCAGCTCAACAACGGGCGCAAGTCGTTCGGTAAGACCGGTACCTCCGAGGATTTGGCGGTTTCCAGTGGTTCGTTCATTCCGAACCAGATTGCTACGTTCGCCGTGGTCGGCGACGCCCAGAACCCGTACGCACACCGTATCGCCAACATGAGCATCAACGGCGTGTACAACAGCTACTGGGATGGTTCCACCATCGCCGCCCCTGCACTGCGCAACTTCCTGAACGCCTATGCGGACAAGAAGCAGTTGCCGATCGACAACGACTATGGGCAGCCGGTGGCCAAGTACACGGCCAGCGGCACCACGTTGGGCATCGGTGGACGTGCATACACGCAGCGTTCAAACAATTCGAATAACTCCAACAATTCAAGCAATTCGAATAATTCGAACAACTCGAATTCCGATTCCAATACCTCGAACAACACGAACAGCGGCTCCACGTCAAGCGAAAGCTCCTCGGACGACCAGTGACGGAATCATTGGCGTGTGCCTTGTCCGGCTCCCTGCAAGGGGAGCCGGACGTATAGGGGACTGCGCAGCAGCCAATTCGTCTGCGAACTTCTGGTGCAGACCACTAGCGGCCCGATCGAATTGTAAAGGCCAATTACATAGTTTGCGGGCGTTGCCTCATTGAGGTGACGCCCGTTTTACAATAAATGCGATACAACATACTTTGGCCGGCGGTATCCGCAATCTCAGCCGGTTAATGGAGGGGATTCATGGGCGGCGATACGTTGACGCACAACAATTTCGATTTCAGGGGATTCGATGTCCCGGAGCTCAAAGCGGTGACGTTGGCGGCATCTGATTCGGATGGTATGGGTGCGGATACGCTGAACGGCGATGCGGGCAAGACGAAGGGTAAAGGCTCCGGCAAGAAGTCCAATGGCAAGTCCAATGGCAAGGCCGGCGGCGCAGCTGCCAGGAGCGGCAAAACAGAGAAGAAAGGCAAGAACGTGGCTAAGGAATCCGATAAGGGCAAGAAGAACAAGGTCGGACTGTTCACCCCGATGGGGCTGCGCGATGTGACCGTGCGCAACCGCATCTGGCTGCCGCCAATGTGCACGTATTCCGCGTTTGCCCGCGACGGCAAGCCCACGCCGTTCCACTACCAGCATTACGTGTCCCGCGCGTTCGGCGGTTTCGGCATGATCATCGCCGAAGCGACCGCCGTGGCTCCGGAAGGCCGCATTTCGCCGTGCGATCTGGGTCTGTGGGAGGACGCGCAGATCGACGCATGGCGCTGGATTGTGGACGGCATCCGTAACGCTGGCGCCGTTGCCGCCGTGCAGCTCAATCATGCCGGGCGCAAGGCGTCCACCGGCTGCTTCCCGGTCGGATATGAGGGGCAGAGCGTGCCCGAGGAAGCGGGCGGCTGGCCTACCGTGGCTCCTTCGCCGATTGAGTTCGGCAATCTGAACAAGCCTCGCGAACTGTCCGTCGATGAGATCCACGGCATTGTGGGAGCATTCGCGGCGGCTGCAGGCCGCGCTGTGGCGGCAGGGTTCCAGGCCATTGAGATTCACGCGGCCCATGGGTACTTGATCTCCGAGTTCCTTGACCCGCTGTGCAACGAGCGTACGGACGAATACGGCGGTGGGCTGGAAGGCCGTGCCCGCTTCCTGCTGGAGGTCGTGGATGCGGTGCGTGCCACCGTGCCGGAGAGCATGCCGGTACTGGTGCGCGTCTCCGCCACCGATTGGGCCGCTGGCGGATGGGATCTTGACCAGACCATCGTGGTCTCCAAGATGCTCAAGGAGCATGGCGTCGACCTCGTGGATGTGTCCACCGGTGGCATCATCCCCGGCGTATCCATTCCGGTGAAGGACAATTATCAGGTGCCGTTCTCCGAGCAGGTGCGAGCAAAGGCCGGGGTGCCCACCACTGCCGTGGGCCTCATCACCAAGCCGAAGCAGGCGAACAAGATCCTGACCCGTGGCCAGGCGGACGCCGTGGAGATCGGTCGCGCTGCCTTGCGTGACCCATATTGGCCGTTGCGCGCCGCCAACAAGCTCGGCGTTCCTGTTACCGAGGCTCCCTACCAGCCGCAGTACATCCGCGGCGCGTTCTGATAGGTACTAGTGGCTACTAGTGGCTACTAGTAGCCACTAATGTCTTGCGTCAGTAGCTCGTTGATTGTGTTTTGGCTCCCCCTGTCAGGGGAGCCTGCAAGTACAGGAGCACCGGTGCCAGTTACCGTACGTCCACGCCGACGGCGTCGGACACGTGCTCGAAGCCGTCGCGGCGCAGCAGTTCGGCCAAGCCGCGCTTGAGCACGGTGATCTGCTGCGGTCCGCGATACATCAGCGAACTGATGAACATGACCAGGCTTGCACCGGAGCGGATCCGCTCGTATGCCTGCTCCGGAGTGAAGATGCCTCCGATGCCGGCGAGGACGAAGCGGTCGCCGTATTCCTGATATACCTTGCGCACCAGCGCGTTGCTGGCTGTGGTGCACGGGCCGCCGGAAAGGCCTCCCTCCCAGTCGCGCGGAATCTCGAGACCGGTCCGGTCCTTCTGCAGATTGGCTAGGGACAGGCCCTGCACATTATGCTCGGCGAGCACATCCAGCAGTTCCTTGTATTCCGCCCATGGCTTGTTGAGCGGCATCTTGACCAGGGTGGGCTGCGGTCGCTCAATCTTGTCCAAAGCGGTGAACAGTCGGTCGAGCGATTCGGGGGAGGCCGTGAACGGTTCTCCCACGTGGGTGTTCGGGCAGGAGACGTTCACCTCGACCATGGCGGTGCGTCCGGCGGCGCGGCGCATCGAGATGCAATAATCCTCGATGCCCTCGTCCAGATCCCCGCACAGATCGTCGTTGGTGCGTGCGATGGACACGGAGATCTGCATCTGCCGCGCCTGCGTCCACGCCTGTTCCGCGCGGGCGATCACCTTGTCGGAACCGATGTTGGCGAGACCCACGTGCACCATCATCGAATCGTATTCGGGCAGGCGGTGGAACCAGGGCTTCGGATTGCCTGGGCAGGGGCGGGACGTGGTGGAACCGACGGTTTCAAAGCCGAAACCGGCGTTGTCCAGCACCACGGGCATGTCGCAGTTCTTGTCGAGGCCGGCCGACAGGCCGAACGGGTTGGAGAAGTCGATGCCCATCACATTCGTCTCCAGAATGGGGTCGGTGTAGTCGAGCATCGTGCGCTCGGCGAACAGCAGCGGCGGAAGATGCCTGACCACATGACAGAATTCGATCATCTGGTCGTGCGCCTCGTCGGGCCTATGGTTGAACACGAAGTTCGGTTTGATGATGTGCTTGTATCCGAAAGTGAACAGGTCGGTGGTGGCCTTGTTCACGGCGTCATGCCAGAAGCTGTCGATAACGTAAGTCATAACGCCCATTCTCTCACTTGGAGCGCTCCGAAGCCAGCAGGGTGTGCACAGTTGATCGTGCATGATAGGCGGGGTCTTGCCGCTGGCTCGGGTACGGAGTTTTCGGTTGGTTTCGCTGCATATGTGTCGTCGAATGTGCGATTTTGCGCGATTCGGCGGCGTTGAAGAGCCGCCAGGCCTTAAATGGAACGATGCGAACGCAAACTTTGGCGGAAAACGCTCAACACGGTTTTGTTTGTGAGCTTTTGTGTGCGATAATGTTCGTATGATTTCGTCACAACGTCAGCACCTCATCTTGAGCAGGCTGCGCACACGCGGTGCTGTGCGCATCACCGCACTATCCAAGGAGCTGGGAGTTTCGGCGATGACCATCCGCCGCGATATCGCGGAGTTGGCCGATAAGGGTCTGCTCAATCGTGTCCACGGCGGTGCCGTGACCACCAGTACCCTGTTGAGCGAGCCCCTGTTCTCCGTGAAGTCCCAAATGGACATCGGACTCAAGGACGCCATCGCCCAAGAGGCTGTGAAATACGTGGCACCCGGAGACGTGATCGCCATCGGCGGCGGCACCACGGCCTACGTATTCGCCCAGCATCTGCTTGAATCGCAGCAATCCAGCGGCATCACCATCCTCACCAATTCGATTCCAGTGGCGGAGCTCGTCCAGGCGCTTGAATCCAAGGATGTGGAGGTTATCGTCACCGGTGGTGTGATCACGCGTTCGAACTCCCTCGTGGGGCCGATCGCCGACAAGGTCGTCGCATCCCTGCGCGTCAACACCGTATTCCTCGGCACGCACTCCGTGTCGATACCCCGTGGCTTCCTCATGCCGAACTCGCTGGAGGCCGCAACCGATATGGCGATGATGGACATCGCCGATCGCACCATAGTTTTGACCGATCACACCAAGTGGAGCTGCACGTCGTTGTCGTTGTTCGCGCGCTTCGATCAGGTCGACACGGTCATCACCGACGACGGGCTCGACCCCGATTCCGCCGCCAAAACTAAAGATTTGGTTAAGGAACTCGTTCTGGCTCACCAGACCGAGCCAACTGAGGAAAGTGAGTGATCATGGCAGATTTTGCCAACTACGAACCGGGTGAATACGCGAAGGAGCACATCCGCATCACACCGACCAAGCTGGCCGATGGACGCGACTTCTTCTACCTCGACGATGATCCGGAGTACGTCTCCGGCAAGAAGACCCGCGAGCTGAACGATCCGCGTCCGCTGGACTACCGCTTCGCCCCGCACCTGGACGCCGACGGCAACGAAGTGCCGTACGCCGCCCCTCAGATGCGCCGCGACCCGCTGACCGGCGACTGGATCCCGATGGCCACCGCCCGCATGAACCGCCCGATCACCGCCGGCCCCGGCGCCACAGCCAAGGGCAACCCGCTGGCCGCCCGCAAGCCCGGCGACCCGTATCAGGACGGCGAGGTTCCGGACACCGACTACAACGTCGTGGTGTTCGAAAACCGCTTCCCCTCCATGGTGCGCGTGCCCGGAGAGGACGACTCCGTGAAGTTCGTGGACGGCAACCCGCTGTGGGAGCAGAAGCCCGCCGCCGGCCGCTGCGAAGTCATCTGCTTCGACCCGAACGAAACCGGTCTGCCGGCCGACCTTCCGGTCTCCCGTCTGCGCACGGTGGTGGAGGCTTGGGCCTTCCGCACCGCCGAAATCTCCAAGATGGACGGCATCGAGCAGATCTTCCCGTTCGAGAACCACGGTGCCGAAATCGGTGTCTCCCTGGCCCACCCGCACGGTCAGGTCTACTGCTACCCGTTCATCGCTCCGAAGATGGAGAAGGAACTGCAGCACACCGAGGCCTACCACGAGAAGACCGGCGGCAACCTGCTCAAGGACCTGATGAATGCCGAGATTGAGGCCGGCGAGCGCATCGTGATGCGCAACCACAGCTGGGTGGCCTACGTGCCGGCCGCCGCCCGCTGGCCCCTCGAGGTGCACGTGGCCCCGGTGCGCGACGTGCTCACCCTCGACCAGCTCAACGACGAAGAACGCTGGGACCTCGCCTCCATGTACTCGCACCTCCTGAAGCGCGGCAACGCCTTCTTCGACAAGGGCGACGGCAAGGGCATGGACCTGCCATACATCGCCGCCT
Source organism: Bifidobacterium sp. UTCIF-1 (assembly GCF_006408915.1). NCBI lineage: Bacteria > Bacillati > Actinomycetota > Actinomycetes > Bifidobacteriales > Bifidobacteriaceae > Bifidobacterium > Bifidobacterium sp. UTCIF-1. The sequence continues at coordinate 55,281 of NZ_JFAG01000005.1, forward strand.
GGCACCAGGCCCCGATCCACGACGCCCGCCGCGAGAACTACCGCCTGAACCTGCAGTTCTTCTCCTTCCGCCGCGCCGCCAACAAGATCAAGTACCTCGCCGGCTCCGAATCCGGCATGGCCGCCTGGATCTCCGACACCACGCCGGAACTCATCGCCAAGCGCTTCCACGAGCTCGGCTCCATCGACATCGCCGACTGATAGAAAGAAAACATCAATGACTGCTGTTGAATTCATTGAGCCGCTGACCCATGAGGAAGGCGTCTCGCAAGCTACCAAGCTGTTCGTCGACACCTACGGCGCTGCGCCCGAGGGCGTGTGGGCTGCTCCGGGCCGTGTGAACCTGATCGGTGAGCACACCGATTACAACGCCGGCCTGTGCCTGCCGATCGCTCTGCCGCACCGCACCTTCATCGCCCTGAAGCCGCGCGAAGACACCAAGGTTCGCGTCGTCTCCGGCGTGGCTCCCGACAAGGTCGCCGAAGCTGATCTCGATGGCCTCAAGGCCCGTGGCGTGGACGGCTGGTCCGCCTACCCGACCGGTGTGGCCTGGGCGCTGCGTCAGGCTGGTTTCGACAAGGTCAAGGGCTTTGATGCCGCCTTCGTCTCCTGCGTGCCGCTGGGCTCCGGCCTGAGCTCCTCCGCCGCCATGACCTGCTCCACCGCTCTGGCTCTGGACGACGTGTACGGCCTCGGCTACGGCGATTCCGACGCCGGCCGTGTGACCCTCATCAACGCCGCCATCAAGTCCGAGAACGAGATGGCCGGTGCCTCCACCGGCGGTCTTGACCAGAACGCTTCCATGCGTTGCACCGCCGGCCATGCGCTGCTGCTTGACTGCCGCCCGGAGTTGACCCCGCTGGAGAACGTCTCCCAGCAGGAGTTCGACCTCGACAAGTACAACCTCGAGCTGCTTGTGGTCGATACCCAGGCTCCGCACCAGCTCAACGATGGCCAGTACGCTCAGCGTCGCGCCACCTGCGAGGAAGCCGCCAAGATTCTCGGTGTGGCCAACCTGCGCGTTACCGCCGACGGCATCTCCAAGGCCGATGACCAGTTCCAGGCCCTCAAGGAAACGCTTGACGCCCTGCCTGACGAGACCATGAAGAAGCGCGTGCGCCACGTCGTCACCGAAATCGAGCGCGTGCGTTCCTTCGTGCGTGCCTTCGCTCAGGGCGACATCAAGGCTGCGGGCCGTCTGTTCAACGCTTCCCACGATTCGCTGGCCGCCGACTACGAGGTCACCGTCCCCGAGCTGGACATCGCCGTGGACGTGGCCCGCAAGAACGGCGCCTACGGTGCGCGTATGACCGGCGGCGGCTTCGGTGGCTCCATCATCGCGTTGGTGGACAAGGGTCGTTCTCAGGAAGTCGCTCAGAAGATCGCCGACGAATTCGAAAAGCAAGGCTTCCACGCTCCTCGCGCTCTCGCGGCTTATGCCGCTCCGAGCGCTTCGCGCGAGGCCTGAGCCCGCATCTGAGCTCCCTCTGACGAGGGAGCTTCGTTTTATCCCGCGACACGCTGGGCGGACTTACGAAGAATCTTGAATCGTATTACGGTGACGGATTGTTTTGAAAATCGCATGGCATCTGCCGAAATCACATGGCAGACACCATGCGTTTTTTATTGCCGTCGTTGGCCCGGACGTTAGGGGCGTAACGACATTTTCGCGCGACGGCAATCTGAGAGGTAATCCAAGAGAGGTTCCGTTGTCCGCTATCCAGACAACTTCCGATAACATCATGCCCGCCGGCGAATCCGGCACCGCTTATTCCCATAGCCCCCACAACGCTTCCGAAACCAGGCATTTCGACCATCCGCATAAGGTGATGCTCGGCCTGTACATCGGCGCATTCCTAGGCATGCTGTCCGAGACATCCATGAACATCGCCCTGCCCGATCTGATGGACGAGTTCTCCGTATCCTCCGGCACCGCACAGTGGATGGTCGTTGGTTATATGCTGGCCATTGGCGTGGTGCTGCCGTGCGTGGGTTTCATGCTCAAATGGATCAAAGCCAAAACGCTCGTGCTGTTCGCGCTGACCTGCTTCCTCGTCGGTGCCTTGGTATGCACCGTGGCCACCGGTTTCCCCGTGCTGCTCGCCGGCCGAATCGTGCAGGGCATCAGCACCGGCATCGTGCTGCCCACCATGTACGCGGCCATCATGCGCGTCTTCCCGCCCCACAAAATCGGTGCCGCCAACGGCGTGGCCGGCCTGGTGATCATGTTCGCGCCGGTCATCGGCCCCACCCTGGCCGGCGCGCTGATCGGTGCCCTGAGCTGGCGCGCGATCTTCGCGCTGTTCGCCGTCGTCGCCGTAATCGCACTGGCCTGCACGGCCGCATTCTTCGTCACCCCAATCGAACGCACGCGCCCGGCCGTGGACATGCTTTCCATCGTCGCCTCCGCGCTGGGCTTCGGCTGCCTCGTGGCCGGCGTGAGCCTGATCAGCGACATGGGTTTCTCCGTGGCGGTAGTCGGTTTGTTGGTGATTGGCGTAGTCGTTCTTGCCCTCTACGCCTACCGTCAGCTGCACATCGCCGACCCACTGCTTGACCTGCGCGCGCTTGGCATTGCGGCGTTCCGTACGCCGGCCATCATGGTCAGCTGCTCGTTTGCCTGCACTTTGGCGTTCATGTATTTGGTGCCGCAGGAATTGCAGCGCGGACTGGGCATGAGCTCTACGCTCGCCGGTCTGCTCATGCTGCCCGGCGGCATCGTCAACGCGGTGTGCACGCTGATGGCCGGTCGCCTGTTCGACCGTCATGGTGCGAGGGTGCTCGTGTGGATCGGTGTGGTGATGGCAGCCATCGGTGGCGCGTTGTTCTTTGCCATCGGTGTTGACTCGGGTGTTGTGCTGTTCTTGGCCGCACACATCATCGTGATGGTGGGCATCCCGTTTATTCAGCAGTCGGCGCAGTCCGCTGCGCTCAAATCGTTGCCGGGCCGCATGGCTGCTGATGGCAGCACCATTCTCAACACCATGCAGCAGGTGTGCGGCGCCATCGCCACCGCTGTGGCCACCTGCCTGCTGGGCCTGGGCCAGACCGGCTATGCGGCCGGTGGCGGTGCCAATGCCGCGCAGGGCTTCGTGGACGGTTCGCGCTACGGCTATATGTTCGGCCTCGTGCTTGTGGCAATCGTGCTGGTCTTCTCCTTTATGCTCAAGGGCGGCAAGGAAGAACCGAAGCTGGTGCCGGTGCAGGTCGACGACGGTGCGGTTGAGAGTCTGGCCGTGTGAACATGGCACAACGGACTCGATGATTCCTGAGAGTCCGCGAATCCGGAAATGGAACAGCATGAATGGCGTGATGCAGGTTTGTGACTTGTCTGAGCTGTTCCATTCCGGCGGTATTGGTGCCTGACAACGGTCAGACGACAGACGATACATACGTTATACGATTAACGGCGTGTCGCGATGTGGGTGATTCCGGTGTTCTGCAAGAACGGCAGTATGGAGCCGAAGTTTACGTTTGCGACGCTGGGTGGACTGGTCGATGAGAGTGTTAACTATTGAGATAAACGATTAACGTTTGACATTAAACGATTAACGATTTATAGCGTTAACCACCGCAAGGAAACAACCACAAAGCAAGTGGCTGACGGGGTCGTACCGGTGCGTCTTACATCGGTACGGGGAGGAAACATCAAGGAAGAAGGAGCCTAATCATGGCACGAAGAAGTGTTCGCCTGTTGGCATCAATAGCTGCAGTCGCGACTATGGTCACGACGTTTGCCGCCTGCGGCAACAAGCAGGCCACCACAGACGAGAACGGCAAGCCAATCGTCAACATTCTGGTTCGTCGCAACGTGACCGACCATCCGATGCAGGACACCCAGTACACCAAGGATCTGGAAGCCGCCTGCGATTGCACCATCAAGTGGCAGGAAGTCTCCGACAACGCTTGGGGCCAGCAGAAGAGCGCCAAGATGGCCGCCGGTGAATTCCCGGACATTGGCTTGAGCTTGTTCAGCATGGTGGATGCGGCCAAGTACAGCACCTATTTCGAGGATCTCAAGCCGCATCTGGACAAGATGCCGAACGTCAAGAAGTTCCTCAAGGCCCAGCCGGGCGCCGCGAAGTACGTTACCGATGGCACCAAGATCGCCATGCTGCCCTCCGACCGCGGCAAGGGTTACGAGGTTTCCGGCACTCACATGTTCATCAACAAGACCTGGCTGGACAAGCTGGGACTCCAGATGCCGACCACTTGGGACGAGCTCGAGAACGTGCTCGATGCATTCAAGACCCAGGATCCGAACGGCAACGGCAAGGCTGATGAGGTGCCGATGAATATCCGCAGCCTCGGTTTCGGCCTGTGGAGCCCTCTGGCGCTGATGAACTCCGAAGGCGTGGTCACCTCCTTCATGGGCGGCGGCGCTTCCGAACAGGGCTATTATGTGGACAACGGCAAGGTTAAGAGCTATTACACCTCCGACGCGCTCAAGGACGTCGTCTCCTACCTGCACGGACTCATGGCCAAGGGCCTTATCCCGAAGGATGTGCTCACCCGCGACGCCTCGCAATACACTTCGCAGACCGTCAGTGACGGCAAGACCGCGCTGACCGGCGTCTCCTTCGGTTGGTCCAACTACGCCGAATACGGCAACGCGCTTGGCGACCAGTACGTCACCCTGCCGCCGCTGAAGAAGGACGCCTCCACGCCCGACTCCCAGGTCAAGTGGGATTATTCCCAGGACGCCTGCCGCTGGGCCTACTCCGGTTCCGGCCTGACCGTCAACCCGAACGCAGCCAACCAGGACGCCATCTACAAGGTGATCGACGCCATGTACGGCGAGAAGCTTTCCGTGGCTGGATTCTTCGGCTCTATTCCGGATATCGTCTCCGATGACGGCGACCACCAGTACACCATCGACAAGGCTAAAGCCTACGCCGAATATCCTGATACCCGCGCCGTCGCCCTGCAGGACCGCTTCGGTGGCTGGATTCGCGACGACGTGAAGATGGTCAACGACACCAACGCCGACCAGGTCACTGCGTCCGATTTGGCCATTCGTGAGGCGCGCAACCGCGTCGACGGCGTCAAGGATGTCGTACCGATTTACGTGCGCCCGGATACCGAGGACTCCAACACCCTGCAAAACAACAACACCGCCATCTCCAACTACGCGAACAACCAGATCGCGAAGTGGGTCCAGAAGGGCGGCATCGACAAGGAATGGGATGCCTACGTGAAAAAGGTGTCCGAACCGACCCTCGGCCTCGACGCCAACATCAAGATTTGGCAGAAGTGGTACGACAAGTACACCAAGTAGCCAAGTAATACCGCGGGGTCCATCGCACGGGTTCGTTTCTCTCCCGTGACTGCCGCCGGACCCCGCATTTTTGTTCCCTAGCAATCATCCTAAATTGGAGACCAACATGAGTGCACAAACATCGCAAGGCGTTGCTGCACGGACGGTGGCGATGGAAGCGGCTCCCGACCGCAAGAAACCAGGTCTGCTCGATCGCATCGCCGACCATTTACGTCGCTACTGGCAGTTGTGGATTCTTTCCGCTCCGGCATTGTTCTTCGTGGGACTGTTCTCCTACGTGCCGATGTGGGGCATCCAGCTCGCCTTCCGCGAGTTCGATCCGACCAAAGGCCTGACCGGCGGCAAATTCGTCGGTTTCAAATACTTCCTGGAATTCTTCCACAACCCGCTGTTTGGCGAGATCATGACCAACACCATCCGCATTTCCCTTTGGACACTGGTCATGGGCTTCATCTTTCCGATTATTCTGGCCCTGCTGATCAATCAGATCGGTTCTAAGAAAATCAAGGGTTTCGTACAAACGATCACCTACATGCCCCACTTCATCTCCGTGGTGGTCATCGTCTCCATGCTCAACATCTTCCTGACTCCTGGTACCGGCATTCTCGGTCGCTTCTTCGGTGATGAATCACTGATGGGCTCCACCAGCGCCATCACCGCGGTCTATTGGATTTCCGAAGTCTGGCAGCATGTTGGTTGGAACTCCATCATCTACCTGGCTGCGCTCGCCGGTGTGAACACATCGCTGTACGAGGCGGCGAAGATCGACGGTGCAGGCCGTCTACAGTTGATTCGCTACGTCGATATTCCTGCGATCATGCCGACATGTGCGATCCTGCTCATCATGAACATGGGCTCCGTGCTCAACGTGGGCTTCGACAAGATCTATCTGATGCAGAACTCGCTGAACATGCCGGCCACCGAAGTCATCGCCACATACACCTACAAAATCGGTATTATCAACGGCCAATACTCGTATTCGACGGCAATCGGCCTGTTCAACACCTTGGTCAACTTCATCTTCCTGATCACCGCGAATGCAATCGCCAAGCGCGTTTCCGATACGAGCATTTTCTAGAAGGGTTTTATCATGTCTGCAACAATTGAGGCTGTTACCCAGAACAAGAACGACATTCCCTGGAACAAGCACGTGCGCCAGAAGCAGAAGCCGGGTGACCTGGCAGTGTCGGGCATCATCAATGTGCTGCTGCTCCTAACCATTGTGGCGGTGCTCTACCCGCTGTGGTTCGTGGTCATCGCATCATTTTCAAATCCGAACTCCGTGGCCGGCGGTGAAGTGCTGCTGCTACCCAAGGGTGTGACCTTCGTTGGCTATGCTAAGGTGTTCGCCAACCAGCGCATCTGGCAGGGCTATCTCAACACCATCATCTATTCGGTGGTCGGCACCGCGGTCAACATGGCAGTGACCATTCCCTGCGCCTTCGCGCTATCCCGTCGCGAGTTCAAGCCGCGACGCGTGATCATGTTCCTGTTCACCGTGACCATGTTCATCGCCGGCGGCCTGATTCCGAACTACCTGCTGTACAAGAGCCTCGGCATCAACAACAGCATGTGGGTGTTCATCCTGCCTGGCGCGGTTTCCGTGTACAACGTGATCGTGGCCCGCTCCTTCTTCGAAACCTCTATCCCCGAAGAGCTCTTCGATGCGGCCCAGATCGACGGGCTGAGCTACTTTGGCTACTTCTTCAAGATTGTGCTGCCGTTAAGCTCCGCGATTCTGGCTGTAATTGGTCTGTACTACTTTGTCGGCCACTGGAACGATTTCATGACGGGCCTTATCTACATCACCGACGACAAGAAGCAGCCATTGCAGGTGGTGTTGCAGCAGTTGCTACTGGTGGCGCAGGGTACTGGAACCAATGTCAACGCGGCTGCGCAGCAGCAGGCCGCCGATCAGATCAAGTTCGGCATCATCATCGTCTCTACTCTGCCTCTGCTTGTGCTCTATCCGTTCTTGCAGAAGTACTTCAACAAGGGTGTGATGCTCGGCGCGGTCAAGGGTTGAGTCAAACGCAATTCGACAAGAGACAAACCAATCTAAAAGCCAGCCGATAGAAAGGATTCGCTATGCTTGCCCGCTTCTCTGTGGCCTACGAGCGGTTCTGCCGTCTGCTAGTCGCGATTTTCGTGGTCAACGTGGCCATACTCGCGCACACTCTGATGGGAGCCGTCGTGCTAGGATTTCTCCCCTCGTTCGCAGCTGCGCAGGCTACGTTCCGTGCGTGGGTGCTTTCTGAGGACCGTTCAATGCGGGCCAAGGAAGTTTGGAAGACGTTCCACGACTTCTGGAAAAGCGAAGTCAAGCGCGCGAATCTTTTCGGTTGGCCTTTGATTATTCTCTGGGCCGTGGTCATCGTCGACTACTACGTGATGAACTGGCATGCTCGCGGCGATTTCGACATCATGGTTTCCGGCGTGCTGCTGCTCATCATCGTAGTTTTGGCAGTGTTCTCGTCCTTGGTTTGGGTAGTGCGCGCGAACTATGAAGAGAGTCCCATCTGGATTGTTCGTACAACACTGGCGATGATTGTGGCACGCCCGTTGTGCAGCTTTCTGCAGGTCGGACTGCTGATTCTTACCGTGCTTGTATGGGTGCAATGGCCTGGAATTCTCATGGTGTTCGGCTTGTCGCTGCCGATGTTCTGCACAGCCTGGATTATTTATTCATTCGGTCGTCTGCCTGGAATGGACATTCATGACCGCATGGAACAGAGCACGGGCCACGCCCGAAACCAGACATCGTGACATGTTCGCAAAAAAAGGGGGTGATAAAATGGCGCAGTCGTCAGTAAGGCAACGAGTGAACAGGTCCAAACGATTGGTATCCATCAAAGACATAGCTAAGGAAGCGGGTGTTTCCGTATGCACTGTGTCTTTGGTTATGAACAATAAGGATCACAATCGCGTCAGCAAGGCGGTTGCGCAGAAAATCCGTGCGACTGCCGAGAACATGGGGTACAAGCCCAATTCCGTGGCGCGTACCCTACGTACCAACAAATCCAACGCCTTGGGATTTGTGACCGATGAGATCGCCACGACCCCGTACGCGAGCAAGGTACTCGAAGGTGCGCAGGATGCCGCGAGCAAGCTCGGATACATACTGCTTACCACGAACACCAATAATGACGCTGAACTCGAGAACCAAGAAATATCCGCCCTGCTCCGATACAACGTGGATGGCTTCCTATACGCCATGATGTATCACCGTAAAGTGGACATTCCTGAGGTATTGGAAGGCAGTCTGACAGTAGTGGTGGATGGTGAGGACGCCGCAGGGAAGGTTCCTTCAATCTACCCTGATGACGAGATGGCCGGGTATGATGCCACCAACCGTCTGATTCAAGCCGGATGCAGACGCATCGTTTACTACGGTTCCGCAAACGCCATTGTCGCGCAGGGGGAGCGTCTGGATGGCTATCGGCGTGCGCTCGCGGAAGCTGGCATTGCATTCGATGAGGCGTTGGTCGTCAATGTATTGGAGACGACCAACGCTGCTGCTGAGGCGGCGCGGGTATTCGACGAAATCAAGCCGGACGGCATCTTCTGTTTCAACGATGTGCGCGCCACATTCATCTATGAAGCTGCGCGAGAACGCGGAGTGCGCATCGGAACCGACGTGTCGGTGATTAGCATCGACAATCAGCCGTTCATCACTGATGTGATCAAACCATCTCTGACCACGCTGGAATTGCCCCATTATGAAATGGGCTTCGAAGCGATTCGGCAGCTGGTTGCCATGCTTGACGGCGATAAGGCCGTAGCGGATCTCGAATCCGATCATGGCATGGCGGTGCAGAGACAACGAGATGGCGTCAAAACAGCATTGCGCTGCCGCATCATCGAACGCGATTCCATCGTGTTGTGACGGGTGTTCCCCTTTTTTTCATATTTAGTTTTCCGATTATCGGTTTTTCAATGCGTAGCCACGTGATATCTGATCATGTGGCGCTGTGGAGGAGATTATTATGCCTGACAACTATTCCGTTGCCATCGAGACCGGCGGCTACCGTTTGCTGGAATTGTTCGCCGAAAGATGCGGTGATGACGCTGCCGTCACCATTACAGACGGGGACGGCCATCAAATCGCCAGCCATGCCATGCCGGTGGCCGAGCGTCGCCACCGTTTCTTGATTCCGGTGCCGACAAACGTGTGTCTCACGGTGAGAGCGCGCCAACTGACCGTGCGGTTCGCCTACTTGTCCGAGTGCGAGAATCTTCTTGATGAAGGCGTGCGTTTCATCAGCATGAATCCATATGACAATGAATGGGATACGCAGCCGACGCTGGAGCAGATCTATGATCGTTTCGCTCGCCCTGCGGCGCATTTCGAGCCATTCGCTCGCTGGATGAATGATCCTAACGGCCTGTGTCGTTTCCAAGGACGCTACCATCTGTTCTACCAATTCAATCCGTACGGTTTTGGCTGGGACAATATGCACTGGGGCCATGCAGTGAGCCGCGATCTGGTGCATTGGACGCATCTGCCAATCTTCCTCGAACCGCAGCCGGAGCTGCATATCGACGAACGCATCGTTGGCGGCGCGTTCTCCGGATCCGCGGTGACGGTGGATGCGTGTGACAATCCCTGCAAGGGTGATGATGCGGCCGCTATTCGCCTGTATCTAACCCGGCACCTGGAGACTCGCGGAGACGAATCGTCTGTTACTGAATACCAGACCACCTGCTTGTGTGAGGATGGTGTGCATGTGAGTGTCGAATCTCCAGTCGCGTTGCGCGTTAACGATGGTTTTGGCTTCGATTTCCGTGATCCGAAGGTGGAAACCGGCATGTCCGGCGAGGCGATCAATCCGGAACGCGCTTACATGGTGACCGCCACGAATCTGCCGGTCGCCGAATTCGATACTGATGCTGTGTCCTCCGCGGCGCCTGGCATCAGCGTACAGGGTACAGACGGCTGGTTTACGTGCGGTCCGCAAGGCATGCCCGGCACCGACAAGCCCAATATGGATACGGTGCCTGCCATGGCGCTCTTCTCCGCGAAGAAACCGCTCAAGCGCAACGTGACGTGGCAGTATGAAGGACCGGTGCTCGCCGACTTCGGCCACCAGCTGTCACGTACCTACGAATGTCCTGACCTGTTCCAGCTCGACGGCAAGACGGTCGCCATCGGAGCTCTGATGCACTACCGTGACAAGCAAGGTCGTTTCCAGCAGGTGCGTTGGTATGTTGGTGATCTCAAGGACACCGCCGATGGCCCACGTTTGCAGGTAGGGAACAGCGATTGGTGCGATTTCGGTACCGGCTACTACGCGACACAAAGCTTTGCTGCCGACGACGGGCGTCGTATCGTGTTCGGCTGGTATACCGACTTTCCCGCGATGCGTGTGGAAAAGCCGTGCATCGCTAACGGCATGATGTCGCTGCCACGTGAACTGCACGTGCGTGACGGCCGCTTGACCAGCCGTCCTGTCAAGGAAGCGTACGAGCAGCTGCTAGGCGATCGTTTGGAAGCGCATGCAGGCGAAAACGGGACCTTCTTTATTGTGCCGAACAACGCGTATTACACGGACATGCATCTGGCTGACGATGACGATTTCACAATGCTCATCGCGACCGGTACCAATCCCGCCAATGGTAATTCGATGGAATTGCAGCTGCAGCGTCGCGACGGCGTGACCCGACTGGTCACGAAGGGAACAGTCGTGGACGACATCGATTTCGATAGCGGCATCGCCGATGTGCGTCGCGTCGAAATCTTCTTCGACCGTAATGTGGTGGAAGTCTTCCTTAACAATGGCGAAGCGGCCGGCAGTATGCTGTTCCAAGGTGCGGACGGCGATGGCGAGTTCCGTTTTGTTGCTGACGGCAAGGTCGATTGCGTGGATGTGCGTGTGCTTGACAGCATCTGGCGGTGACATACAGCTGCTGCAGCGGCAGGTGGTAACCGGCAGTCATCTCAGTATGTAAGGCAAAATAGACGAAAGGCACGTGTTTTGGCACGTGTCTTCCCTATACTTGAGGGCACGTCCGGCAATTCGCCAAGAACTGGATATTCACACCTCACGTTTAGGGAGCGCCATGAACAAGGCAATCATCACCGTCGTCGGCCAGGATACTGTTGGCATCATCGCACGCGTCTGCACATACCTTTCCGAACATCAGGTCAACGTGCTTGACATTTCCCAGACCATCATCGACGGTTTCTTCAACATGATGATGATCGTGGATTATTCCAACGCCGGCAAGGAATTCGGCGAGATTGTGGACGATCTCGACAAGCTCGGCGAGGAGATTGGCGTGCGCATCCGCTGCCAGCGCGAGGAGATCTTTACCAAGATGCACCGCATCTGAGCCGGGCCTCAAAAGAAAAGGACTTAAGGAAATACCATGCTGAATATCATGGAGGTCCACGAGACCAATCAGATGATCGAGCAGGAAAAGCTCGACGTTCGCACCATCACGATGGGTATTTCGTTGCTCGACTGCGCGACGGATTCCGTTGAGCAAACCTGCGACAATATCTACCGTAAAATCACCACGTATGCCAAAGACCTGGTCTCCACAGGCCAAGCCATCGAAAGCGATTATGGCATCCCGATTGTCAACAAGCGCATCACCGTGACTCCTATTTCTCTGGTGGGCGCCAGCTGCTGCAAGACTTCGGAAGATTTTGTGCAAATCGCGCACGCGTTGGATAAGGCAGCCAAGGAAGTCGGCGTCGATCTGATCGGCGGTTATTCGGCATTGGTCTCCAAAGCCATGACCCCGGCCGAAGAACTGTTAATCAAATCATTGCCGCAGGCGCTTTCCGAAACGGACATCGTCTGCTCGTCGGTAAACGTTGGCTCCACGAAAACCGGTATCGACATGAATGCGGTGGAGTTGCTCGGCCATATCATCAAAGACATCGCCGATCGCACCGCAGACAACGATTCCTACGGTTGCGTGAAATTCGTGGCCTTCTGCAATGTTCCGGACGACAATCCATTCATGGCGGGCGGTTTCCACGGCGTTACTGAAGGCGATGCCGTGATCAACGTGGGCGTTTCCGGTCCGGGTGTCGTCTCCCGCGCATTGGATGCGGCCAAAGGCAAGGATTTCGAGTTCCTGTGCGAAACCATCAAGCGTACGGCGTTCAAGATCACTCGTGTGGGCCAGCTCGTGGCCCAGGAGGCTTCGCGCAGGCTCGGCGTACCGTTCGGCATCATCGACCTTTCGCTGGCCCCGACCCCGGCCGTGGGCGATTCCGTGGGTGAAGTGCTGGAGAAGATCGGACTCGAGCAGGTGGGTGCTCCCGGCACCACCGCGGCGCTCGCCATGCTCAACGACCAGGTGAAGAAGGGCGGCATCATGGCGTCCAGCTATGTGGGCGGCCTGTCCGGTGCGTTCATCCCGGTATCCGAAGACAAGAACATGATCGATTCGGCGGCGTCCGGTTGCCTGACCATCGAAAAGCTCGAAGCCATGACCTGCGTATGCTCGGTGGGCCTCGACATGATCGCCATCCCCGGCGATACGTCCGCCGCCACCATCTCTGGTCTGATCGCCGACGAGGCCGCCATCGGTATGGTCAACCAGAAGACCACCGCCGTGCGCGTGATTCCGGTGGTTGGCAAGGGCGTGGGCGAGATGGCGAACTTCGGCGGCCTGATGGGATACGCGCCCATCATGCCGGTGAACCAGACTTCGTGCGAGGCGTTCGTTACGCGCGGCGGCCGCATCCCCGCTCCGATCCACAGCTTCAAGAACTGATTCCAACGGTATTTTAACGGTTTAATAAAAGACAATACGGATTTCTGGCCTTCATGAGGTTTCTTATGAAGGCCAGTGTCCTTAGTTATTTAGACAAGCGCAGTAGTATTCTGTTACTAAGAGTGGGCATGCATATTTACATCCATGTGTATAGCTTGCTGTTTGTTGGTTATGACGAGGCATGAAAGAGAGAGATTATGACCGTCGCTGATTTGCTACGGGCCATTAAACGCCATTGGCTGTTGGAACTCATTTTATTTGTAATTACCGTAGGCATTACGGTTGCTTATACGCTGACTGCTGCTCCGGTGTATTCGGCAAGCTCACAATTGATGGTGAAGGTAGATACCACTGGTAGTTCACAGACGACCACAGGTAGTTCAAGCGCCGCGTCTTCTGCGGCTGCTTCATTGAGCAGTTTTGCTCAGCTGGCACAGTCCGATGCCGTTCTGGAGCCAGTGATCGATAACCTCGGATTGCATACTACCGTTTCCGATTTACGTAATCATGTTTCTGCAGAGACTGCGGAAGATGGTGGTCCGTTCATGACCGTGTCGGTTAGCTATGGCAATGCTGATGACACTGTTTCTATTTTGGATGAGGTCACTAAGCAGCTTAACAAGCAGGTCAAGAGCAGTGCTTCTGCATTACTTCAGTTGGATGTAATGCAGAAGCCGGTAAAGCCTACGCAGCCCTTTTCCCCGAATGTTGGAGCCAATATTGCGATTGGTGCAGTTGCAGGCATTATCATCGCTGTGCTAGGTGCCATGGTGCGTGACCTATTCGATAACAAGATTCACGATCGTGCTGAAATTCAGCAGATCATCGAAGCACCGATTCTTGCTTCTATTCCACGTAGTCCTACAGTGGCAGGCCATACTCCGGCTATCATTGTGAAACCACGTGGCCATGCTGCGGAGGCATTCCGACGTCTGGCTACGAATCTTACATTTGTGATGTCTTCCAACGTATCCGACAATGCCAATCTGCTGATTGTTACTTCTTCTGGTCCCAGAGAAGGCAAGACCACTGTTTCTACTAACTTGGCTGCTGCGTTCGCTGAGAAGGGCGAGAGCGTTCTGCTAATCGATGCTGATGCTCGGCATCCTTCTGTGGCCAAAGCGCTTGGTTTGAGCAATGGTGTGGGTCTTATCAAGATGCTGACCAGGGAAGTAAGCGCAAGTACTGCTATTCAGCCATATTGGAAGTCCCAGCTGCAAGTACTTCCTGTCGAAGATGAGTCCACTGCTTCCAATGTGATTCTTGGCTCTGAAATCATGAAGAACATGATTGAACAGGCCACCAAGCATTACGATCGCGTGATTGTGGATACTGCTCCTATTCAGGTTTCTAATGATGCTTCTGTGTTTGCTCGTGAAGGCGGCACGTTGTTGTTGGTGGTCAGCCAGAATGTTGGCCAGCGTAAGGCCCTTCGTGAGGCAGTGCATGAAGTCAAGGTTGCACGCATCAAGATTGGTGGCGTGGTCTTCAACCGCGTGGCCCATGAGCGCAGCCGCAAGGGCAACTATTATTACTACGAGCAGTCTGAAACCGATGCGAAAAACGGCAAGCGCAAGACTCACAAGACTGCACAGGGAGCTAAGTACTCTGGGTCAGCTGCAGTAGCAGCACGTAGGTCTGCTTCAACTTCTGTGGAGGCGTGACCTCCTAACCTCTGTGGCCTCAGGGGGGGGGGGCAGAAGCTCCCCCTCTGTGTAGGGGGAAAATGATATGAATCATGAGAAGATTATTGTGCTGTATGTAGTGGAGACCATGGGTGGAGGCGTACGTAAGCACGTGCTTCAGCTCATTGATGGGCTTGATTCAAATCAATTTGAGCTGTATCTGATTTACGGTCCTCGCTATGACCATGTTTTTGCTTCCTGCATGAATGAACTCAAAGCTCAGCAGAAGGTGCATCTCATCTATATGCCGGAGCTTGGCCGCGCCTTGAACCTGAAGAAAGACATCGCGGCGATTCACAAAACCACTGAGATTATTCGCCACATCAAGCCAGATATTGTTCACTGTCATAGTTCTAAGGCCGGCATCATCGGTCGTGTGGCTGCGAAAATTTGTGGCGTACATAAAGTGTTTTATACGCCGCATGCTTACGCATTCGATTCTCCTGAGTTTTCCGTGGCCAAGAAAGAACTCTTTACTATGGCTGAGCGATGGGCGAGTAGGTGTGCGACTACATGCACCTTTAATGTGAGCAACGGGGAGTATCGTAACGCGCTGAAACATCATATTGATCGGCCGGCGAAATTCAATGTTATTTATAACGGTGTGCCGGATTTGCCATTGCGTTCACGTTCTGAGGCTCGGACTGAGCTTGGACTTGATGGTGTTGTTCCGGAAGATGCTCTCATTGTCGGTTGTGCCGCGTGGCTGGATGCGCGTAAGGACCCGATGACATTTATGCGCATTGCCGAGCGTATTCTTGCCAATCGTCTGGAAATACATTTTGTCTATATTGGCGATGGCGATTTGCATGACCAAGTCATAGCGTTTATCAAGCAGCATCATCTTGAAAACAACATTCATGTGCTGGGCTACCGCGATGATGCCTGCCAGCTCGTTACTGCTTTCAATGTGTATCTGCTTGCCTCGCTGTATGAAGGAATGCCATATTCCCTGATTGAAGCATTGCAGGCAGGCGTGCCGATTGCTGCAACCCGTACCACGGGTAATGATGAAGTGGTGATTCCGGGCGTAAATGGTGAACTATTTGAAGTTGGCGATGTCGATGGCGGAACCAGAGTGGTGAGCCAGTTGCTCGCCGCATCTCCGCATGCAGCGCAGGTACGGCAAACATATACGGATCGGTTTACTGAACAAGAGATGCTGGATCGAATCACGCAGTGGTATGTGCGTAAGTATCAGTAGTGATTGATGATGAGAGGGAATTGGCCCATGGTTCTGATCAAAGCATGGTATCGGTTGACCGGTCTTATTCTGAAGTGGTTCTACCGTGTGGTTTTTGGCAGTGGTTTCCAGTACGGTAAACGATTTCATATGCGTCGCGCATTCCAGATGACTGTTGAGAATGGCGCCAAGGTTATGCTTGGCGATGATGTGTTCTTCAATGACTTCTGCGCTCTACATGCCCGTGTCGGCATCACTGTCGGCGACGGCACGATTTTTGGTGAAAACGTACGTATTTACGATCACAATCACCGATTTGCCGATCCGTCGGTTCCCATCAAGGGTCAGGGCTACACCGAGGCTCCGGTGACCATTGGTAAACATTGCTGGATTGGATCGAATGTGACCATTCTTAAAGGTGTGACCATCGGCGATAATGTGGTGGTAGGAGCTGGTTGTGTGGTTGCGCAGGATATTCCGTCCAATGTGATTGCGCGGCAGCATGTGGAACTTGCCATGGAGGGGATTAGACGATGAATGAACCAGTGCATGTCTTGGTGCTGGATACGGTGATGGATCGCGGCGGTGCCGAGACCATGACCATGAACTATATGCGCCATATGGACCGCAGCAAAGTGCAGTATGACTTCCTCGTCAATCGAGATTACAAAGCCGCTTATGAGGATGAGATAGCACAGCTGGGCGGCAAGGTGTATCGCATGTGTCCGCTGTATCCGCAGAATTTCGCCAAATATAAGCGTCAATTCCGTGGATTCCTGATGGCTCACCCGCAATATCGCATCATTCACTCCAACCTTGAAGAGCGCAGCTATTTCGCATTGCGTATCGCAAAGGAAATGGGTGTGCCGGTCCGCATCGCCCATGCGCATAACCGCCCCGTGGGCTTTGATCTGAAATCGATCGTGCGTGAATACTTCCGTTTTCGCCTTCCTCCGTATGCCACGCATTATTTCGCCTGTGGTAAGGAGGCTGGTGATTGGCTGTTCGGTGAGAAGAACCGCAACCGTGTGATTCAGGAACGTAATGCAGTAGATACCGCGCTTTACCGTTATTATGCTGAGACCGCCAAGGCAGTGCGCGCTGAGTTCAATGTGTCTGAAGACTGTTTCGTGCTTGGGCATGTGGGCCGCTTCTTCCCGCAGAAAAACCACATGCAGCTGGTTGACATCTTCGCTGCTGTGCACCACCAGCGCCCGAACAGCCAGCTTTGGCTTGTTGGCGGCGGTGAATTGGATGATGCGCTGAAGAACCAGGTTAAAGCCAAGGTGCATGGCCTAGGCTTAGATGATGCCGTGGTCTTCACCGGCGTACGCACGGATGTGAACCGACTGATGCAAGGCATGGACGCGTTCGTGCTGCCCTCATTGTTCGAGGGCTTTCCGATGACGATGATTGAGGCGCAGTCCGCAGGGCTCCCCTGCACTATTTCCGATCGTGTGCCGCCGCAGTGCAATGTGACCGGCCATGTACAAGTCGTGCCGCTTGAGGCTTCTCCTGAAGAGTGGGCGAAACGGATTTTGAGCCAGTACGACAATGATTACGGCTATGATCGCGCACAGGGAGCTCAGGCGGTGATTGAAGCCGGCTATGACATTGTGCAGAACGCCGAATGGCTGCAGAACTTTTATCTTGATGCGCTCGCTTGTGCGGAACGTAAACAAGGCACACGGTAGTTATAAGGCTTGAGAGAGGAACATTGATGAGACACGGAGAGCACAAAGCTTCTGTGAGAAGGGATGAGCCGGCCAATAATGCTGATCGTCCAGGCATGTTACCGGACAATAATGATCTGATTCAGGAAGAACGTAAGATTCATCTTGAGGAATTAGGTTACTATAACCGCAATTTGCTTCTTCTGCTGGTCTTCCCGGTGATGCTGGTCGCTAAGTATATGGTGATTAATATACTGCCGGCTAAATATTTCTTCGATAACAATCGAATTCTTAGTATGGTGAATGGCACTGCCGGAAGTAAAGCATGGGCTGGTTCTTACCAAGTGGCTACCGACTTCTTCAAGAATATCAATGTGCTTGGTTTCACTAAATTAAGCGAGTGGACCATTTTTCTGGGATTGCTGTTTTCCATTCTGGTGTTCATCATGATTGCCGGTGCTGATGCACCTGATTTACTGCAATCTGTGTTCATCCTTGCTACGGTTGGCTTGCTTAATATTTATGTTTTTAATATTGGCAAGGATATCATCCAATTCGGATTCTTCTTCGTGGTATATGTGATTTTGATGCTACCAATTCAGAATTCTTTGATAAAAGTTTTTGGCTGTGCAACTGTATTGTATTTCGAAAGTACATTCTTCCGCGCATATTATATTCTTATCGCTGCATTGGCTATAGCAGTGTATGCGATTCTCTTATTGTTCCGCTCCCGTAGTCGGATAGGATTTGCTTCGCTAGTAATGATCAGTTTGCTGCTTTTTGTGATTATTACGGCAGTCATGGTGGTCTCCAGCAAGATAATGCCAGATGAATATCAGCAGATTATGCAGCTGCGTTCAGGATATTCGGATGCGTTCGGTGATGATAATGGCGGTAATATGGCAACCGCGATCCAGAATAAAATACCTGGTGAGAGTCTGCCTATCTTCATGGTCAACTATGTAATTAATCTAGTGCGTATGTTGGTACCTGTGGAGTTGGTAATGCGTGGAGCCGCTTACCTGCCGTTCTTCGTGTTCCAGATGATGGTTACGGCGTATCTGGTGAACCTGTTGCGTCAAATCAACCAGGTCAAAGATGCCAAATTGTTTATTGCAATCTGTGTATTCATCGGATATGTTCTGGCGTCTGCGCTTTTTGAACCGGATTTCGGATCTTGGACTCGTCACGAATCAGCGACATTCCCGCTGCTGCTGATTCTGATTGTGAATCCATTGCAGCGTGTACCGCTTACTCGTGAAGAACGTTTGCTGCAGGGCAAGCCTGTGAAGGAGTTTGCATGAGCCAGGAACTTGAGCAGCTCCATATTGCATTCTTCTCTGGAGATATCACCCGTTCCGGTGGCACTGAAAACGTATCCATCATGATTGCCAATCAGCTGGTGCAAGATTCCGGGTATCGAGTGTCATTCGTGAGTCTGTTCGAAGAACATCAGAATCCGTTCTTTGCCATTGACGGGAGTATCGATCGTCACGCGCTGTATCCCCAGGTAACACATGGTATTCAGCATTATTTTGACACGGTTAAACGTCTCAGTCATTATGTTGCCGGCCAGCATGTTGACATTCTTGTTGATATTGATGGCATTTTGGATATGTATGCTTTGCCTCTGAAACATTCAACTGATGTCAAGGTGATCAGCTGGGAGCACTTTAACTATCTGCAGAACCCACTAGTACCATACCGTAAGCTCACCCGCAGGTGGGCGGCGCGTAAAGCTGATGCCATTGTGACGCTTACCAAGGCAGATAAAGGACTGTACAAGAGCCATCTCAAAGTACACTGCCCCATTGGCGCTATTCCTAACCCCATGATTCAACCTGATCCTGCGCCTACATATGATGCGGATTCCAAGGTCATTATTAGTTCGGGCCGCCTGACCTATCAAAAAGGTTTTGATTTGTTGGTGGACGCAGCTGCACGAGTATTGCCTCAGCACCCCGACTGGCAATGGCTGATTCTTGGCGAAGGTGAAGATCGAGCCATGCTTGAGGAGAAAATTGCTGCTTCCGGTTTAGAGAATCGGCTTATTCTCAAGGGTCGTGTGCCGGACATGGGTGAGTATTACCGAAAAGCGGCGTTCTTCGTATTGAGCTCTCGCTTTGAAGGCTTGCCGATGGTGTTGTTAGAAGCAAAAGCTTATCAGTTACCGATTGTGAGTTTTGATTGCTTAACTGGGCCTGCTGAAATCGTAACGGATGGCGTCAACGGTCTATTGGTGGATAACGAAGATGTACCGGCCCTTGCACATGCGGTGGATAAGCTGATTTCCTCGCAAAATTATCGTGTCCGTATGAGTAAAGCCACTGTGCAAGATGCTGATCGTTTTAATCTTGCAAGCATCATGAATCAGTGGAAGACGCTATTCGCGTCTCTACGAAAGTAGGAATTCATGTCTACTCAGATGGCTTCGAAGGCAGACATCGGAACACAGGCAATACGCAACTCCAGCATAGAATTACTGCGCATTTTAGCGATGCTCATGATTGTGACGAGCCATTGCGTGATGTTCTCAGATGTACATGTGCTGACACAGCCATTAGGCATCAACAAGATTCTGGTAGAGACGTTTCTGTATTCAGGCGGCAAAATTGGTGTAGTGGCCTTTTTTGCTATTTCTGCATGGTTCCTTACGGAAAAAGGAGGAATCCGTGCGGGATTACGCCGTGCATGGTTGCTCGAACAGGAAATGCTGTTTTGGAGCTTAGCGCTGTTCGTGGTTACCGCGCTCACTAATCGTGCCCAGCTGAGTTTGACGCTTATTGTCCAATCACTGTTCCCCACGATAACTGCACTGTGGTGGTACCCCACGGCATATGCGGTGTTTCTCCTTGTTTTTCCATTCCTAATGCAGGGAATGCGAGCTCTCGATAAGGGTGCGCATGGCGCATTGTGCATCGTCATGATTGTGCTTTGGACCGTGCTTGATTTAGTGATGCCATTATCTGGTGTGGGACTTCCCGGTGGTGACGTATTCAGCTTTGTATATATCTACACGCTGATTGCATACTATCGATGGTATATGCAGTCCTTGAGCGCAAAACAGGCATGGGGTTTGCTCATTGGTGGTTATGCGCTCATTGCAATTGGCGCAGTCGCTGGCAGCTTGGTCTATCAGATCACGGGCAAGGTGGAAAAGCTGCAAGTTTATTTGAGCTCGGTAGAATTCCGTTTGCCGGTACTTATGGTGGGATTTGCACTATTTGTATTGTTTGCAATGCGGAGTTTTCACAGCGCAATAATTAACGCAATTGCAGCCTCGACATTTGGAGTGTACCTGATATCCGAATATCCAGTGATGCGTCAATGGATTTGGCATAATCCATGGGTGGATTTTCCGGCGATCATGCACTCGCCATTCGCGTTTATCCAGATTATCGGTGTAGCTTGTTTGGCATTCGTTGGCTGCTCGATATTAGATCAATTACGTATACAGCTCTTCAAAGTTACCGTGAATCGTCACCGTGGCCGATGGTTTGATGCGCTATTGCAATTTGTGAATACGTGGATTGTTCGAAAGGAATCTTAAGAATGTCGTTATTACGCGTATGCGTCGTCAGTCCGGGAGAATTACCCGTGCCTGCGACTCGAGGTGGTGCTATCGAAACACTCATTATGTCATTGGTGACATGCAACGAAAAGAAGCATCAACTCGATTTAACCGTCACATCAGTAGCCGATTCTGAAGCACAACAGCAGGCTGCTCGTTACCGGAATACTCGATTTCTGTTTATTAAGCAGTCTGCAAGAATTCCTGACACCATTTATCATTACTGGCAAGCCGTTTGGAAACGTGTCTTCCCGAAATCGCATATTATGTCTTCCTTGTATTATCGCAAGGTACTCAAGGCCATACGTGGCAACCACTATGATGCGGTTATCTTTGAGGGTGGGGAAAGCTATGGCTTTGCTGCTTATAATCGTGTATTCCACGGTAAATTGTGGTACCACGTGCATGCCACTCCGGTGAGACGAACCCCCAGTGCTACGTTCAATGATGTTTTGGCCATCAGTGAATATGTAGCGCAACAATGGTCGAAGTGGTGCACTGATCATAATCAGCATCTTCATGTCTTGCATAATGGTATAAATACTGCAGCTTTCAAGCAAACACTCACCATTGGTGAGAGAGCGCAATTACGCGCACAGTATGGTTTTAGCGATAATGACTTTGTAGTGATGTATTGTGGCCGCCTGTTTTCCGGCAAGGGTGTAAAGGAGCTTGTCGAAGCAGTAGTTTCAATAAAAGATCCGAATATCAAACTTTTGGTTGTTGGCTATGCACATGATACCGACGCGAAACGGTATGAGCAGGAAATCAAGGATATTGCTCAGTCCGCTGGAGATCGAATCTGTTTTACCGGGTATGTTCCCAATGCTGATGTATGGCGTTACTATAATGCGTCGGATGTTCAAGTTATCCCCTCTTTATGGGAAGAAGGAGCCGGCAATATTTGCATTGAAGGTATGGCGGCGGGATTGCCTATTATCGCAACACGATCGGGTGGTATGCCAGAGTATTTGGCACCGGAGTGTTCGATATTGGTCGATAAGGGACCACAGTTAGTACATGATTTGGCCGTTGCTATCACTGTGTTACAGAAGGATCCTCAGCGTTGCGAGGCGATGTCTGCATTTGCTCGAAAGCATGCCGAACTTTTTTCCGAGGATGCCTACTATACGGCCTATGTTCGTTTGCTCAACACATTTATTCAACATTAAGTCTGTATCATAAAAGCAATTTGGAAGAGATGGAGATTACGTATGACATCAGTTGGTTTAATCACCTACCATGCCGCTCATAATAATGGATCATTTTTGCAGGCATATGCCACACAAAAAAAGATTCGTCAGCTGGGTGTACAGTGCGATGTCATTGACTTTTCCACACCTCTTCAGCAGTATATCTATGCGGTATATAAGCCGATTCGCGGTCCTAAGGATATCGTCAAGAATGCTTATGCTTTGCTGCACCATCGATTGATTCAGCAGCGACATGATGATTTTGAACATCTTATTCATAGTGCGTTGTCGCTGACTCCCCATTCGTATAGCGATCCTTCCCAGATGCGTGGTCTGGAACATGAATACGACATTTTCGTAAGCGGTAGTGACCAGATTTGGAACATGGATGCATGGGATTACAGTGACGCTTATTTCCTGAACTTCGTGCACAACAAGCCTAAGGTCTCATATGCATCCAGCATGGGTGGCCATATTCTCGATAAGCGCGGCGATAAACAGCTCGCGGTAAAATATCGAGCATTATTGGCTGACTATCGTGCGATTTCCGTGCGAGAACGTTCAGCTCAAGATTATTTGAATGATGTTATCGATCAGCCGGTAACTCAGGTGATTGATCCCACGTTGTTGTTGAAGCAGCATGATTATGACGACATCACTGCTCCACGTTTGGTGAATGAGCCATATATCTTCTACTACGCCATTGATTCCATCGAACGCAATGACAGTGCAGCTCGCGCTGTGCAGGAATATGCAGCGAGCAAGGGTTTGCCAGTATATGTGATGTTCACTGGAAACAAGTCATTTGGCCTGAAGAAGTATGGCTTCCACTTGCTGGAAGCTGCCGCTCCCAATCACTATCTGAGCTTGATTAAGCATGCTGATCATGTGCTGACCGCATCGTTCCATGGCACCGCATTCTCGATTCTCTTTGAGAAGCAGTTCCATGTGGTACGTGGCATGCATAACGGCAAGGTCAATATGGATGACCGTATGAGCTCGCTATTGCATGTATGCGGTTTGGAATCACAACAACTCATCCAAGGACACCCGTGGCAAAATGACGTCATTGACTATGACGCGGTGAAACCACGACTCCAGCGGGAAGTTGACCGTTCAACGGTATACCTCCAGCAAGCGTTGCAAATTCGCTGATTGCCGGCATAACAGGAAACGAGTCAGGATAATGGGTGAGAGAGGGACGCATCGTCGCATTGCATGGGTGGACTATGCCAAGGGCATCGCTATTATCGGCGTGTTCATGATGCATAGTGCATATCCAGTGGCGTTGACTTCTGTAATTGCCTCTTTTGATATGATGCTGTTCTTCTTCCTGTCTGGATTTGTGTTTTCAATCCGCAAATATCCGACATTTCGGTTATTCTTGTGGCATCGAATACGTACGCTAGTAATTCCTGGCTTGGTGCTCGCCGCCATAGGCGATTGCATCACGATTATTGTGGACGTGGCTTCAGGCGGTTCGGTGGGGAATATTCTAATTCATATCGCCGGATATGCGATTAATCTTCGAGGGCGAGCTGGCCTTGGCCAAATTCCATGGTTCCTTACGTGTGTATTCCTTATGGAGATCATGGCATACGTGCTGATTCAATTGACCAAACGCAGCAGCCATCGTCTTTGTGATTACGCGGTAACTGCAATTGTCTTCTTTATCGTTGGCTATGCATATAGCGTTTGGATTCATATTGTGTTGCCATGGGCTGGCGATGTGGCACTGGCGTTGTTTGCGTTCTATATTGTCGGAATGATGTTGAGACAGGCCGGAGAACCTGTACAGAATGTACTCATGCAGCCGGTAATGATGCTTCCTATGGCAATTGCTTTTGGTGTGTCTGTGTTCTATGAGGACCACATCATTGGTATTGCCATCAATCCCTATTTAAATGTGTACGGCAACGTGGTCTGTTATGCAGTGGCATCGATCAGTGGTATATATCTTGTTCTTGCATTCTGCCATTGGTTGGAGAGCCGCCATTCAATCATTGCCTCCAAAGTGGGCAATATGCTTCAATATTGGGGCGAAAACACGTTGGTGTATTACTGTGTGAACGCTGCTATCTACACGAGTTTTATCCCTACAGTATTGGGCGTTCTTGGCTTAGATGTGCACTCTTCGGATATGCGAATGCAGGTGGCGTGCGGCATGCTGGCGGTACTGATTAATCTTGTGATATGTCCGCTTGTTGCAGAGCTGATTAATCGGTATTGCCCGCTTTTGCTTGGCCGGCCTCGAAAGCGAATGCTGACGATAAGTGGTAAGGAGAATGGATGATGAAGAATCTTGTAAAACAGCTACTGCCCGAGCGGGTAATTGCCTGGATTCGTGGTTGTGAATCTGATTTGAAGCTGCGCCGGGAAACCATTCGCCAGATGAAAAGGTTCCGGCGCAACTATGCCAGGCGTGGCTCTACGCGTAAAGAGCATCTGCGCACTCGTATTATCTTCTTCACGCATCAGATTGAGAAGGGGCTGAGTCATCGCGACTTCCGTCTCGGCTTCGGCAAGACTGTGCTTGCTCAAATGGCACCTCTTTTGGAACTACTACGCAGTACGGAAGACGCTCGACAGGATGAGGTGTATGTAACCGCTCTCTCCACGTTGCATGAGTACCGACGCCGCCATGAGACCGCTGGATTTGACCTTGAATATGCGAAGACCTTGTTCTCTGCCGAATTATGGAATGAAATCGGCACTACTGATTCGGATTTCGGCGGTGTGCTCACTATTAATGTATCGGACAAGACCGATAATGCTTCCGTTCCGTTTGCCGTGCTTTCTGAGAAACGACATTCACTGCGTGAATTCAGTGATGAACCTGTTTCCGTAGATGAGATTATGAAAGCTGTGAATATCGCGATGCGCACGCCGTCTGTGTGCAATCGCCAACCTACTCGTGTGCATATCATCACTAACCCTGAACTCATCAAGCGAGCCATGCCATTGCAGGGCGGATTTCGCGGATACAAGATGCCGCCGGCATTAATCCTGCTCACTGCGGATATCCAAGCAATGATGAACCAGGATGAGCGCAACGAAGGTTACACGGATGGTGGTCTATTTGGTATGTCTCTCCTGCTGGCCTTGGAAGAACAGCAGCTTGCCGCATGCCCGCTGAACACCATGCTTCCGCAAAAGCGTGATGACGCCACCAGGCAGCTACTTGACATTCCGGACAATGAGCTGTTAGTGATGTATATCGCAGTTGGTCATTTTCTGCCTGAATCGAAAACATGCAAGTCGAAGCGATTCCCTGCTAAGGAGATTGTGACGGTGCACGCATGAGCATGAGCAGTGGAATTAACGCGAGGAGCAAGGCCAATCGGGATGAGCCGCTGGTCAGCGTTATCGTGCCGGTATACAACGTGGAACGTTACCTTGACCGTTGCGTCACCAGCATTGTAAATCAGACCTATCGTAAACTGGAGATCATTCTGGTGGATGACGGATCCCCGGATCGCTGCCCTGAAATGTGCGATGAATGGGCGAGAAAAGATGAGCGCATTCGCGTGATTCACAAGAAGAACGGCGGTCTTTCATCGGCGAGAAACGCGGCACTGCCTGTGATGAAGGGGATGTACCTGTCTTTTGTGGATTCCGATGACTTCGTTGACCTTAATTACATCGAATCCGCAGTACGGGTTGCGCTTCGAGATAATGCGCAGATCGTGTTCCTTTCAACGGTCAATGATGTGGTGAAGGAAAACGGCGATGTCAAGTCGGCGTCCGTTCAGGGGACTCTCGAATTCACTGCGCAATCGCGCGATGAATTCATCGGTCGTTTTCTGGATCTCAGTGATGGACAATATGTGTGCCCTGTATGGAACAAGCTGTTCCTTGCTGAATTCGCTCTGCAAGATGCGCATCGTTTTGATGAAAGCGTGAGAGTGGGGGAGGACTCGCTGTTTAATTTCCCGCTCTATGCCCGTGCCGAGCGTGTTTCCGCAACTCATTCGGCGAAATATCACTACTGTATTCGTGAGCAGAGCGGAAGTTTGATGAGTGTGTACAATCCTCGGATGCTTCGGGATCGTACATATATTCATCAAACGTTGTTGCCGATTATTCAACAATGGAATCCAGCGTATGTAAATGATCACAATAATCGTCTTATATCGAACGTGTGGATTCTTTTGTCGTTGCTGTATGCAGATCACACTTCGGATGTGCGCATAAGGAGAAGACAATTGACGAAAGCCATTCTGATGGATCCGGTTGTCCGAACTTGCGCGGCTTCGGTACGGCTGATGGGGAATCAGAGGCGATTGGTCGTCGTTTTGGTACGTTCGAAAAGCGTGGTGTTGACTGGAATGGTGATGGGAGCGATTTCCAAACTAAAAGCTCTGCGAGGACGGAGGTAGACGAGTATGAAGGCGGATACAGATTCGTTGATCAGCGTTATCGTTCCGGTGTATAAGGTCGAGCAATATCTGGACCAGTGCGTGACGAGTATAGTTCATCAGACGTATGCCAACTTGGAGATTATTCTCATTGATGACGGTTCTCCTGACCATTGCCCACAATTGTGTGATGAGTGGGTTCAGCGTGATAACCGTATCCGTGTCATTCACAAGGAGAATGGAGGGCTTTCCTCTGCACGCAATGCAGGGCTCGACGTGGCACGTGGCCAGCGTATCGCCTTTGTGGATAGTGATGATTGGATTGATCCGGACATGCTGCTCGTCATGAATCGATGGATGAATCAGCGGCCGGATGTTGATGTGGTGATGTGCGGCACGCTACGTAGCTTTGAAGATGGAACCGAAAGTCCTGTCGAGACAGCGCGGGAGGAGCGTCTGTTCACAAGTGAGCAGGCTGTGCATTCGTTCCTGTATCACCGTGATCGCATGGTCAGCGCCATGTGGAACAAGCTGTTCAAAGCGGAGCTCTTTCATCAGGAAAACGGGCTGCGGTTTCCGAACGGTCTGAATTCCGAGGATTATTATATGTTGGCGCATATATATCGCCTTATGAACGGTATTTATGTGAATTCAAGGCCGTTATATCATTATCGAATTCGCGAGAATTCCATTTCCACGGCCAATGTCAATAAGCATACTTTTGATAAAGCGATCATTGCGGATAAATGTTGTCGCTATTTGCGGAAACACCGCTGTGGAAACGATTCCGGTTATGCATATTTCCGTATGCAGGGCCGTTATGACATTGTCTATGATCTGGTGGCGCATAAGGCCAGTAATCAGCTTATTGCACACTGGAAGCACGAACTTCGTAATACTGCAGGACCAGTGTATAAGGACACATCGGTTTCTATTGAACGAAAAATAAAGCTGGCGGCAATGTGCATTTGTCCGAAGCTGTATTACCGAGTAACGAACCATAGTTGATTTTTGCCGCATGGGAGGTAGATAGGAACGATGACGGATCCAGTCCGAATACTGCAGTGGGGAATGGGCGGTAATATTGGCGGTGTTGAATGCATGGTAATGAACATCTACCGCAATATTGACCGAAGCAAGGTGCAATTTGACTTCCTGTGCGATCATAATACCGACAAACTTGCCTTTGAGGACGAGATACTCGCAATGGGAGGGCGCATTTATCGAGTGATGGTTCCGCAACGTGAATCTATGACGAAATCACGTACTGCGCTGACATCATTCTTCCGTGATCATACGGAAATCCAAGGTATGCATGTAAACGCCAATTTTCCCTATGCGCTGCCGCTTAAATACGCGGCAGAATCAGGGGTGCAGTTACGCATCCTGCATTCGCACAATGCAGGAACCGCAGCAAACCATGAGCATGACAACGTGTTGCGCAAGTTGGTGTGGCGGCTGTGCCAGCATCAAACGCAGCGGCAGATCGACCGATACCCCAATGTGTATTGCGCTTGTTCCAAGGCCGCTGCGGAGTACATGTTTCCGGGCAAACCGTATACATGGGTGCGCAACGGCATCGACACCAAGCATTTCGCTTATGACAAAGCAGCGCGCGATGCCACTCGCGCTGCATTGGACATTGCACCAAGCACGTCGGTGATCGGGTTCTGCGGCCGATTCAGGGAGCAGAAGAATCCGCTGTTCCTGATTGATGTCTTTGCTGAATACCACAGGATGGTCTCTGATTCTTTGTTGCTGCTAGTCGGCATTGGAGAGCTGCGAGACCGTATGGACGAACGTATCGCTCAGCTCGGCATTCGGGATGCAGTCCGGTTCGTCGGTTCGCAGCCTGATGCCGCTCCCTATTATCAGGCTATGGACGCTTTCCTGCTGCCGTCGCTCTATGAGGGTCTGGGCATCGTCTACGTGGAGGCGCAATGCGCCGGTCTGCCGTGTTTGGGTTCGGCGGGGGCCGTTCCACCTGAGGCTAAGGTGACCAACCTGATGCGATACTTTCCGTTGACGGAGTCCGCCGAACAGTGGGCGCATGAGTTGCGGGCAGCTATCGAATCATCCGGTGAACGGCGCGACCACGCCGATGAGGTGCGGGTGGCCGGTTATGACATTCGCGATGTGGCTGCGCAGCTGCAGGAGCTGTACCTGGGCAAAGCAGGGAGAAAGTGATATGGGGACTGTTTTGACTCAATCCGCGGCTCAGCCTTTGGTGAGCGTCATCGTTCCGGTGTATAAGGCGGAACGGTTCCTTGACGAATGCGTACGAAGCATCATCGCCCAGACGTATCAGCAATTGGAAGTGATTCTGGTTGATGACGCATCCCCTGATCAATGTCCTGAGATGTGCGATGTCTGGGCGGAGCGAGACAGCCGTATCACTGTGCTGCATCTTGCTCAGGGGGGCGGTGCCTCCGGCGCTCGCAATGTTGGTCTGGACTCCTGCACTGGAGACTACGTCATGTTTGTAGATAGCGATGATGTGTTGGATGCCGAAGCAATCCAATACAGTGTTGAACAGGCGGTAGGCGGCGGTTATGGACTGGTGGTCTTCGGCAAGCGATTCATTGACGAGTACGGTAAGACGATTCGCACTAGCGTGGTGCCTCGCGATATGGTGGCATCTGCCGAACAGCCGGACTATTACACTGTGTTGTCTTACCTGCTCCGAGTCGATTACTTGAACCCGCCGTGGGGCAAGCTATTCGCGCGCCAGCTGGTGGAGCATACGCGTTTCGATGCTGCGATGTGCTATGAGGAAGACCTTGAATTTGTACTCTCTGCCTTGGCGTCGGAATCCAAGCCCAGTGTATTTGCCTCAGCTAAAGCACTGTACGAATATCGGCATATGGATAGCGGCCTGGCCACAGTGTTCAAACGAGAGAAATCCTTGAACGTGGTTCAGGCGAACCGTACAAAGCTGCAGTTCTTTGCCGGCCATATGCAAGACCACGATGTGGCCAGCAACGTATCCTTTCACATGGCAAATGACATTGGCTGGGTCATTCCCATGATTAAACAAGGTACGGGTATTACCACATCGCAAAAGGCCCAGTATGTTATGGAAATGACCGGTGACAAGGAATTGCGTCCATACGTGTTCAAAGCACTCGGTCATTCATGGATGACGCGCTCGCAGAAAATACTCATCGCATTGAATTGGCGATGGCTGTGGCGTATTGCGCTGGCGTGATGGAGAGTGGGGATGAGTAATCCAAGAGTGAGCGTGATCATTCCAGCATATAACGCGGAACGTTCGTTGAAGCGTTGTATAGAGAGCATCACCAATCAGACATACTGCGACATTGAGCTCATCATCGTGGATGATGGATCCACCGATTCGACTCCGTCTATTGCCGATGAGTTGGCGGTCGAAGATAGCCGCATCCGAGTCATTCACCAAACCAATGGTGGTGTCTCCAAGGCACGCAATATTGGACTTGATGCCGCTAATGGCATATACGTGATGTTTATGGACAGTGATGATTGGCTGGACACAAACGCAATCGAACTCATGGTAGATAAGTCGCATCAGCATAATGCAGAAATGTGCATTGCCGGCTATCGGAGTCATTTTGAAGATGCTGAACCTGGGAGAAAGGCCTCAGCACATCAAGTTGCTGATGAAAAGATTGTGCACGTAGGCAATACAACTGATGCAGCGGAACTGAATGCGATCTGTGACCTAGAAGAGTCTTTGTACTTATTCCAATGCTGGGGGAAGCTCTATCAGCGCCAGTGGGTCGGGAATCTTCGCTTTAACGAACAGGTGGCTTACGGTGAAGACACGGTATTTGTATTCGATGCATTGCGCCATGGTCCGTCCACAGTGGTGGCATTGCCGAGTGCACTATACGAATACAGCGAAACGCAGGGTGGACTTGCGTCAGGTTTCAAGTTAAATAAGCCTCAGGATATTCAATGGCAGCATGAGCAGCGCCTGTCTTTCTATCAGTTCGGAGATTTAACTGCCGAGCATCAGTTGGGATTATGCCGCAGACTGGCTAATGACGTGCTCTGGGCTTTGGATGCAGCTCGGCGTGCCCCTTCATCGGTTGGGATCCCTCAACGGTTGAGATATATACATTTACTGGCAGATTCCCCATACAGGTCCTATTACCTACGTGGTTTGCGCAGCGCTGCAGCAAGCCGGATTGTAAAGATTTGTTACCTGCTGAACAGTGATATTCTGTGGCGTTGGTTTCTGGGTAAAGAGTGAAGTAGATATACGAAAAACGGACCTGATGACGGTGATATATTGGTGCAGGACAAGCAAGAGGGGGAGTGTAAACAATGGCAGATATGAGCCACGTGAGCATCATTGTGCCTGTCTATAAGGTGGAATCTAGGCTCGACCGCTGTGTGAGGAGCCTGGTGGCTCAGACATATCGCAATATCGAGATCATATTGGTAGATGATGGCTCGCCGGATTGCTGCCCGCAGATATGCGACGAATGGAGTCGCCGGGATTCACGTATTCAAGTGATACATCAGGCAAATGGCGGATTATCTGCGGCGCGTAATGCTGGGCTGGATGTGGCTCATGGTCAGTACATCGCATTCGTGGATAGCGATGACTGGGTAGAGCCTGACTACATTGAGAGTCTTCTTGAGGCTTTGTCTCGTACGAATTCTGATGTAGCGATTTGCTCTATCGCACATGAGGATAATGCCGGGAATCCTCTTCCAGACGACAAACCTATTGCCGACTCAGAAGAAATTCATTCCCCCTATGACTGCCTCCGCAATCGTCTTATCGGATATGCCGGAGTTGTAGCCTGGAATAAATTGTATGCAGCTCGCATATGGAGCACATTGCGTTATCCGGTCGGAGCGACACATGAGGATGAGTTTGTAATTCATCACGTTGCGGAGCAATGTACTCGAACAGTGTGGCTACCTCAGCAGCTGTATCACTACATTGATAATGTATCAAGCATTATGGGCGCGCAGTACAACATTAAGCGACTGGACCGCTTAGATGCATGGATTGATCGTGTAATTACACTGAACGACAAAGCTGATTGCGCGGATATCATCGATGCATTGTTCGATAGTGTAATTGTTGACTTGTTCTATAGCGAGTCCCTGGGGTGGAACAACACTGAAGTGCATGCAAGATTACGAAAAGTGTTTGCCCATTTCAGGCAGATACCTGTAACGGTTACGCGTATGATGTCAAAGAAGCATGCATTGTATTACTGGGGGCTTCGTATTTGCCCATTTCTGTTTTGGAGACTGAAGATGCTGCTGAAGGGCTGAGTCGTGGCGTTACGTAGCATGTCGTAGATATATGATCGCATACCGGTGGTCCGTAATATGTGATTGGCCACCGTTACGAAGAGATTACAAATATATCGTGTACGTCGACAACGAAGTCACCGTCTTAAATCAATGGTGTAAGAATGAATCTTGCCAGATTCTTGGGGTCGATTTCTCGAATCCCCAGTGTCTTGGCCATCGATCGAGATTGCCTGAGCAATTGTGAGCGTAACTGTCGATATTGCTTTGATGGAATAGATGACTTCAACCGTTTTAAGGTTTTCATCGCGTTGAATGTCATGGCTATGCCGAATTTGCAGACATCATTTGGAGTTGAGGCACGTTCGTCGAAATGAACTCCGCCATCTCATCCAGATTGCTGATATTGCATATGATGCTGTTTGCATTTCTCGAATTGCTTACGGCGGAAGTAGGGCGTTCCCGATAATAGTACAGTATTTCAGGCAATACATCGATAGTATCTGCTTTGCAGAAGACTTTATAAACGGTTACCGGATCTTCCATCACTGCCCGTCCGACAGGGAAGCGAATATTGTATCGCATGTACAATTGTCTCTCCGCAAGGAAGAAAAATGGCATGCTGAACAATTTGCCCTGCAATATGAGTCGTGCGGCTTCGATGCCGGATATGCTCCGTGTTCCCCCCGCAATAACCGGGAACATGTTTGATGGGGCAGCTGTTATGGGAGTCCCATCCTCGGTAGTTCGTATATGCTTGTACATCACGATTTGATGACCGGTGCTGTTGATTGTCTTCATACACTGCTCGACAAGATTCTCCGACATTCTGTCATCGCTATCTATGAAAACGATAAATTGACCTGTACTCGTCTCGATGCCCACGTTGCGCGCAGCGCTGACGCCTTGATTGTTCTGATGTAACGTAATAATACGCGAATCTCGCCTCGACCAAGAATCACATATGTCGCTGCTGCCGTCGATTGATCCATCATCGATTAGTATTATTTCTATATTGGTGTAGGTTTGATTTGCCAGATAATGCATGCATTCGTTGAGATATGGCTTGACATTATATACGGGAACAATTATCGATACAAGTGGTTTTCTACTATCTGTCATTATTCGTGTTTCTTGTCTGTGCGAAACATTCTGGACGTTATTTGTATTGTGACATTGACTAATGCATTTATTAAATATGGATTATTGTTGCCGGTGTTTTGTTTCTTCTGGCAAAGGGAAGTATATTCAGCGGCATGTGGTCAGGCTCCATATATGATGAAGATCGATTTTGCTGATTTCAACAGACGGAGCTCCATCATCGCGTACCGCTGTTCTCAGTAGGGACGGCCTGAACCTTGTCGAAGCAGAAAAAGCGAGTACGCATTTAAGCGAATCCAGAACGGGATAGAGCACCCGCGATGGAGAGGCGGATTCCTTTCCTTCGCTTTGATGATTTAAATGCCTGATACTGTGTCTAGGCTGTCTGTTGTGGCTCAGCATCTCTTGTTCAATCCCCCTCTGCCATTGGGGTTCAATATATATAGACGACACGATTGACAGGCCAAGCTATATAGTGGACGAGCAATAGCGATCAATATCGATGGTTTACCGGTTTTGATTCGAGATGTTTAGGTTGCGATTGAATGATGGGATTGGGGAGAACCGTGGGAGAACGTAAACGCTTGGCGGTTAACATGGCTGCGAACGTGTTGGCCTTCGGAGTGCAGTTTGGCGTGAGCTTTGTGTTGACGCCGTATATCATCCGTACGTTGGGGTCTGAGGCGTATGGCTTCGTGCCGTTGGCGAACAATTTCATCGGATACACGAACATTGTAACGGTAGCCTTGAATTCGATGGCATCGCGTTTCATCTCGATTGAGGTGAATCGCGGCGATTTGAAGAAAGCGAACACATATTTCAACTCGGTTTTAGTGGCGAATACCATTCTTGCGTTGGTGCTGCTGGTGCCTGTAGTCTTGCTGATCCTGTTTGCCGATGATCTGCTGAATATTCCTGCGGGATTGGTGGGTGATGTTCAGCTGACGTTCATGTTCTCGTTTATCGGTTTGCTGGTTGGCTTGGTGTTATCGGTGTTTGGATGCGTGTTCTTTGTTCGCAATCGTCTTGATCTGAGCGCACGCCGTGGCATCGAGGGCAATGTTATTCGTGCGGCGGTATTGATTGGACTGTTTACATTGTTGCAACCGAAGATCTACTTCGTGACTGCCACGATGTTGATCGTGAATATCTGGATATGGGCGACGAACGTGTATTACACACGCAAATTGCTGCCGGAGTTGAGAATTGAACGTGGAAGGTTTAGTTGGACCGCGGTAAAGGAATTGCTGAGTTCCGGTGTATGGAATTCTGTGAATGAGTTGAGCATAGTGCTCCTGACCACACTGGATCTTCTGTTGATGAATGTGTTTGTGGGAGCGCAGGCTGCTGGCGAATACTCATTGGTGAAGACTCTGCCTACGTTCATTCAGCAGATTGTAGCCGTGCTTGTGGGTGTGTTCATTCCCCAGTTCACCATTTACTATGCAAAGAAACAGTATGACAAGCTGATGGATAGCATCATGTTCTCGGTCAAGGTGATGGGTGCGTTACTGACCATACCGATTGGTTACCTGATCATTTTCGGTGCTGATTTCTACCGGATATGGGTGCCTGGTCAGGATGCTGGTCTGCTGCAAGGCCTGTCGGTGCTCACGCTCATACCCATGGTGGTGACGGGCAGCATCAACACTATCTTCAACGTGTACACGGTGACGAACAAGCTCAAGGTTCCGGCTTTGGTATGGGTTGTGCTTGGCGTGGTCAACGTGCTGATGGTCATCGCATTGCTCAAGTTCACGTCACTGGGCATCTGGACGATACCGGTCGTCAGCTTGGTCATGGGGTTGGCACGCAACCTCACCTTTACTCCCATATATGCGGCTTATTGCTTGGATGTGCAATGGTATACGTTCTACAAGTCGATTTTGCGTGGTTGTCTCTGTGTATCTTCTGTTCTAATCATCAGCACGCTGTATCGGATGGTATATGTGCCGACCGGTTGGCTCGGACTGATCATTGCTGCGGCTATTTGCGGATCGCTTGCTTTATGCGCGAATCTTTTCATTGCCTTTGACAAGACCGACCGAGCCGAGTTTGTTGCTTTGATACGTAACAAACTCGGGAAAAAGCTGGCGCGGCGGTGACAATCAGTCGATCAGTTCACGCAAGGGATTGAATGCGGGGGAGAGACCTTTTAACAACGCGGTCGCCTCTGCAGAAGA
Source organism: Bifidobacterium sp. UTCIF-1 (assembly GCF_006408915.1). Lineage (NCBI taxonomy): Bacteria > Bacillati > Actinomycetota > Actinomycetes > Bifidobacteriales > Bifidobacteriaceae > Bifidobacterium > Bifidobacterium sp. UTCIF-1. Next base: position 90,495 of record NZ_JFAG01000005.1, read on the forward strand.
GACGGTTTGCTGGAGTACCTGAGGAATAAGGTTCACCGTCTCCTCTGCACTGTGGGCGAACGCGATGTAAGGAAAGTCTTTGAGCCACTGGTATTCGAATCCGACTTTACCGGTACTGTTGTTCATTGCGATGCAGGGTGTTCCAGTTACCGCACTGAAGATCATGCCGTGGAGACGATCGGTAATTATGAGTTTGGCCTTACGGAATTCATTGAATTTGTCTATAACCAGCTTCTCTCCGCGTTCTTTGGAAATAGGAGCAAACTTGTTATCAATAGTGGTATCCGTATAGGATACGGTCTCTCCTGTTGCCTGAGCTGCAGTCTCGAGGATGGTTTGTGCGGATATGCTTGTAGTCTTCTCCACATCATTGCGCATGCAAAGCAGAATGCCTGTGCGAGATGCTGGATCAGATTCAACCTGATCAGTGAGCGAAAGGACAATGTCTGGTGTGATGCAGACGTTGTTCTTGACATAGTAAGCATTCATTCGTTCGAGTGAGACTTCCTCTCGAGCGAATAAGTTCAGATTTTTTTTGCACTTACCATATATTGTTTGCGTATGACGCAGGTATTGCTGTGATTTAGGAGTGTCCTCATAACTGATTGTTTGCGGGAACAATACGATTTTGTTGTGAGGGACAAGTGAAAGGATATCGCAACGGTACCGTTCCTCATTCTGATACAGTGTGCCCATATTGCCTCCACCGTGGAGATAAATGGTATCTTCGGGCGTTACGTATTTCTGAACGCAACGCAGCACTTTGGCCATGTCGCCGGAGAATTCAAGTAATGGTCTAGCGCTTTCAGACAGTAGCATTCTACGCTCGGCAAACGCTATAGCGTGATCGCCGATATTGCAATGCTCAGGAACACAGAAGAGGAGACTGCGCGGAGCCTTTGTACCAAGGAACTGAGGCGCATACTCCTTAAAGCCGCGCTCACAGAGTTCACGTTCACGAATCATGCGGTAGCGGCCATCGCCGATGAGGGATTGTGCGAAAAATGCTAGTGATGAGACCATATGAAAGACATATCCTTTGAACAGAGCTAACTCTTCGTGAATCGCGAGGTTACATGCTGATACAAGTCAACACTTATGATATGTACAGTATAGACCTCGAAATAGACTATGAACAATAGCATAGATAGATGATGGGAGTAAGGGATAATGAAGATACATGTATCAAAAGAAACACCTAACAAACTGAAGTCGTTATTGATTTTATTTGTTGTTTTATATCATAGTGTTGCTTTATATTTAGTTCCCGGCTTTCCTTTTCAGTCGAGGTATTCTATATCAAATTCTTTTTTTGAAAAAATATTTCAAATAATATATATGTGTGTACCAATTATGCCCATGTTCTTTGCTGTGTCGGGTTATAATTTCATTTATACGTTAAAAAAGAGTACAAATTATTTACTATTGATATCGAAAAAAATAAAAAGAATTGTTATTCCCACTTTATTTGTAAGTATATGTTGGATGTATCCACTGAAGTTTATTTCTCATGTTTCGGGATATAATAGTGGTTTGTCTCTTATTCTTTTAAAAAAGATGTTTATCACTGGAGAATTGTCGGGTCATTTGTGGTTTATGCCTGTTCTGTTTGCTCTATTTGTGATTATGGGCATAGGATATAGCATATTTGGCTTGTCTTATAAAGGTGATTTGTGTGTTTTTGTAGCTGTTGTAGGATTATTTCTCTGCTATAAGTTCTTCCCTGCAAGTTTCCTGTCGAAACTTTTTATTGAGAATTACTTATTCTTTGTGTTAGGATTGATGCTACATCGTTATCAAAAAGTTCTTTTTAGTAAAAAGAATTTGAATTATAAAATAATCTTTGTGATCATTTGTTTCGCTGTTCTTGTTCTACTTGCAGTTTTGGGACATGGTATAATAAGAAAATATTCGATTTCTTTAATTGCGACACCTATTATTCTGCTTGTCTTTTTGTTGATACCTATTAAATCTAGCAAGTACATCAATCTATTGGGCAACCATTGCATTCGTATATATTTGTTACATAGTCCGTTGGTCTATGTATCGGCTGCATATCTTACAAATATAAGACCAATTATTATGTTCCTAATTAATTTCTTTGTATTTGGTGGTCTTGCCTTATCTATAGGCATTTTATTCGATAAGATTGGTTTAAATTTCCTGCTTGGTGAGACAGATCAAAGAAACATAATTCAAAGATTGGCTAAGAAGGAGAAATGACTGTTAAAATGCGTTTTTTAAAAAAAATATCTTCCTTTTCGTTGGTGCTATTTACTTTTTTGTTTGCTATGTGTTCTCCATTTACAGCATTTGGTGCTGGAACAAATAGGGATGTCGATATTTTTATCGGTGATTCAACTACAGATGGATATGGATTACCTGGATATAAATATGACGATTATGATAAGGTGCAGCAGCTGAATACATGGGCTCATCAGTTTTGCGAGGCAGATAATGCTACTTGCGCTAATTATGCTCACGGTGGTTCTGGTTTTTTAACTAAGTATAATTTTACAGAGCAGTACAATCGTGCGATGTCAGAACAGAAATCTTCTAAAATCCGGAGAATCTTCTTTGTTGGCATTTCTAATGATTTATTAGCCGGCAATAGTATTAATGATATTGGCGCCTCTTTAACTTCCTTGTTTAAAAAAACTGTTAAAGACAATCCTGATGCTCAAATCATTTATATCCCTGAAATCATCCCTCCATCCCCTGCAAATCTTGAGCGTTTAAATGAATTTGGAGCCAGTCTTCCTCTATTAACTGTTGCTCTCAAGACAGTGCCAGGTGTTATTGTTCCGGATAACTGGCAAGACTGGTTAAAAGATACTACCGATACATGGCAGAGCGATAACCGGCATCCTAACGAGAAGGGGCACAAACTGGTGGCCGAAGCTGCAGAAGATTGGATTAATACTACAGATTTGCCTCTAAATCCGGATACGGAAACGCAGTCTAACAATGAGCAGGATTCGTCTAAGAATTCCATTCATGTGTATAATATATTATACTATATTATTTTTGTTTTCTTGTTAATTGTATTTTTTGTTATTGTTTTCTTTATTAGAGGCAGAAGAACACATCGTAGACACTAATTGTGTGAATATGTTACGATTTCTTGGTTGATTAGCGTGCAAATAGAATGTGTTTCAATCACAGAAATCTTGAGTTCTGTTCTTCTCCTATTGTGTTGTGTTTTTTGGGGCGGATAGATGTGCAGCTCGTCTGTGGGAGTTGATTTGTCTGGCAAAATGACGGACGAGAGGTGCGTTGTCTTGCAGCCTACACGACATAAAATGTCATGTAGGTATACAAAAGTATGTGACTTTGTCGACTGTAGTTTTGGCTCGTCCAAGTCACATACTGCTTAATGACTACTCGGAGCAGAAGCCGTATCGCATATAGATCTGCAAGGAGTGTTCACGATGAGAGACTTGGTTCCTTTCTTCGCCCAGGGTCCCTCGACCAGTGAGATTTTGCGGTAGGACACTACTGGCTCATCGCTCTCGTCATGCTCAAATGTGGCGGGCTTGATTTCAAACTCCACGGACACCAATAACCAGTAAGAATAACCAACAATCCACACCCTAACAAACATCCAAAGAGCCAAATAATCCTGATGCCGTTCACATGTATTTGCTAAGCAGTATATATTGGAACGGCTAAAGTCGAATGACGGTCGGTGACTTTTTGGGCAGAGGGGATTGCGGTGGCCGGGATGCATGTTGAGGAGAATAACGAATCAGGGAATCTGGATCTGAACATTTCCAGACGGTCTAGGCGTGCTCAGCTTTGCAGGAAGAAGAAGGGCCATTTCGGGCGCAATATTACCGTGGTCTGCGGTGTGCTGTTCGCCGTTTTGGTTATGTATGCGGTGTTGTTGCATAATGCTGTGTGCATCGTCAAAACCGAGATGGCCCAGGCGGTGGATACTGTTGCTTCATCCGGATTGAGTGCACAGTTGGCGTCAGTCGCTGCGCAGGGGAGCGGCATTCATGGCGACGCTATTGAATCCGCTATCACGCAGTTGCAAGGGCATGGAGCGACGGCGCGTGCGCAGACTGATGGCTTTGTCTGGCACATTGCGACGGTGTTCCCTGTGGTGGGGGATGATTTCGCTGCCGTATAGACTGCCACTGATGCTTTTGACACACTTGCCCAGCAGGCGCTGCCTAGTTTGGTTGATGCCGCCAATACCATGCAGCAGTCTGGCCTCACCAATGCGGACGGCAGCTTCAACGTCAAGACGCTCACTGCTGCAGGCAATGACATCACCGCCGCCAATGCCGCATTGCAGGAACAGGTCCAGGCGCTGGATGCTGTTCCGGAGCCTCATATCAGCCAAGTCCGTATGGCAATCGATAACAGCAAATCAATGCTGAATGCAATGGCAGAGCAGATTGGCAATATGTCTGATATGCTGGGCAGTCTCTCTGCGTTATTCGGGCATAGCGGCACGCGCAACTACTTGATTCTTTCCCAGACCAATGCCGAAACTCAGGCTGCAGGTGGAGTGGTCGGTTCAGTGGGCACTATGACTGTTGAGAACGGCAAGGTCTCCATTGGCAAATTCCATTCTGATTCCGAGTTCACTGAGACCGCGCCGGTTTCCGTAGGCGACAACGAAATCGACAAAATGTATGCCATCTCGCGCCTTGGCGTGCAATATGGCGGCGATATCCGTCTTGCTTCGGCCACCCCGAACTTCCCCATCGGAGCCGAATACGCCAGGCAGGTGTGGGTCGGCCAATCCTTCGGTTCCACGGATGTCGATGGCATGGTTTCGTTCGATACTCTGGCCTTGCAGTCGTTAATTGGCGTCACCGGGAACATCATGCTAAGCACCGGCCAGACGCTCACCTCGCAGAACGCCGCGCAATACCTTGCAAACCAAGTGTATATCGATATTCCGGATCAGGCGGCAGAAGATGCGTTCTTCCAGGAAAGCGCCCAGCGCATCATTGATGCATCCTTCTCCGGCATGAACGCCCAGAAGGCTTTGCAGCTCATGTCCGTAGTGCCGTCTTTGGCAAAGGGACGGCATATCTATATGTGGTCCTTCGATAAGTCGGATCAAAAACAGCTTCGTGCCGCCGGCATGACCGGCGAACCATCCACGAATGCGCAGAATCCGGTCGCCGGTGTTTATGTGAATGAGATGGGGTGGACCAAGTCAGATTGGTATCTGCAGCGCAACACCACGGTGAAGCGAACCTCTACCAATGCCGATGGCAGCGCGACCTATCATGTCACCGCCGTGACCAAGAACACGATGACCGCGGACCAGGCCCAGAAGTTGCCGGTATACATCACCGGCACCTTCCCAACGCAGATGATTAACGAGCTCATTGGTCAATCCTCTGCGAGCGATGACGAAAAGGCCGTGGTGCAGGCGGCCATGAGCGGATTGACGCAGCCGGGAGTCGTGGGACATTCCTTTATGATTGCTCAGCCTGCGGGCGGGTCGGTAAAGAACATCAAGATCACTAGTGATTCGTCTACCAAGGTGGCCCCCGCCGAGCAGACCTTTACCAAGGTAAAATCCAACGGTGCTACCTACTGGATGAATCTGGCGGCGGTGATTTCTCCCGGCTCCACAGTCACGCTGGAGTTCGACGTCACCACAGCCTCTGGTGCCACGTCGCTTACCATCGATCAGACGCCCGCAAACGGAGACTCAAAGATTACATATGAATACTGAGGTGCAGCAATGACGAATGTAGCGTTAGCTCGCAAAGTTAGCAGGCCAAATATTGTTGACCTGACCGATAGCGTTTTGTACGCAGCGCTTATTATGTTGCCTGCGGGCGGTACAGTATTCGGGCTGAACATGATGTACTGGTCGCCGATTTCCCCGGTATTGTTTGCCATATATGCAGTGTTGAATATTCGGTATTTGCCACGGGTGTTTGCTCGATATGGAACTTTACTGCTGTTCCCTGTTGCGCTGGTGATGATTAGCGTATATGGATGGATGACTATCGGTTTCCATCCCAATACCGCGTTGAGGACTCTTGCTGCATTGGTAACCGGCGTAAGTTGCCTAATCTCCTTGGACATAGCGTTCCGAATAAAACGATTGAACTGGAATGCTGCAATCACCGTAATAGTCGTGGCTTACACGGTGTCGTTCGGCGTTGGCATATTGCAGTTCATTGCTGTGCATGGTCATGCACCATGGATGACCATGCTTTCGCAGCGGTTTCTTGAGCGTAATTATGTGCCTAACCGTGTTCAGTTCCTGTTCGCAGAGCCTTCATACATTGGAATGCATCTGTTCGGTGTGCTGATGCCGTTGCAATGGCTTACCCGACGTAAAGATATCGCAGCGCTAATTTTGATGTATGCCTTTGGATCCGCAGCAATGGGTGCCGGTCTGCGCATTCTTGTCGACATGGTCATTGCACTGCTGCTGTGGGTGATTGTACTGGTCAATTTCCATCGTTTGCGCAACATTATTATTGCACTGGTTGGTGTGGGAGTGGTAGGGGCTGCCGGTGGAGCAGTGCTGCTGACCAATGATCGAATCCAACTCATGCTTTCTCACGGTCTGATTAGTGGAGACTTTTCGTCCATGGCGCGTCTTTTCCGCGCACTGGCGCCGGTGGAAGCGTGGCTTGCCGATATTCCACACCTTGTGTTCGGATTCGGTGCAGGCAATCTGAAAGATGCCATTGCACGTGGATACCAAACCGCATTCAATTGGTTGCAGGCGCGCGGAGATAATCCGGCCGGTAACGGTGAGATTCGATTACTTGGCTCCCCGCCGGGCGACCACTATATCTTCTCGATGAGCGCGTACATTGACTTCATCACTGAGTTCGGCGCAGTAATGTTCATTGCTTTGCTGGCATTGATTCTCGTGCATGTGACCCGATGCCGTGCGTGGAACAAGATGACTGTTTGCTGGATGTTGTTGCTGGCCTATTTATACGTGCAGTTCGAGGGATATGCCTTCTATGCGATATGGCTGTTTTTATGGGCAGCTGGTGTTGCGGGTCTGATGGGCAGCCTGAATAGTGGTGTTGATGATGTGAAGAGAATCCGCTTCGCGCACAAACGAGGCAAACATCTTAGTGAATAATTTGGCGCATATCGATTGAATTGTGCATGCAGTTCGGTGGTTTTGGTAGAACGGAACCATTGAAGCTAGTGGGTGTGGTCGGTGTAAAGTATCGGAATAGCGAAGTAATAGGAGAAACAGAGTATGGAAACTGTGGAATACGATTGGCCAATCGATGCAGTACGCCCGGAAAACGCTGCATCTAATACAAAGATTTATGAATTTGATTTCCCATCACTTGATGCGAATGGCGTTTCATTGGCAAATCCATCTGCACTTGCTGCGCGTGCTGTGCTTGCAGATGATGATAATTCCCGAAAAACAACTGTCGCTTTTACTGCAGCCGTTGTGGTAGCAGCGTTGGCGGCTGCTGGTGGTTTTGCGTTGTTGCAGCGCAAGGATACCGCCCAGACCGCTTTTGATTCTTGCCAGCAATCCATTTCTATCTATCAGTCCAGCGTGGAACGTCTCAAGAAGACGGTCAAGGATGTTGAGCCAACGGCTGCAATTACTGCCGATGCGGTAGCTGATGCAGGCACTGTAGATAAGCTCAAGTCTGCCATCGCTGATGCTCAGAAGGTATCTGATACTGCTCCATCCTGTACTGCTGGCGCAGCTGCCAGCCAAAATGCCAGCGAAGATAGCCAGATTACTGCGCAGACTCGTGAGCTGGGCAAGAAGAATGAAAATGTCACTACAGCTAGTGCTGCAGTGTCGGCATCCAAAGAGACTAAGGATGCCACGAATGCTCGTCAGGCGTTGAATGATCAGTTGTCTCAGGTGCAGCAGCTTTCGACTTCGGCCAATATCAGCCATGTTGATCCGTCTACCCGCAAGGAACTTTCTAACGTGCTGAACCAAGTACAGCAGTTGCTCGCTTCTGACCAGCTGATGAGCGTCACTGTATATCAGAATGCGTCTGCCGCTCTGCAGGGTGCTGTCGACAAGGTGAATCAGGCCGCGCTGGGCTGATAGTGCGGGGGCTTTGATATCGTAGATTTCTCAGCTTCAGGGCTATGAGACTTGTTGTTGGTATTGTCACTGGCGCGATAGCCACCGAACGAAGGAACCAATCCCATGCACATTCTGTTCGTCTGCACGGGCAATGTCTGTCGTTCGCCAATGGGCGAGCTTATGATGCGCCGATATCTGGTACATACTTCCATTGAGATTTCCAGCGCCGGTACACATGGTCTCGACGCGCAGCCGATCGATCCGTCCAGCAGGCGTCTTATGGACAGCCTTTCCATCGACTCGTCGTCGTTCCGCTCTAAGCAGCTCACCCGCGAGATGGCCGAATCCGCCGATTTGGTGCTGTGCTTTGAGCATGATCAGGTGCAGGACGTCGTTTCCATAGCTCCCGGGGCGATCCGCCATACGTTCCTGATCACCGAATTCGCGAGCATGTGCTTGTATTGCGCGCGCAACGACATGGTACATGGTGAGACCATTCAGGAGCGTCTTAAGTCCGTGGTGAATGTGGCCTCGTTTGTGCGGCCCCTGATTCCGCCGGCGCGCGACATCGAAGATCCGTTCGGTAAGGAATTCCCAGTATTCCGGGCTGCAGCCGAGCAGACCAACAAGGCATTGTGGCTCATGCTGGACAGTATGCGTAAGTATTATGTGGATGCCCGGCCGATTGATGCGGCACCGGTGGCGAAGGCGTAGGTTACAGGGTAATCTCGGTATGTGAGCTTGCGGCTTGGTGCGCGTGGAATCTAGCGGCTCTGGCCGGCGGGATCATGTGTGAAACAAGTTGTGAAACATAGTGTTTTGTAGGATGTGTTGTGGTTCAGTAGCGAGGTTTGTGGTTTAATACGCTCGAGCATCAGGCAGCATAACCAATAGAACACAATTAGACATAATCGGACGCAATCAGTAAAGAACACAGCAGAGAACGATGACTATGGAGAACGGACAAGGCGAGGTCAACAACAACGCACAGCTGCATCCCGTTGCCGCTGAAGAAACCATGGTGCTGCCTCCAGTGGGGGTGGCGAGCAGCGCCGCCAACCTGAAAACCGACGCGCCTGGCCCGGTGGTAAGGGCGGAAGAGGGGGGTGCCTTGCGTGTTCCATCTGCGGTGCCGGGGGCGGGTGCTGCACCTTCGGCGGTGCCGAGCGCGGCATTGGGCGCTTTGCCTGTTTCGGCCTCGGCACCGAGTGTTTCGGTGCCCGGCGTGACGGTGTCTGGCGCGGGTTCCGTTGTTTCTGCTGCGCCTGCTGCTGAGTCTGCGTCTTCGGCTACTTCTACGGCAACCACGGCACCTGTCGCTCCCACTGCGTCTGCTGCTCCTGCTCATACACAGTCGGCGTTGTCGTTCGACTCACCGCTGACCGCAGTGGACGACATCGTCGACACCCAGTGGGGCATTCCTCCGCTGGAGTTCCCCTCGTCCGTCTATGACGATGACCAGCCGGGGGATTCCGGTGCAACGACTGCGTTGCCGCCTGTGATCATGCCTGAAACTGGCACTTCCGGCGCTCCCGACAATGCCGTCCCGGCACCATCCGACATCCGTAGCGACATCGCCGCGGATCTGGCCGCCGAGCCTGAGGCCCAACCCAAGAAGAAGCGGTCCCCCTGGCTGATCGTGGCCATCGTAGCGGTGGTGGTGATCGTCATCGCACTGGCGATCGGCGGATTTGTGTATTGGAATTCGTTGAAAAACGACAGTGCACATTCCCAGGCGCTCGCCGCGTGCAATACTTCGAACACCGCTGCGAACGACGCCAGCGAGAAACTCTCGCAGGCGCTCGACGGCTCCAAGAAAGCGCAGGCGGTGACCAGCTCGCAGGTGGCGGACACCAGCACGGTGAAGTCGCTCAAGAGTGCAGCCGAGGCCGGGCAGAACATGGACAAGGTGTCCAAGTGCTCGTACATGGCGTCCGCTTCACAACTGAACAGCGTGGCCAAGAAGAACACCACGCTGGCGTCTGCGATGAAGAAGCAGGCCTCGACCATCACAGCTGCCGCCAAGGCCGTGACCGAAAGCCAAACCAAGAAGGCAGTGGACGACGCCAAGAAGAAGCTCAGCGCTGAGGTCTCCACAGCGCAGACCCTGCTCGACCAAAGTGCCGGCGCGGTTACGGATGATGCAACGCGCACCTCCCTGCAGGACGCCATCAATGCGGCCAACACCGCGCTGAACAAGAACGGCGTAACGGCGGACGAGCTTGCTAAGGTGCTCACCGCGCTGCAGAACGCCGAAAAGAGTGTTCAAACCTCCATGCAGGAATATCAGGCCCAGCAGGCGGCCGCGCAGAACGACGGGTCGGGCAATTCCGGGTACTACGGCTATGGTAATTCCGGCGCCGGCAATGGCAATACCGGCAGCGGCAACGGTTCCTCGGGATCTGGTGCCGGCAACTCCTCTGGCTCGGGCAATGGATCCGGCTCCAACCCCGGCAACTCCGGCAACGGCAATGGCGGTGACAACGGTAACGGCGGAGGAACTACGCCGAACCCGAATCCTGGCACTGGTGGTGACAATGGCGGCAACGGTGGAGATAACGGTAACACCGGTGGCGACAACGGTAACAACGGTAACACCGGCGGCGACAATGGCGGTGACAACGGCAACAACGGAAACAATGGCGGTGACAACGGTAACGGTGCGAACAGCGGGAACTAGTATCCCGCGTCGCAATGGTGAAGTCGGAATCTGCCTATCGTACGTGAGGTGGGGGGTTGAGCGGCTCGGATCGGTACGAGCCGCCAGATGGTCACCTGCCGCCTTTGAACCCGAGCTGACGCCATGCCTCGTAGATGGCGATGGATGCGCAGTTGGTGAGGTTCAGCGAGCGCAGGCTCGGACGCATCGGCAGCCGAACCTGCTCGGCCACATGTGGACCGGCCATGATGTCCATCGGGTCGGGGATATCGCCCGGTTCCGGGCCGAACAGCAGGATGTCGGTCGGCCTGTATTCCACTTCGGTGTACAGTTTGGTCGCGTGGGCGGTGAACGCGATGATGCGCGAGTTCGGCATCGACTCCACCAGGTTCTCGAAGTTCGGGTGCAGCACCACATGTGCCATGTCATGATAATCAAGCCCTGCGCGGCGCAGCTTGGTGTCGCGCAGATTGAAGCCGAGCGGTTCCACCAGATGCAGGATCGTGCCGGTCACCGCGCACAGGCGGATCGCCGAACCGGTGTTGCCCGGAATACGCGGGGAGTAGTAGCACAGATGCGGCGTCACGGTTTCCGCCTCGGCGGCCTTCTCGGCCGAAAGCATCGCATCCACCACGGAGATCGGATTGCCGTGAGCGTCGGTCACCAGTTCGTCCGGACCGTAGTTCGACTTGCGGTAGCCGTATTCGAACATCTTCTCGACCTTCGCCTCCGGATTTGCTTGGCTGCTGGGGGCTGCGGAGGCGCCGGACGCCGCCGGGCCGGGTGTTTGCATGTCTGTTGCTGCTTCATTCGTCATAAATGCCAAGAGTAAGAACGATGAACGACACTTTGCGACATCCACGACATCTCGCCGCCGTGTTCCTGATCGTGCCATGATCGCGCGCATCGGCTTCTGGCATGTTTCATTGTGATGCATGCAACAGCGAGTACAGACTCGTGTTGCGAAAATAACGGTCGAGTTGCGGATGTTCGAGCCCGGGGGCGCGGTATATGCGTCGCGTATCCGCCAGCTGCTCGATGGGGATGCACGGCAACGCGATCACGGGGTGGTCAAGGGCTTTGGCGAAGAATGCAGCCGCATCCTTCGCGAGGAGATCCCGGGCCTCGGCATCCACCAATCGCGCCTTGGTGATTTCCATCACCTCCCAATGGTGCGCGCGCAGCCAATTGCGTTTCTCCTTGTCCTGCTCGGCCTGGCGGACGTCGGTCATGTGGAATGAGCCATCGTATTCGAGGACGGTCATCAGTTCGGTATATGCCATGTCCACGGACCATGGGGTCGTGCGGTCCGACGCAATGCCGACATTGACTTCGGCTGAGCCCAGGCCGCGGCAGGCGAGCGCGATCCGTGTCCGTGTCTCGTAGGAGGAATCGGTGTTCTCGCGCATTAATGGCACAGCCCTGATGAGTTTCCTCTTGCCTGTGAAAGCCGAACTATGCGTGAGGAACTCCGCCAAGCGCGCTTTGGTGGTGTGTTGTTGGGCGCCTCTTCTCATCATGCAGTCGCCCAACACCACCAGTTCGAGCATGGGAAGCGCCGCCGCCATCTGCGCGAGCGCCAGCTCCGGGCTGACCACATTGAAATAGGCGGTTGCGGATTGGGAGTGCTCTGCGAGCATGGTTTCGTCTGCGAGATGCACTACTGCACCGGAAAGGACATGGCGCTGCTGGGGTGTCCCGACGGCAATATGGACGGCATGCGGGTCGAATCGTTGTACATAGCGCTCGGGGAGCTCGATGCCAAGGATTTTCAGCGCTGAGGTATGACTGGCTGTCGGTGGCGTTCCTACACGCCTGGCGAGTTGGAAGAGGCGCGTGTGCTCGGCGGCATACTGCTCGGAAAGCCGTTGCTCCACGATGAAAGGGCGTCTGGGCCCGCCCGTATATGGTGTTCCATCGTCGTACATGTCCGGCAGTCCTTTCTGACGGATTGCAGATCGGCTCCGTTCCACCCACTTTGGCATATGCTTGCGGACTGCTTCCAGTCGGCCTCGTCGGTGGCTTCCCGACGGCTGTCCCCTACAGGGGAAGCTAGGAGGAGGCAATGTCAATTCTGGCTTAACCGAGTCTTACAATGAATGCAATTTTAGGCCATATCTTGCAGTTGTGTGTATCGATGCCGCGTGGCGGACGCGATGTGGCGTTTGAAGAGATACGGAAATCGCTGTTTTCCAAGGATCTGGTTGCTGCCGGAACGGGACTTCGTCAGGTTGCCTACACACAACTGCAAGATGCATCCGGTTGAACGCGAGTTGTGCCCGGTTGAACCGCGATGCATCCGATTGCATGCGAGATGAGGAGCCGGGAGCCGACAAGGATATGCCGAGATTCGACGCTGTCGTGCCGTTTGATGCGCGGCGCCGGTGTACACGTGTCGTCGTGTCATGTTGTCGTGCCGCGCTGGTGCGCCATGTTGGTGTGCAGTGCTGATATGCCGTGTCGGTGCGTGACGCCGGTGGGGAATGTGACATGCCGTTTTGGCGTGGAAAACCGGTGCAACGTGCCATCGCGCGCGACCACGTATCATTGTTCCGGCGACTGTTGAATTGATGTGGCTCTGATCAACACAGGAAGGTGACTCCTTGACTGAAAGCGGTGATATTGCCCTGCGTCTCGCCGCATGGTGGGAGGCCAATGCCCGAGATCTGCCGTGGCGATTCGGACGGGCCACACCGTGGGGCGTGCTGGTGAGCGAGGTCATGAGCCAGCAGACACAGATGAGCCGCGTGGTGCCATATTGGACGACGTGGATGGGGCGTTGGCCGGATGCGCGCTCGCTGGCCTCTGCACCCAAGGCGGACGTGATCACCGCATGGGGGCGTCTGGGCTACCCCCGCCGCGCGTTGCGATTGCAGGAATGCGCGCGTGTGGTGGCGGACGATTATGCCGACGAATTGCCGCATGACTATGATGCGTTGGTCGCTCTGCCGGGCATCGGAGACTATACGGCCTCTGCGGTGATGAGTTTCGCGTTCGGTGAGCGGATCGCGGTCATTGACACCAATATTCGCCGTGTGCTAAGCCGGGTGTTCCTTGGTGTGGAGTCGCGTGGGGGAGCGGCAAGCCCGGTCGAACGTGCGCTGGCCAATCGGCTCTTGCCCGACGATGGGTTCACTGATATGGCCGATATGGTGGTCCGTGGCTCAGGTGCCGTAGAAGATGCTGGAGATGCGGGAGATGCGAAGGGCATGAACAACAAGGCCCGGTCCGGCAGGCGCCCACGTGCGCGCAGACGCGAGCGCCCGTCGGTCGTGTGGAACCAGTCGGTGATGGAATTGGGCGCGGTGGTCTGCACGGCGAAATCACCGCTATGCGAGGCATGTCCTATTGCCGATGACTGCGCATTCCTGAAAGCCGGGAGACCCGGGTTGGGGGAGCGGCGCACCCGTCCGCGTCAACGGTTCCAGGGCACCGATCGGCAGGTTCGGGGGATGGTGTTGGAGGCATTGCGTGCGCTGCCGGCGAATGCCGTGCTGGCGCGGAACGAGGTGGCCGGCCTGTGGAAGGATCACGTGCAACTCGATGCCTGCATCGCCAGCCTTGACGATGATGGTCTTGTCGAGATGCTGCCTGACGGCTCGTTGCGCCTTCCTCGCTGATTACACTGGATGTTGTTATGGTTCAGCAGGTGAAGAAGCGCAAACGCAAGCGCAAGATCAGCAAGAAGCAGCAGGCGATTTATCGGCGCAGGCGGATCATGGTCGCCGTCATTCTGGTGTTGCTGCTGGCGCTGATCGTATTCTGCGTCTACAGCATCGGCCGTGGCGTCGGTGCGGTGAACACGCTGATTCACCATGACGAGGTGTACGCGATCTCCCGCGACGCCACGCCGATTCCGAAGAGCACGTCAAAGGTGAAGAAATGCTCCGCCAATGATCTGACATTGCAGCTGAGTTCGAAGTCGCAGTCCGTGGGCGTGGGCGGTTCGTTGGAATTCACCGCGACGATCGTGCACGAGGGCTCCGGCAGCTGCTTGGTGGATGGATCGGATGGCGGACGGGTGCTGACGATTACGTCCGGCACGGAGACCATATACAAGTCCGATCTGTGCTCGTCCGGCTCCCGATGGTTGCTGATGGCCAAGGGCGACAAGGACGAGCAGACGCTCACATGGAATACGGATTTCAACGCCACGCTGACGGAATGCACGGACGAGGCGAGCTGGCCCAAAGTGAATGCCGGCACGTACATCGCGCAGATCGCGTTGAAGGACGCCCCGAAGGCGAAAAGCGATCCGGTGACGTTTACAGTGGAATAGGCAAGTGCGGAGAAGCCGGGATTGTTATCGGCATGTGCAATTCGGGCAAGATGCTTCCCAGAATGGTATTCTGCGTTCTCCTGCCCCGCGGACTGCGGGAGTGATTCGATGTGATGAATCTGATTGTCGAATTCCCTGCAGTTGCGGGGTTGGCTTTAATAATCAAGACAGTGTAAAGAAGATGTGATGTATATATAGTTTTATATCTAACACATATCGTGATATCTGTTATTACATAGGAGTGAGCATGACACATCAGCCATTAGCGCCTATCCCCGTTCCTCCTATGGGTAAAGAATCGCATCTCTGGCATCCGGACAGCGATTCATATCTTTCCCGGTCTGAGCGAATGAGGGAAACCGGGGAGTATTGGTCAGCTGTTCCTCCGAAGATCGCCGATCTATCCATCGCCGTGCCGGCAGACGTCAGTGCGACATTGGAAGAATCCGCCCGTGCGTTGGGTGAGCTTGATGCTTACGCTGGTGCCAAATTCGGCATGAAAAGCCGCGTTCTTGGCCCGATGTCGTCGATTCTGCTTCGGACTGAATCCACATCATCCTCTCAGATTGAGAATCTTACAGTTGGGGCTAAAAACCTTGCGTTGCAGGAGTTGGGGGAGGGTAAGGGCGGCAATGCTGCGGTTGTGGTGGGCAATGTGCATGCCATGGAGTCCGCGCTGGCGTTGTCGGAGACATTTGACAAGCAGCATCTGCTCAGTATGCATAAGGCGCTACTGTCTGCACAGCCTGAATTACAGGCTTATGCGGGGCGTTTCCGTGATCAACTTGTGTGGGTCGGGGGAAGTTCGTCCGGCCCGGTGCATGCACGGCATGTCGGTCCTCAGCCCAATCTTGTTGAACCGTTGATTGACGATATGCTGGCGTATTTGCAACGTGACGACCTTCCGGTGATTCTGCAATGCGCAATCGCGCACGCCCAATTCGAGACCATTCATCCGTTCGTGGACGGCAATGGCAGAGTCGGTCGCGCATTGGTGCATGCGGTATTGCGGAACAAAGGATTGATTCGAAACGTGACGCCGCCAGTGTCGGCGGGTCTGTTAACGGACACGAGAGGATATTTCGATGCTTTGATGGCATATCGCAGAGGTGATGCCAGACCTATTGTCGAATGCCTTGCATACGCCTGCCGTTATGCGTCAGCTACCGGTATCCAATTGATTGAAGCATTGGATGAGCAGCTGGAACAAGCGCGAGAAAAACTGTCGGGGGTGCGAAGAGATGCAGCGGCATGGAAAGTGCTGCCGATTCTTATCGAACAGCCGATTATCAATCAGGAGTATTTGACGTCGCATCTCGGCTTGGGAATGATGACGGCTCACCGGGCTGTCGACACATTGGAAGAACGGGGAGTTCTTGACCGGATTACGGGAGGACGACGCAACAAGGTGTGGATTCACCGTGGCGTCCTGCAAGTCTTGGACGAGTATGCCGCCCAGCTGAGGAGGCGATAGCAGTGGGTGCTGATGCGCATTTTCCGATTGGGCTTTCTGAAATGACCGCTCGAGCCGCTTGAGCGCTGTCCATTTGGGCGAAAAAGCGTATATCGAAACTCCGGGGATGAACCCGAGGATGAACATTCTATGGAATGATCAGTGAGCCGAAAAAATGTGGCGAACAGAAGGCGAAAGCTTGTCCGCGCAAGACAGGCACAAAGATAGTGGTTTTGTCAGCGCTTACTGCTATTCTTTGGAATTTGCATAAGGTGTGTCATATTGCGGGCATGCCGACGACAATGAAGCGCCCGCAGAGGCATATGGTGGCCATGCGCGCGCTCCCAGGGGAATTACCACTTTTTTAGCGAGCGATAAGGAACGTCCATTGGCTAACACAGCTACGACGAACACCACTACCATCATCGCACGCGCCGACCAGCATGACATTGATCTGCACAAGGCGTCGGATCGCGTGAATTTCGGCTCCATCAAAGAGCCTATTGATGTACCCTATCTGCTGGGCGTGCAGACCGACAGCTTCGACTGGCTGATCGGCAATGAGCGCTGGAAGAAGCGCGTCGAAGAGGATGAGGCGAACGGCACCAACACCGTCGCCCATACTTCCGGGCTCGATGAGGTCTTCAACGAAATCTCCCCGATCGAGAACTTCGCGCAGACCATGTCCCTGACCTTCTCCGACCCGTACTTCGAGGAGCCGCGCCACACGGTTCAGGAGTGCAAGGAGAAGGACTACACCTATTCCGCGCCGCTGTACGTGAACGCCGAGTTCGAGAACGGCGACACCGGCGAGATCAAGTCGCAGACCGTGTTCATGGGTGATTTCCCGCTGCAGACCCCGCACGGCACGTTCATCATCGGCGGCACAGAGCGAGTCATCGTCTCCCAGCTGGTGCGTTCTCCCGGCGTGTACTTCGACCGTCAGCAGGACCGTACTTCCGATAAGGAAGTCTTCGGCGCCAAGATCATCCCGTCCCGTGGCGCATGGCTCGAGTTCGAGGTCGACAAGAGGGATCAGCCGCAGGTTCGCGTGGACCGTAAGCGCAAGCAGTCCGCCATCGTATTCCTCATGGCCATCGGCATGACCAAGCCCGAGATCGCCGAAGCCTTCAAGGATTATCCGCTGGTGCTGGATGCTCTCCAGCGAGAGACCCTGGAAACCCAGGACGAGGCTCTGGTGGACCTGTACCGCAAGATCCGTCCGGCCGACACCCCGACTCCGGAAGCCGGCAAGAACCTGCTGGATTCCTTCTACTTCAACACCAAGCGCTACGACCTGGCCCGCGTGGGCCGCTACAAGATCAACCGCAAGCTTGGTCTTGAGGCCGATTTCAATGACCGCTCCCTGCACCGGGAGGACATCATCGCCACCATCAAGTACCTGGTGGCCCTGCACGACGGCGCCAAGACCTTCGCCGGCAAGCGCAATGGCGAGGACATCGACCTGCGCGTGGACGTGGATGATATCGATCATTTCGGCAACCGTCGTATCCGTCAGGTCGGCGAGCTGATTCAGAACCAGCTGCGCACCGGCCTGAGCCGTATGGAGCGCGTGGTGCGCGAGCGCATGACCACTCAGGACGCCGAGGCCATCACCCCGCAGTCCCTGATCAACATCCGCCCGGTGAACGCCACCATCAAGGAGTTCTTCGGCACCTCCCAGCTCTCCCAGTTCATGGATCAGAACAACCCGCTCTCCGGTGTGACGAACAAGCGTCGTCTCTCCGCCCTGGGCCCCGGTGGTCTGTCCCGTGACCGCGCCTCCATGGAAGTGCGAGACGTGCACCCCTCCCACTTCGGCCGTATGTGCCCGATTGAATCCCCTGAAGGCCCGAACATCGGTCTGATCGGTTCTCTGGCTACCTTCGGCCGTGTGAACCCGTTCGGCTTCATCGAGACCCCGTACCGTAAGGTCGTCGACGGCCACGTGACCGACGAGGTCGAGTACATGACCGCAGACCGCGATCTGGATCATGTCATCGCCCAGGCCAACCAGGAGCTCGACGAGAACGGCAACTTCGTGCAGAAGTCCGCTCTTGCCCGAGTCGGCGAGGAAGAGGCAGTCGATGTGCCGGTGAGCTCCGTCGATTACATGGACGTCTCACCGCGCCAGATGGTCTCCCTCGGTGCCTCCCTGATCCCGTTCTTGGAGCACGATGAGGGCCACCGTGCACTGATGGGTACCAACATGCAGCGTCAGGCCGTGCCGCTGATCGAATCCGAGCGCCCGCTGGTGGGCACCGGTTCCGAATGGCGCGCCGCCAACGATTCCGGCGATGTGATCAAGTCCGACAAGGACGGCGTGGTGACCTACGTCTCCGCTGATCTGATCCGCGTGATGAACGACGATGGCACCACCAGCTCCTACAAGCTGGCCAAGTTCCAGCGCTCCAACCAGACCACCTGCTACAACCAGCGCCCGATTGTGCATGATGGCGAGCGAGTGGAGGCCGGCTCGGTCATGGCCGATGGCCCCGCGATCCAGAACGGCGACCTGGCTCTGGGCAAGAACCTGCTCATCGCCTTCATGCCTTGGAACGGCTACAACTACGAGGACGCCGTGATCATCTCCCAGCGCCTCGTGCAGGACGACACGCTCTCCTCCATCCACATCGAGGAGTACGAGATCGACGCACGTGAGACCAAGCTCGGTGCCGAAGAGATCACCCGCGACCTGCCGAACGTCGGCGAGGACGCCGTGGCCAACCTCGACGAGCGCGGCATCATCCGCATCGGCGCCGAAGTCGAGGCCGGCGACATCCTGGTCGGCAAGGTGACCCCGAAGGGCGAGACCGAGCTGACCCCGGAGGAGCGACTGCTGCGCGCCATCTTCGGCGAGAAGTCCCGCGAGGTGCGCGACACCTCCCTGCGCGTGCCCCACGGCGAGACCGGTACCGTCATCGGCGTCAAGGAGATCACCCGCGAGGATGCCGAGGAGGACGGCGACGAGCTGCCCAACGGCGTGAACCAGATGATCCGCGTCTACATCGCCCAGCACCGTAAGATCACGGTGGGCGACAAGCTCTCCGGCCGCCACGGCAACAAGGGCTGCATCTCCCGCATCCTGCCCGAAGAGGACATGCCATTCCTCGCCGACGGTACCCCGGTGGACATCATGCTGAACCCGCTGGGCGTGCCTTCTCGAATGAATCTGGGCCAGGTGCTCGAACTGCACCTCGGCTGGATCGCCCACGCCGGCTGGGACATCTCCCTCGACCCGAACCTGGAAGCCGAATGGAAGAAGCTGGTGCCGGCAGGCGCCGAGAAGGCCGAACCGGGCACCCCGGTGGCCACCCCGGTGTTCGACGGCGTCAAGCCGGAAGTGCTCAAGGGCCTGCTGTCCACCACGCTGCCGAACCGCGACGGCGACCGCCTCGTGGGCCCCGACGGCAAGGCGACCCTGTTCGACGGCCGTACCGGCGAACCGTACACCAAGCAGATCTCCGTCGGCTACATGTACATGCTGAAGCTGCACCACCTGGTCGACGACAAGATCCACGCACGCTCCACCGGTCCGTACTCCATGATCACCCAGCAGCCGCTTGGTGGCAAGGCCCAGTTCGGTGGCCAGCGCTTCGGCGAGATGGAGGTGTGGGCCCTTGAGGCCTACGGTGCCGCCTACACGCTGCACGAGATGATGACCACCAAGTCCGATGACGTCGACGGCCGTGTGCGTGTCTATGGCGCCATCGTCAAGGGTGATAACCTGCCGCCGGCAGGCATCCCTGAGTCCTTCAAGGTGCTCCTGAAGGAAATGCAGTCCCTGTCCCTCAACGTCGAAGTGCTCAACGCCGAAGGCGTGGCCATCGACATGAAGGACGAGGAAGACGATCCGGTGAGCTCCACCGACGACCTGGGCTTCAACATCGGCGCCCGCCCGGACGCGGCCGCCAAGGAAGACCAGAAGGTCGACGAGCCCGAATACCAGTGATCCCACGGGCCGCATGCCCGATTACGATGCCCCCGGCATCGGCCGGTCTCAACGGTATGAGACCGGCCCCGGGGCAGCCCGATCGATATGCGGCTCCACACAGCGTGAACGAAACATTTTCAACAAGGAACGGATTTATAAGTGCTGGACGTCAACGCATTTGACAAGCTTCGCATCGGCCTGGCCACTGCAGACGATATCCGCGGCTGGAGCCACGGCGAGGTCAAGAAGCCTGAAACCATCAATTACCGTACTCTGAAGCCCGAGAAGGACGGTCTGTTCGGTGAGCAGATCTTCGGTCCGACCCGCGACTGGGAGTGCGCCTGCGGCAAGTACAAGCGTGTGCGCTTCAAGGGCATCGTCTGCGAGCGTTGCGGCGTCGAAGTGACCCGCAGCCGCGTGCGCCGTGAACGCATGGGCCACATCGAGCTGGCCGCACCCGTGACTCACATCTGGTTCTTCAAGGGTGTGCCTTCCCGTCTCGGCTACCTGCTGAACGTCACCCCGAAGGATCTGGAGCGCGTCATCTACTTCGCCTCCTACATGGTCACCGAAGTGAACGATGAGGAACGCCACAACGACCTGCCCGGCCTGCAGGACGAGTTCGACTCCGAGATCTCCCGTCTCGAGCAGCGTCGTGACGCCGATATCGAAGCCCGCGCCAAGAAGGTGGAGGAGGATCTCGCCGCTCTCGAGGAGGCTGGCGAGGCCAAGGGCCCGGCCCGCGCCAAGCTGCGCAACGGAGCCGAGCGCGACATGGCAGCCATTCGCACCCGTTACAACGACCAGATCGCCCGCGTGGACGCCGTCTTCGACAAGTTCAAGAAGCTCAAGCCCGGCGACATGGTCGATGACGTCGATCTGTGGCGTGAGATGCAGGATCGCTACGGCGACTACTTCGACGGCTGCATGGGCGCCGAGGCCATCAAGAAGCGCCTGCAGTCCCTCGACCTCGAAGCCATCTCCAAGGAGCTGCGCGAGGAGATCAAGGACGCTTCCGAACAGCGTAAGACCAAGGCGCTGAAGCGCCTGAAGGTCGTCAACGCCTTCCTGACCACCGGCAACAAGCCGGAGGCCATGGTGCTCGACGTGATCCCGGTCATCCCGCCGGATCTGCGGCCGATGGTCCAGCTCGACGGTGGCCGTTTCGCCACCTCCGATCTGAACGACCTGTACCGTCGTGTGATCAACCGCAACAACCGTCTGAAGCGACTGATCGAGCTCGGCGCCCCCGAGATCATGCTCAACAACGAGAAGCGCATGCTTCAGGAGGCCGTCGACTCGCTGTTCGACAACGGTCGTCGTGGCCGCCCTGTCACCGGTGCGTCCAACCGCCCGCTCAAGTCCCTGTCCGACATGCTCAAGGGTAAGCAGGGTCGTTTCCGCCAGAACCTGCTCGGTAAGCGAGTCGACTACTCCGGCCGTTCCGTGATCGTGGTCGGCCCGTCCCTGCGTATGCACCAGTGCGGTCTGCCGAAGCCGATGGCCCTCGAGCTGTTCAAGCCGTTCGTCATCAAGCGCCTCGTCGACCTGAACTATGCACAGAACATGAAGTCCGCCAAGCGTCTGGTCGACCGCGGCGACTCCGAGGTGTGGGGCGTGCTCGAAGAGGTCATCTCCGAGCATCCGGTGCTCCTCAACCGTGCACCTACGCTGCACCGTCTGGGCATTCAGGCCTTCGAACCGATCCTGGTGGAAGGCAAGGCCATCCACCTGCCGCCTCTGGCCTGCGCCGCCTTCAACGCCGACTTCGATGGCGACCAGATGGCAGTCCACCTGCCACTGTCCGCCGAAGCCCAGGCTGAGGCACGCTCCCTGATGATGGCCTCCGACAACATCCTGAAGCCGGCCGACGGCCACACCGTGACCATGCCGTCCCAGGATATGATCCTCGGTCTGTACTACCTGTCCACCGTCATCGACGGTGCCAAGGGCCAGGGCCGCGTGTTCTCCTCCCTCGAGGAGGCCGAGATGGCTCTCGACCGTCACGAGATCGACATGCAGGCCAAGGTGCTTATCCGCCTGCCCAAGACCTTCACCCTCCCGAAGAACTGGGAGCCCGGCGAAGTCAAGGTGGTCGACCCGCGCGACGGCGAGACCGGCGTGGCCAAGGAAGAGCGTCTGCACGACGGCACCGTCCTGTTCGCGACCTCATATGGCCGCATCCTGTTCAACGAGACGCTGCCGACCGACTATCCGTTCGTCAACGAGCAGGTGGCCAAGGGTCGCCTGTCCAAGATCGTCGATGACATCGCCATGCGTTACTCCACCCAGCAGGTGGCTGCGACGCTGGACGCCCTGAAGGACCTCGGCTTCACCCGCGCCCCGTGGTCCGGCGTGTCCTTCGCCTTCTCCGACGTGAACGAGCCGCCTGAGCGCGACCAGAAGATCGCCGAGTTCGAAGCCAAGGCCGACAAGGTCAATGCCAACTACGAGATGGGTCTGCTGACCGAGGAGGCCCGCCGTCAGGAGCTCATCGACCTGTGGACCGAATGCACCGCCGAGGTGTCCAAGGAAGTCGAAGACAAGTTCGACCCGACCTCCAACCTGGCCATCATCGTGCAGTCCGGTGCACGAGGCAACATGATGCAGATCAACCAGATCGCAGGCATGCGTGGCCTCGTGGCCAACCCGAAGGGCGAGATCATTCCTCGTCCTGTGAAGTCCAACTACCGTGACGGCCTGTCCGTGCTGGAGTACTTCATCTCCCAGCACGGCGCGCGTAAGGGTCTGGCCGATACCGCACTGCGTACCGCAGAATCCGGTTACCTGACCCGTCGTCTGGTGGATGTCTCCCAGGACGTCATCGTCCGCGAAGAGGACTGCGGCACCAAGGCCGGCCTCATGATCCGCGTGGCCGACCGCGACGCCGACGGCAACTTGAACCTCGTCAAGGCCGCCGACGGTGGCCCGTACTCCCGTCTGCTCGCCGCCGATGTCATCGACCCGGCCGACGGCAAGACCGTGCTGTACAAGCGTGACGACGCCCTGTCCATGGACGTGCTCAACGACCTCGTGGCCCACGGTGTGGAAGAGGTCAAGTGCCGTTCCGTGCTGACCTGCGAATCCAAGCGTGGTGTGTGCTCCAAGTGCTATGGCTGGTCCCTGGCCACCAACACTCTGGTCGATGTCGGCGAAACCGTCGGTATCGTCGCCGCCCAGTCCATCGGCGAGCCTGGTACCCAGCTGACGCTGCGTTCCTTCCACTCCGGTGGCGTCGCCGCAGCATCCGATATCACGCAGGGTCTTCCTCGTGTCACCGAGCTTTTCGAAGCCCGTACCCCGAAGGGTGAGGCTCCGATCACCGAGTTCGCCGGCACCATCAAGATCATGGAGAACGATCGCGGTCGCCAGATCATCCTGACCCCGGACGCCGATTCTGGCGCACCGAAGGAAGACGGCGTGATCAAGCCGATCACCTACCAGGTCTCCAAGCGCGTTCCGCTCAAGGTGGCCGATGGCGATCACATCAAGGTCGGCACCCAGCTGGTCGAAGGTTCCGTGGATCCGAAGAAGATCCTCACCATCCTCGGCAAGCGCGCCGCTCAGGTCAACATCGTGGAGGAAGTGCACACCGTGTACCGCTCCCAGGGTGTGGACATCCACGACAAGCACATCGAGGTCATCGTGCACCAGATGACCCGTCGCGTGACCATCATCGACTCCGGCGACACCGACCTGCTGCCGGGCGAGCTGGTGGACAACGCTCGCTTCCGCGAGATCAACCGCAACGTGGTCAAGAACGGTGGCAAGCCTGCGGTCGGCCGTCCTGCCCTGATGGGTATCACCAAGGCATCCTTGGCCACCGATTCCTGGCTGTCCGCCGCCTCCTTCCAGGAGACCACCCGCGTGCTTACCGAAGCCGCGCTCTCCGAGAAGGTCGATGACCTCAAGGGCCTCAAGGAGAACGTCATCATCGGTAAGCTCATCCCGGCCGGTACGGGTCTTGCCCGTTACCGCAACGCTGTGGTGGAGCCTGACAAGGCCATCCGCGACACCATCTACCCGAACTTCGGTCTGGGTGGTGACAACGATCTCGGCGATGCGAGCTTCTCCGACTCCGATCTGTCCGATCTGAACTTCTCCAACTTGGAGTTCGGTGATCTGAAGCTCGGTGACGACTTCAACCCTGACGATTTCTACTCCGATCAGGGCGATTTGACTGACGGTGATGATGCGCAGCAGTGAGCGCTGATTGACCGATGACAGGTCGATGACGGGTGTCGGGCGTTTGCCTGGCACCCGTCATTTGTTAGCGAGACAGACCACTAGGGTTTGTCACAGGTCTGTCACAGGTCTGTCACATTTGGGTCAGCTTGAAGAAGAGGTCGCCCAGACGGACCGTTGCCGGAATATCGAGACGCATCGGTGTGCCCGCTGGCACTTGGGTTTCATGGTTGCCCCGGATGATGTAGGTGCCGTTCAAAGAGTCACAATCCTCAATCCAAAGCCGCCCTTGGTCGTCGATGCTGAGCGTCGCATGGGTGCGGGAGGTCGTGCGCGTCGGATCGTCGATTCGTGCGATGGTGAAGCCCTGCAACGAGTTCAGCGCCGGTTTGCGTCCGAGAAGGGTATTACGGCTCACTGTGATGTTTTGACCCGTCGTGTCGTTATGCAGCACGAATCGGTGGGGTGCTTCTGATGGTTGTGCGGCACTGCTCGGTGGTGAAGTATGGTTGGGCTGTGCCGTGATGATTGGCCGCGCAGAGCTGGCTGGTTGTGCGATGCTGGCTGGTTGCGCGGTGCCGGCTGGTTGTGCGGTGCCGGCTGGTTGTGCGGTGCCGGCTGGCTGCTTCGCGGTGTTCGGCCGCATGATGCCGTTCGGCTGCACCCCGTCTGCCAGCGGGGTTTTGTTCGGCTGTTGCTTGCGTATTGGCTGGGGTAGTGGATGGCTGACATCGCTGGTCTTCACATCGTCGGCATACCATCCGGGTTCAGGTGCCGGTGGATAGGGAAGTATGGCCATGATTACTGTCCTTTGTTGTTAGCCTGTGACTGCTTTGCGGCATGTCGTCGGTGTAGTGCGCCGGCGATGAACGCTACCTCCTGGAGGCCAGCGCCGCATCGATGTCGGGATCGCCCAGTTGTCGGAGCCAATCCAGCAGTGCCGGATACGTGTTGGGATTGCGGGCTATGCAGGCGCGCAGTTCAGGCGCATATTGTGCGATCTGTGCGATGGTCATCTGGTCGGTGGTGGTCAGTGCCTGCTGCACCGTGAATCCATATGGGTTGGTGGGCACCGGCTCTTTGGCTGCTGGCGATTGAGCTTCACGCTGGGACTGGAATTCGTGAGTGGCGGAATTTGCGGCATTTGCGGCGGAACTCACGGAGGATTTTGCAGCGGCATCTGCAACGGAACTTGCAGCACCCGCAGCGGCATTCGCGGCAGCTGCAGCGGAATTCACAGCAGAACGCTCCGCCTCTTCTCGCTCGATGTCAGGTCGGTTCTGCACCGGCCCACCGATGGAATCGGCGGTAATGCCCAGTTGCGACAGCGTTTCACGGGCTCGGGCATCGCCGAACTCGGCGAGCCAACGTTTCAGTCCGGGGTAGCAACGGGGATTCACCGCCACATTGGCACCGAACTCCGGGTTCTCATAGGCGATTTTCGCCAATAGTATCGGATCGGCATCGGGATCTTGAACTGCAGCGACTGCGGTGTCATAGTCGACCATGGGACTGCCTCCTTGGAAGATTGCCTCCTTGCTCTCTACGATAATCGCGACTGTTGCCTATCCTGCCGTGTCGTTTCATGATGGGACTCAGCAGGATGGGCAGTGCGTACGCGCGTGGTACTGTCACGCCGGACTGCGTTGCGCGCAATCCCTTGTAGGGAAAGCATCGTGACGAGTCGCCTCAGCCGAGGCAACGAATGCAACAGTGCTGCACGCGCCGCATCAACCTGGTTCCAATACCTATCGGCTTGTGCCGGTGGTATGTCTTGGCCGGAGAAGGTGACATAATCTGCGTCCCGGCTCAGTTGCTGCAACAATTTCGGCGATGTATGCAGTTCGTGGGCTATGCCGTTCGCCTGTTCGCGTCTGGTGCCGCGTACGGAAACGCCGCTTTGCAAGGCCAGTGTACGGACGGCCTCCCATCCCGCGGCCACACGCGTTTTCGGAGAGCCTCGACGTCTTGCGCGGGCCAGTAGCAAAGCCTTATAGGCGAGAATCATCGTGCAGACGAGGATGAGTGCCCATAGTGGACTGCCATACACGAGTATTGGACGGGCGATGTGCCATACGCGGTCCCAAACCGAGCTGGCCGGCGGATCGGCGTCCACGCCCGACAGTGAGCTCAGCCCTTTGGCCTGCGTCTGATCGCGCAGCGGATTGGTCAGTGGCACGGGTGGCTGCCGCACCAGTGTCTGCGGCTTTGGGGGAACCAGATTCTGAGTGTCGTCGGGGACCTTGGTCTCTTTGGGGGTGGGATAGAACGCCACCCAGCCGAAGTCGTTCAGTTTGATCTCCACCCATGCGGCGACGTCATTGCCGGTGAACGCAATGGTGGTCGTATGATCCGATGTGGTGGTACGGGACTTGGAAATGCTGCCGTCGCTGTCTTTGGGCAGGAATCCCATGACCACTCGGGAGGGTATGCCCAATTCGCGTGCCATCAAAGCCATTGCCGATGCATATTGTTCGGAGTCGCCCACCATTGCCGTGCCCGTGAGCAGCGCGTTGATGCGATAGCTGCCATGTCCTGCTGCGGACGGGTAGTCGCCTTGCAGCCCGTGCGAGAACCAGCCGGAGTCTTTCAGTGCCTTGGTGATGGTCTCGGCGGCGGCGCCACCGGTGGCCTGTCCGCCGGCCACAGCGGTGGCGAACTTGCCGACGGCATCCGGTACATCGTCGGCCGGCGGCTGATCGATGTGTGCGGCTGGTGCATTGCTGATTTGCGATGCGCTGGGAACAGTGGGGAGGACGCCGGATTCGCTATAGGTCATGTCTGCACGCAGGCCGGCGGCGAAAATAGCGGAATCGGTGCCGGAATTGTAATAGAACGAATCGGCATCGTCGCTTGTGGTAAATCGAACACGGGTGGCGGCACCGGCCAAGGGTAGCCACGTGTCGCCGAGCCCTTGATGTACATGGAAGGTGGCGGTGAATGGCTTGCCCCGTTCATCTGTGGCGATGGATGAGCCCACCCGGCGATAATCGGAGGAATCCGATGCCTGGGCGGAATCGGACAGATTCCACACCGAACCATCGAAGCGGTCCATCACGGCCAGGCGCACCGGTGTCCCGGCGGGCAGGCCGGTGACGCTTAGGAGCACGTCATCCTTGTGGTTCTTGAAGTATGAACGCATCCCGCTTAACGGGCTGGTGTAGTCATACGGGTTGATCGGCGGCTCATAATGATCCCGCAGTATCAAGCGATGCTGCGGAATGGCTATCGTTCCTGCGATCGCCAGGGTGGCGGCGAGGGCCGGAATGATTAGTGAGGGAACCCATCGCTTCCATTCCAGGAATCCCACGCGCCACGACAGCCAGACAATGAGCAGTATGGCGGTTATGATGCCGCTGGTTGCACGATGCCAGCCGGTACTGGTCCCCAACAGCGCGCATGATGCCATGGCCGCAGCCAATGGCAGGGCACTGACCAGCGAGAGCCAGGCGTTGGACGACACGGCGAATGATCCCGCCAGAAAAGTCAGCAGAAGGCCCATGCTCCATACAGCCATCAAGGAGCCATCTGCGGTGCCGACGGGAGGATCGATGGAAATCAGGTATGTAAAGGAGCCAAGCATGGCATACCAGCCTTGGCTTATCGTATCAAGACTGGGGATTACGTGGGCGATGGTGGTGTGAGGAAGTGTGATGATCGGCCCGAGAAGGAACTGGGAGCCGGCGAGGAACACCAGTTGCCACCATAATCGCAATGACGGCACCAGTCCGGCGAATGTGATCACGGCGCCAAGCAGGGTGGCGGTGATTGCGGTGATGGCCCATGCCGCAGGGTCGCCGTATACGTCGATGAGATTTGACAGTGACAGCAACATCAGGATGACGATGACTGCGAGACTGCCGATGCTGGCGGTTCGCGACTGCCGTGTGGCGCTCGCCGCATGGCGTGTGCCGTTGCCGATTGTCCAGATCGCCGATTGGGGAGAGTCCGCCCATGAACCGGTGTCTGAGGTGTTGGCGGACAGGCGGGGCAAAAGACGGGTGGATAGGCGGGAGAGTATGTCGGCTGTCATGTGAGGGCCTTCATGATGAGGGGAAGGTCATCCAGTTCGCCCACCGTCGCCAGAGTGAAGCGGGCGAACCGTTCCATGGAGCGATATGCGCCTACGCTGGCTTGCAGCACCACGCACTTGGCTGATGGGGGTAATGCCTGAGTGGCTTGCTTGAGCTGATCGACGGTGATGAGAGAACCCACGACGAACATGTAGCATGAGGCGTCGGGCGAGTGCTCCAGAGTGCTCTGTACGGGATTGAGATGGTCTTGACTCTGCCGGCTCGGTGCGATGCCGCTGGCTTCGTCAAGCAGCAGCATCGCATTGCGCGGGCGGACGTGTCTGGTTCCGGCATGCGTGGAGACGGGTCTATGCTGTGCAAGACATGCGACGCCGATGGACGCATGGATGGAGACCCCCAGTTCGAATTCCTGTGCTGTGGCGTATCCATCAGGATTGACGCTGATGGTCAGCGAGGTGTCTGTGCGTTTCGTGGCCTCATACTGACGGATCATCAGGGAGCCGGTTTTTGCCGAGCTCAGCCAATGCACGTTGCGCACATCATCTCCGGGCGTATACTCACGCAACCCGTGGAAGTCGAGGTCGTCATCGACGATCTGTCCGGAAGGACGCCCTTCCAGGTCGCGGGGAATGCCCGCATTCACTGAACGCAGCGGAATTGTTTTCGGATGGATGTAGACGATGATGCGCTCGGCCAATCGTTTGTCATGGCGAATCAGTCCGAAGGGGTCCCCTTTGCGGATGTGCAACGGTCCGATGGGCAGGGCGGCGCGTTGCAGGGCGCGGAATGCCAGCTCGGTGCGTTTGGCTTGCCGTGGCGCCAGCATGGGGATGCTGAACCATTCATGTTCGTCTCCGATGGGCAGGCTGCCTTGCGCGCTGGCCGTGGCTGCGGCACTGGTGTTGTCGATATCAATGGTGATGCGTATGTCGTCACCCACGGTCACGCGTTGATTTGACGCGCTGATATGTGCGGTGAAACTGGTGTTGCCCAGGGACAGTACGACCGCGACGATGAGCATCACTGCGGCCGTGATGCCGAAAGCGAGCAGCTCATGCCATCCGAGCCATGCGAACGATCCGAGGCAGGCTGCGGCGCTCAGCCCTACCGCCCATCCGAGCGGGGAGATGCAGGCATTGACAGCATGGGCGATATGTCTGACCGCATTGACGAACATGCGCCTGGGATGTATGCGTGACGATGAATGCGGCATGGTGCTGGATCGAATACTCATGGCCGTGTCCTTCAGGTGCTCAACGTGGGCGTCGGCACATCATTGAGAATCTGCGTGATCAGACGCTCTGCGGAGGTGCCGTCGAACGAGGCTTCGGGGGCAAGCACGATGCGATGGGCCAGAACGGGTATGGCAAGTTCGGTGATGTCATCGGGTATCACATAGGCCCTGCCATCGGCTGCGGCCCAGATTCGGGCGCATCGCGCGAGCGCCAGGGCGCCGCGCATCGACGATCCCACAGCGATGCGCTCGTTATGGCGCGTCGCCTCGACCAGGCGGACGATGTATTCGCGGATGGAGTCATCGATATAGACGCTGGTGGCGGTTTCCCGCATACGCAGCACGTCATCGCCGGTGAGCACCGGGGAGACGGTCCGTGCGCGGTCGACCACGTCGATCTGCCTGAGCAGGTCCACCGATACGTCATGGCCGGGGTAGCCGATCGATGTCTTGATAAGGAAGCGATCCATTTGCGCTTCAGGCAGGGCGTATGTGCCAAGCTGCTCTATCGGGTTCTGTGTGGCAATCACCATGAACGGTTGCGGCACCTGATGCGAGACCCCATCCACAGTGACGTTCTGCTCCTCCATGACCTCCAGCAACGCCGATTGGGTTTTCGGGGAAGCGCGGTTGATCTCATCCGCCAGCACTATGGATGCGAACACCGGCCCGTTGCGGAATTCGAATTCGCCATGCTTCTGGTCGTAATAGGTGATTCCTACCACGTCGGATGGCAGAAGATCGGGGGTGAATTGGATGCGTTTGAAACTCGCGGATATGGAATTGGCCAGTCCGCGAGCCAGTTGTGTTTTACCGGTACCGGGATTGTCTTCAAGCAGGACATGTCCGCCGGCCAGAAGGGCGGTGACGCATAGTCTGATCGGCATGGTCTTGCCTACGACCACGGTGCCGATGCTGTGTACCAGCCTGTCGTAGGAGTTCTGGAACGCGGCTATCTGCGGTGTCGATTGTTCCAGCATGCTGGTCGTTGCCTCTTCGACGACCGAGGTCTGGGCCATGGTGTCTTCCGTCTTGCCTGAGATGGTTTCCGGCGTGCCGGAAGGGGTGCGCGGTGCTGTGCCGGAAGGGTTATGCGGTGCCGCGTCGGAAGGGTTATGCGGCAGTCGGCTGATCCTCGTGCTGTCCGATATCCGAGTGGCATCTGAAAGCCGTGTCTCGTCGGTGATCTGTTCGCTATGCTCGCTCATACGTTCTCCCGATGTGTGATGTGTGAAGTGTGATGTGTGAAGTGTGATGTCGTGCGGAATGAATCAGGGATTCGATGGTCTGGGGGTTGTCCTGCCCGGGGCGTCATTGGAGATGTTCCCGTCTGTGCCGTCGTTTCCCGGTGTGTTCGCTAGACCGAGAATCCATGGATGCCGTGCAAGGTCGCTGACACTGGACGAGGCGCGCAGTGACAATGGCTGTTCATTCGGAGTCGCTGGTGGTCGGTTCGTGTACCGCTTTGTGACGCCATTGTGCGAGACGGTGTTGTGATCTGCATCATGGTGTTCTTTGGCACTGACGTGCCGACTGATGCCGGCGTGGGGGTCATCATCATCGGCATCAACGGGGTTGACGGTTGTGGCGGAGCCTGCATCGGATGATGCGACAGGACGTATTCCTTGGATTGTGCCGCCTTGTGCTGTGTTGTCAAGCCCCTGTAGACCGTTCTCTCCGGTCACCTTGACGCTCCATGCGTATGTGGTTTCCTGTGGAAGACCTGTGACATCCAACGGTTGTCCGGGAATCCACGTGAATGGTCGGTCGTTGATGATGATCTGGATGCTTGCTGCCTTGCCGAAGGTGTTCACCGAGCCTCCGGACACATTCACCACGTGCTCATTGTCTCCCCAGCGTAATTCATATGGTGCGGTGATGGCTGCGCGGACTTGGTGGACATATGGTTGTCCTGAGGATGGTCCGCCCTCTGCGGCCGCGCTCGCCGTGCCGTTCAGTTTCTGCTGCACAGATGCATGGTTGCAGGTGGCCCAAGGCTGCATAGCGAATGAATACGATGTCTCGTCCGTGGTTTCGGCCGTGCCTATACCGTCTGCCGTGACGATGAATGATTGTGCAAGTCCCTGTCTGCTCCAGCGCACGGTGCATTGGTCGGCCGCTCCCGAAGTGCTCACGTCGGAAGGTGCTTGAATGGCGTATGCCGGCGTGAACGTGGTGGTCGCGGTTGCGCCTGTGGCATCGCGTTGTGGATTGACTGTTGCTTTTATCGTATATTCGGTGGTGTTGAGTGCGGCTTGCGGCACAGTGAATGTGGCGCTGCCGCCATTGCAGTCCACAGTGGTGTCCACGAGCTGGCCGATGACGTCGATGCCTTTGCACCCCGCGTTCCGGTTGTCGTTGGCATGCGAAGTCACTGTCACTGTGGTGCCCACGTTGGACACGGTGACGGTCGGGGCATCGGGGTCTGCCCATATGCTTGCGGGATCCGAGGCTGCGGATTCCGGCCCCCAGTTGGTCGCGTTGTGGGCTCGGACCGTTGCAGTGACCGCAGTGCCGTCCGTGATGTCGTTGGTGTTGAAATCGAATGTTGCGCTGGTGCTGGTCCCACCCGTCTCTTTGCTCTGGGTGGCCCCTGCGCCAGTGACAGTCACCGTATAGTTGTCCACTGCGCTGAAGTCGCCTTGAGGAGCGGACCAAGTGACTGTCGCTTTTCTGTTGCCTCCTTCGACGGCGACGTGCGATGGGGCGTTGGGTGCCTTATCGGGTGTGGCCGTGACGGCGACGGATGGTGCGGACCAACCGACTTCGTTCCTGGCGCTCACGGTGAATGAGTATGTCGTACCGTTGGCCAGGCCGGTGATCTGGCAGGAGGTCACTGCGCCACAGGACCGTTCACCGCTTCCTCCTCCCGTCCATTGCACTCGATAATCGGTTATCGGACTGCCGTTGGCTGATCCCGCAACCCAGCTGAGGGTAACTGCGCCGTCTTGAGCGGTACCGGCGACGGGAGAGAGCAGTGGGGTGTCCGGCTTGTCCACGACAGAAGCCGTGATGCTGCCTGTGACCTCACGTTCCTTGGACTTGGTGCCGTCTTGGACGGTGATGAGCACCGTATGCGAGGAGGCGCCGATATCGGAGGCCGCAGACAGTTCGATGATTCCTGACTTGCCGCATGCGGTCACGAACAGTTTGGATGCATCGTCTGTGCGGCAGCTGACTACGGTCAACGCCGAGTGGGGGAAGGGGTTGTATGCTCCATCTAGCATGTCCACTGTCGCGGAAGCCCCGGCTTTGATGGTGATGTCCCTGTTGCCGACGTGAGCCAGCGGTTGTGTGGATACTGCTACCCGCACAGTGAGTCCCGCATGTACGACGCCTTTGCTGTAGGTGATGGTAACCGGTACGGATGCCGTGGTGCCGGGTGCCGCGTCGATGGTCGCCGTGATGGTGAGCAGACCGGTCGAAGATACGGTGGCGGTGACCGGGCCGGATGCGATTCCGCCGGAATATGAGTATTGCTTGTCGTTTTCCTCAAGACCCGTCGGCGCATGGGTGAGAGCGGTCAGGTCGATGGTCGTCGTTGTCGCACCTGCCTCCACATCAATGGTGGGGGAGGAGAACGTGGGTGGCGGGACAGTGCGCCCGAGCACTGTGATCTGCAATGTGATGACAGCCGAATTGATGATTTTCGCCTTGGAACCGTGTTTGCCGTCCACTGCGGTGAAGGTGATGGAGGCCGGGCCGGCATAGTCCTGATCTGCGGTGAACTTCAGTGTCGTGCTGTTGACATACAGGTCGGAATTCATGGATTTGGTGGCGCTTACGGAATCGGCGTTCGTGATATACGCTTCCTTGCCGGCGCCTACACGCACATAGTCATTGATGTTGATTTCAATGGTCTCACCTGCATTGACGTTGAGCGCTGGCGCCTTGGGACGCAATGTGGGCGGAAACACGCCATAGGCCGGTACCTGTATGAACGCGGTGGAAGTGATGCCGTATGTGGTGTTGGTCACCGTGTAGGGGACGGCACGAGCCTCATCAGTGAGATCGACGGAGATGATGGTCGAATGCTTGCCTCCGGTGACTCGCGCATGGTCCGAGGCGGAGGGATGTACCGCCACGGCCAGCTCGTCGGTTGTGCCCGAGGGATTGGCGATCCATTGTGAGACATCCACGTCGACCGATCGCTTGTCTATGGTGGCCGCAGAAGGAACGCGGTAATCGTATGCCGTTGGTGGCTCTATGGGGGCTTCAGGATTGACGGTGATGCTGAGCGTCGCCGTATCCGAAAGACCTGCCTTGTCCCGAACTGTGTAGGCGATGTACGCGGTGGTGGATTCGTCCGGCGTGGTGAAGGTGATGGCGTTGTCCTGAACCGTCGCGTTGCTGACGCCTTGTGCCTGTATGGTTTGATCGACAGTCAGGTCCGTATTGTCTCCGGAGATGTCGTTCTGGGCCACCGGTACGGTGGCGGTGGTATTGGGGCGCAGGGCGATGGCGTCATCTCTTGCATAGACCCCCGAATCAGAGGTTCCTTGGAATACGCCTACGCGAATCTGTGCTTGCGCACGTTGGCCGGTCCAATCCTCTACGGCATAGGAGAAGGTGTCGGTGCCAGATGAATCCGGGTACGCCTCATAGACCAGATAGTCGGACCCGATTTCCGAAATGCGTCCCAATGAGGGAGCCTTGTTCCCCAATCCGAGTAGCTGGTCGTCATCGCCGTCCGCATCGATGCCGGTCAGGGTGATGGGAATTCGGACCTTGTGACCGGCGGCCACCTGAGCTTCGGTGTTGTGCGGGGTTGGAGGCGCCTTGCTTTCGGCATTACTGGCATGCACGGTTATGGTGATGGTGGCCGATGCCGCATTGCCGCGGTTGTCTTCCACGGTATAGGTGATGGGGAAGACGCCGGTATCCTGTGATGCCTGATATCGAACGGTGTCCGCCGAGACGAAGGCCAGGCCTTTGAATGTGTTGCTGTCATATTGCAGCTTGTTCTTCAACCGTATGGTGGTTCCGTCCGGATAGTCCACATGGTCCAGCACATCCACCGACACAATGCCGCCTGTACGTACTTGGGCATTGATATTGCCGGCTTTCGGAGTGGAAGTGGCGACGGTCAGAGCAGGTGGCTGCAATACGATGGTGCCTGTGGACGTGCCTGCGGCATTCGCCGCGATATACGTGATGGGCACGGGCGAGGTGGGTATCTGACGGGCGGTGATGTATACGCGCTTATGGCTCACCAGCCCCACTTTGATGCTTGAATCTGCCGGGGCACTCACGGAGGTGACGGATAGTATGCCGCCCATGGGGTCGACATCGTTGGAGAGAGGTTTCACAATCGCCGTATTCCCGGCACTGAGCAACGCCACGTCGTTGGCGGCGACCGGTTTCGCGGCCTCTCCGGCGACAGGTCGTACATCGACGCGCGCCAGGCCGTTGGTGGTATTCGATCCTTGGGCAATCGTATAAGGCACGTAATAGGTCCCCGGCTCGGAGGCCGTGAATGCAATCGACATGTCAGCCGTGTTGGTGGTTGTCGTCGCATTATTCGGTGTATCCACTTGGTTGAGCTGTGCAGGCTGCACGGAAGTGCCATGCACGTATGGGACAAGGTCGATGATGGTCTCTATGCCGGGGGCTGCGGTCTTGACGACTGGATCGATGATTGCCGACAGCGTGTTTGCCGGCTTGATGGTGAAATACAGCGTGCCGTTTCCGGTGGCCTCGCCGTCGGAAACAGTGACTGTGACGCCTATTCGGCCTGAGGTCTGGGAGCCGGCGTTGAACGTCAGCTGTCCGTCTGCCCGTGTGGAGACCTGCACTTGGTCGCTGTTCTGCGGGACGGCCGAAACCAACGTCAGCGGGTCGCCGTCGGGGTCGGTGAAGCTGCCCAACGCATTGGCGTTGTAAGTTGCACCTTGCTCGATGCTGACCTCGGGGGGTGTATCGGATTGCACTGGCGCACGATTGCCTTGGTCCGTGAGCTCCACGGTCACGTTGGCGTTGGAGCTTTGGCCTCGACCATCGGAGATCTCATAGGAGAATGTCGCGGTCCCGGCGGGCGTGGAGGAGGCGTCCAATTGCAGATAGCGCCCATCATAGATGGGGGCGACTTTGACAGCTGCCCCGCTGACGGCGCTCACGTTGGTGATGCTGAGCACAGAGCAGTCCGTCTGCTCGTCATTGCGCAACACGTCAAGAATCTGCCCGCTGCCGGCACGTGCGCCTATGTGGTCGTCGGCGGCGTGAATCTCCCCGGATTGCGTGGAACACGACTTTGAGAATTCACGATGATTGTCGGCGGAATCGCTGTCGCTTTTGGTCTGTTCGGTGGTCTCGGTATGGATCCTGTTCCATTGGATTCGGATGACCTTGGTATTGCGGGCGACGTTCCATACATTGCCGGTGACCACGTCATTGAGCACGATGAGCCTGTGGTTGGTGCGGAACACCAATTCCGAGGTCCCGTCGACGGATTCGAGGGACTGCATATCGCGCTGCGATCCATTGGCCGCGCATATGCGGATATAGTTGTTCGTCTGTTGGCTCCACGCCGCATATACGCAATTGTTCATGGACGCTGGTTGGGCGGGATTGCCTGTGCCGCCTGTTTTGATGAATGTCGCTTTGTGGCTGGGGCCGAGATGGACTATGGCGAGTCCCTGCGTCGATGCGGCGGCAACCCATCCGGTTTGCTTGCCGTCTATGGAAGGTGACTGCAGGGTGAGCGGGCCTTCGGCATCCACGGTGGCTTGGCCGTCAAGGAACATCATCGTGTTTCCGGATGTGATTGCCGGGGTGTTGTCGATGACGGTGAAGCTGTCGGCAGGTTGTGGTTTTCCTCCTGATAACGATCCGATTTGCTGCGCAGATAGAGCGTGTGCATCCTTCAACATGAGTACCATGCCATCTGAGGGACGATATCCGTATACCTGTCCGGTGTCGGTCACGGCTATGCGTGCGCCAGTGCCCAGCGCCATCTGCGGGGCGGTTGTGTCCGGTGCCAGTGAATCGAGGTGGTCGGACGGCCCGGCCCATACGTTTCCGGTTCGTGTATTGAGGAACGCAAGGGTGCTTCCGCCCGACACGGCAGTGATATCGGGTGACGTATCAGTGGTGACTTCGGTGCCGAGGGTGGATGCCTTGATGGCGGTAGCACGTCTCGGTTCGGTGAGGATGGTATCGCCATTATGCTGGGCGATATCAAATCGTGGAGCCGATGACGAGATGCCCGCGTCCGCTTCCTGATTCCGGACATTGAACCGTGCGGCTTTTTGCTGATTGAGCGATGTGACCCATACGGTTCCATCATCCAATTGCACATGACTTCGCGTTGCCGCATTTACGATGATGGCCCCGACGACCAGTGTGAGCAGTACGAGAAGAGCGATCACCGGAAGGGCCCAGGATTGTTTCGCCGCAGGCGTCATGCGCCGCATGAAGGCATTCTTCCGCCTGTCCTGTTGGTGCGATGATGTGGCCATTGGCTTTCCTGAACTTTCATGTCCTGTGCACTAGCGTAGTGCGGTCTATGGGCGGACTGCGCAGGCTATGGCCGGATTCGCGGACATGTGCCTGTCGCTGCGGATGATGGAGACCTGAATGCAGGTCTGGGCGCCATCTTGAGGTGCGACCGAAATCGATGTCGCCGACGTGATAGTGGCTTGAGACCCGATGTCCGATGCATCGTTCTGTACGAATGACCAGGCGTAGCTGTCTCCCTGTTGTGGGCTTGGATTCGTCCAAGTGAACGTCACCGATGAGCCATCGACGGCATACTGGCCGGAGAGGTTCTGCGGAGAGGGAATCTGACCGTTCGCGGTGCCGGTGACGGTATCTTCGGCCTGATTGTTTTCCTTGCCCGGCATGTCCGCGTCCCGAGCATTCGCATGAGGTGCATGCGCCGAGGTGAACGACGGTGCCGCAATGATGACCGACAGGCATAAGGCGGCGATGACCGTGACCAGCGTGATTGCGATCGCGGTGCGTTTGCCCCAATGCCGGTGGGAAGGTCCGGACCCTTGATCGGTTGAGGTGCGACGTTGACGTGTGGTGTCGTCAGGGTATGCCGGTATGCCCTCTGCCGTTATCGCGGTGGTGTGCCCATATTCGGTTTGCTGAACACGCTGCATTGCTTGGGCGAATTCCAGCGCGGAGTAGTACCGCTGATCAGGTTCCTTGGCCAGCGCCTTGCCCAGTACGGATTCCACATTCGCGGGGATATCCGGTCGTTGTATGGGCGGCAATGGCGAGTTGATGATCAGGTCGGCAAGCTCTGCCTGCGTACGCGGGTGATAGGTGTGCTGATATGGCGAGTTTCCTGCCAGAAGGGCATACAACGTCGCTCCCAGGGAATAGATGTCTGCGGATTCGGATCCGTTGGAACGATGCTCTATGACTTCAGGCGGCGCCCAAGGCAGCGAAAACCCGGTATCGGTGTGGTCATAGGCGTCGGTCGAGATGCCGAAGTCGCTCAGCACTGGTACTCCCTGCGCCGTGATGAGGATATTGCTTGGTTTGATGTCATGGTGGATGATGTTGCTGCGGTGGGCGCAAAAGAGCGCTCCGGCAAGTTTGATGCCCAAATCGAGCACCTGATCGCAATCCATGGATCGCGATTGCACCTTGTCGCTATAGGAGCCCCCGGGCGCATATTCCATGACCATGTATCCGTGTCCGTCCGGGGTGATTCCGGCGTCGTAGACGGTCAGGATATATGGATTCGAAGAAAGCCTGGCCGTGAAGTTGGCCTCTCTGTGGAACGTGACCGCGGATGCGGAATCCAGTGCGGCATTGCTGACCTTGATGGCGACGGGGCGTTGCGGCATCTGTTGGTTGTAGAGGAAGACCGTTGCGGCGGCTCCGGAACCCAGCTGCTGCACGACATCATAGCCTGGCAGTTGCGGTGGTGCTATGGCAGTGGACATCAGAGCCTCCCCCTTGACGCTGGAATCATTGTTTCCCCCTGTGTGTTCAGGATACTGCCAGCATACGTGCATTCCTCAGGTGAGGTAAAAATTTTCCCTCTCGAAAAACAGGGCTTAGGCTTGAATCATGAATGAGAACCTGAACCCTGCAAGGCTGATTGATGAGCTCGAACGCGATGGCGCCTCGAGATTGGTGATAGGCGTGCCTGATGCGGGGAAAACGGAGTATGCCCTGCAGGTGATGCTTGAAGGCCTGCGCAGATATGGTGCATCCTGCGTGGTCATGACGGTCTCCAGCCGTGTCGTCGCCGACAGTCTGGGCAATCGTGTCATTCGCGAGTTGGGGGCGTCGGATCAGGTCAGGCCGGTCACCACGATTGGAGCGGTGGCGTTCCGTGTCATTGCATCGTCGCATGCGGCGCAAGGTCTTCCCGCGCCGCGCCTATTGAACGGAGCCGAGCAGGACGCGTTGCTGAGACGGGTGCTGGCTGTGCACGTAGGTCATGCGGTCGCGGGAGATGATTGCGGCACGTGCACGCTGTTGCGCGATTATTTCGCTCAGGCGCAATGGGCGTCCTTGGTAGTGGACGATCATGGGGCAGTGTCGGGCGGGTCGACCAGTGCCGATGTGTTTATGCAGGGCATCTCAGACACGTTTGTCAGCCAACTGCGTGACATGCTGGCGCGATTGGATGAACTGGGGGTCGGGCCTCATGAGGAGCCGGCTTTGCTGGATGCGGTTGCCGCCGATGACAGGCTGACGGTGCAAT
The DNA here is from genome assembly GCF_006408915.1 of Bifidobacterium sp. UTCIF-1. NCBI lineage: Bacteria > Bacillati > Actinomycetota > Actinomycetes > Bifidobacteriales > Bifidobacteriaceae > Bifidobacterium > Bifidobacterium sp. UTCIF-1. Next base: position 129,966 of record NZ_JFAG01000005.1, read on the forward strand.
GGCGTCTGGCTTTTGCGCTTCGTCGGGAATATATCGAGGCTCAGCGTCAGGCGTATCCCGGTCAATACCGTGTGGATGCGTCATACCTGTTGGTGGATGGTGCGCGTGCAGTTCATGGAATACGCGCCTCGCATGTCAGTCAGGATGCCGTGGACATTCCCCGGTTGGTGGTGGTGGACGATGTGCAGGACATCACGTTGGCCGGTCTGCGTTTTCTGGAGGAGTTGCATCAGTCCGGGGTGTCGATAGTGCTGATCGGCAATCCGGATGAGGCTGTGCAGACTTTCCGTGGATCGTATCCGGAATATGTGATCCGGCGAGCCGTCACGGGGCCCCTGCAAGCGGTGGTGTTGCCCCTGCAGCGGGACGTGGCTCCTGACCGGCATGAGGGCTACGCCGACGTGATTGCTTCACGGGTGTCGCTCTCCATCCCCTCTGAAGAGGAGGAGGAACTGCCGTTGTCACGGCGTCCGGGCAAGCTGCTTGCGGCATTGCGGGTCGCATCCCAAACGGGGCTGGAGCATGACGGAACAGTGCAGGCCGGGCTTTATCGATCCGCGCGAGAAGAGCTTGATGACGTGGTCTGGCGCATCAAAAGAGCACATCTTGACCGACGGATCCGATGGAACGATATGGCTGTCATTGCGCACGACAATGCCACTGTGCGGTCGTTCGGCGAACGGTTGCGGCGCGATGGCGTTCCAGTGCGTTACTCTTCGGTCACGCGTCCATTGAAGGATGAATCCTTCATACAGGGACTGTTCGCCTTTATCGAGCTTGCTTATCTGCGCATGGAAGGCATGAGTCGTCGTGACGGGCGGAATGGATGGCGCGGCATGGCGCTGACACGTATGGCTGCGTATGTGCGGGCCCGCGTGAACACCATAATGAACAGCCCGCTCATCACCACAGGAACGAGACCTGGACAAGGCGGGCCGGCTCGCCTCGCACCTGTCGAATCCGCCATGGATGCCTTGGAATCATTGGCGCCGGTAGCGGATCAGGATGCCATGTTGTCTGAGTTGGTCCACGGTTGGGAATCATTGATGTCGATGATGCCGGAGGTGTCCCGGAAGGGACAAGATGAGTCTGAGACCCTGTCTGCGGGCATATCCGATTCCACTGCTGGGAGAAGTGACGGCATGACGGCGGAATCAGAAGCGGTGGAGGACGCCGGTCAGACCGCCGAATCCGGACAGCCATCGATTCAGGTCGATGATGCCCTGGTCGAAGATGGTGCCGTCTCGCAGGACGAGCTTGGTTTCGGGGCTGATGCGCTGTTCGTGATGCTGGCATTGGATGATGATTCGGCACCGGCAGCTTCAGTGCTTGCCGCGATCGACGCCGTGCTTGGTGGCAATCCACAGTCGCGTGCATTCAGCCGTGTGTGGCGGACGGTTGCGACAATATGCGCACAACTTCGCGCGTTGCCGTACGACCAGCGCGAGAATCCCGGCAACGTGCTGTCCATCGCATGGAATGCTGTCGAGGTGGCGTCCGCCTGGCAGTCGGCGGCCCTCCTCAACACCGCAGATGGCCGTGTCGCCAATGACCGGTTGGATGCCGCCATGCGACTGTTCCAATTCGCGACGGACTCCAGTGCGAGCGCAACCATCAGGGGCTTCATGACACAGGTCCGCACGATGCAGGTGCAGGCGGACTCCTTGGCGCACGTGGGCCCGGTGGAGGATGCGGTGACGCTTGCCACGCCTGCTGGCGCGTCCGGACGACATTGGCCGTACGTGTGGATTCCCGCTCTGCAGGAAGGTGTCTGGCCGAATCTGGCTGGGCGAAACACCATGTTCGGCGGTGAGGAACTGGTCGAGCTCGTCCTGCGCGGCGCGCTGGCAGCGGCCGATGGTACGGGTCATGACCCGCGATTCGTGACCGTGTTGTCGGGGGAGAAGAAGAGCTTCCTGGTTGCATTGACCCGAGCGACGCGGCAAGTGACCGTAAGCGCAGTGTGGAACGACAAGTCCAGTCCCTCTGATTTCCTGTTCGGCTACTTGCCGGAGATGTATTCCCGCGACAAAGAGCAGTCGCGATTCACGGAGGTCGGCAATCGGCAAGACGGCGTTGAATCAGATGCGTGGTTCGGGCTTGATGGCGATCCCCGTGGACTGGTGGCCATTGCGCGAGTGGCGCTGTCATCGGCGGAGGAAGACTCCGATGAGCTGAATGACGCGGCCGCGGCGCTGGGCATATTGGCGGCGCATGGCATCGCCGCCGCTCATCCGGATGATTGGCCGTTTGTACGGCAATGCAGTACGCCGGATGTGGCGCCATCCATATACGGGAATACCGATGATCCGACTTCGAGATTCGATCATGATCAAAACGATTACGCCAATCAGCATGCCGAGGGTCGGCTTCGGTCCCCTGATGACGGCGCCCCAGTGGTGACACTGTCTCCCTCCGCGGTTGACGGTTTATGGGCTTGCCCGGTGTGCTGGATGCTTGAGCACCAGTTCGCCGGTCCGCAGCCGGGGTCGGTGAACGCCGGTTTCGGCACACTTATCCATGCTGTGGCTCAGCAGGGGAGCGAAGAACGGCTTGATCACCTCCATGACGACGACGAAGTGTTGCGTGGATTGGGATTGAACGCTTCCTCGACCTCCGAGCAACGCGTTCAGGCCGTCGCCGAAAGGCTTATCGAGATCTATCGAGGCAAACGTCCCGATCCTGATGCCATAGCGGATGTTCAGGAACGGTATCGGGCCATCCGTAAAGACGATTCGGCGTCCGACATGCTGAAACACATCGCAAGCTATTTCGTGCAAGGCGCAGAGGACGCTTATCTGGAGAAGAATTCCAGCAAGTTCTCCATCGGCACATTGGTCCAGGCTGATTGCGAGCTGCCCTTCAGCGCGCGTTTCGGATTCGACGATATCCTCGCTGCATACAATGCAGTGCCCGGCGTGCATGCGATTGACCGTGACACCTTGATTGCGTTGATGGGCGAACTGGTCGGTGGGTGGCCTGAGGGCGTGGACGGGAACATGACGGTGCGACTTTCCGGCCGCATCGATCGTATGGAGACGCGTCGGCTCGCGGACGGACGGGAAATCAAGCGCCTGATTGATTACAAGACAGGCGCGGTGCCGAGCGGGAAGCAGATCTTCAACGATCTGCAGCTGGTGTGCTATCAGCTGGGACTGGTATTCCCCGAAGGTGGGCCGCGTGGGGCGGCGGCATTGCGGAAAGCTCCTCGGATCGAGCAGAGCGAACTGTTCCACGTCGCCAAGAATCTGGCACCTGCACAGAGCTTTGCGCCCGAAGGCATGTTCCAGCCGCCGCTGTTCACCGAGGGCAGCCTGAACGCCGAACCGTTTACCGTGCGCTATCATTACGCATCTCCGTCGGCGTGGTATGACATGCCCGTTCTTTGCGCCGAACAGCGTCCGGAGCATGTCGGTGAGGCGGCGTGGGAGCAATGCGTGAGCCTGAATGGCACTCAGGCCATATGGTCGCTGACCATGATCGCCCGCGTATTCTATGCTGCGGCCGCGAGCCGGTCGATTCGTCTTGACGCGCATCCCCAATCCGAACATGTCAGATTCTGCCGTATGGGCAATGTATGCCCGGCTTGCGCTCGGCAGGTCGACACCGTATTTGAAACGAGGCAAGCATGAGTACCTTCACACCAAGTGCCGAGCAGGCCGCCATCATCAATGCTCCTGCGGATGCTGACGTGCTTGTGGTGGCGGGTGCCGGCTCCGGCAAAACCTTCACCATGACGCAGCGCATCATCGCATTGATCGGTCAGGGGGTGGCTCCGGAGCGGATTCTCGGCCTGACGTTCACGCGCAAAGCCGCAGGGGAACTGTTGGACCGTGTCTCGTCCGCAGTCTCCGGCCAATCCGTCGCAAACAATGCAACCGCCGTGAACGCAGAGAACGCCGATGCGCATCATGAGGATATCAGTCACCCCTCGTCATGGGACAGGTCATTCCTGAAGCCGTCGATTTTCACCTATGACGCCTTTTTCCAGACGCTGGTCAGTCAATATGGACTGCTGGTCGGCTTCGACCAGAACACCCAGCCACTCAGCGAAGCGGGTGCACTGCAACTCGCCGTCGAGGTGATCGACCGACATATGGACTCGGCAATGGCGGGGGACTTCGGTTCATTCGCCAATCTCGCCAAACAGGTCATCGAGCTGTCGGGCGCCATCGGCAGCGCCATGATCGGCGCTGGGTGTGCGGATTTCGATACGGCCGTGAAGCGGGTCAAGCGTTGGGACGCTGCGTTCATGGAGATTCTGGAGCGCAGTATAGGTGAGGAGCCTATACCGGAAAGCGAGCCGCGCATCCCGTCCATAACCAGACGCAAGAAAGACAGTGACGCTGATTGGCAGGCCAAAACAGAGGCGCGTGCCGAACGATTGCATGCCCGATGCGTGTACCATTGCGGTGAATTGCTCGCCGCCACGCGCAAACGTGACATACTGTTGGAACTGGTACAAGCCTATGCACAGGCCAAACAAGCGCGGAATATGGCGGAATTCTCCGATTTCACGATTGCCGCATATCAGCTCATCGAACGTTTCCCCTCCATCGGCGAGCGGGTGCGACGCCGGTACAGCCATGTGCTGCTGGACGAATATCAGGACACATCCACCACGCAGGCGGCGTTGATCGCCGCACTGTTCCACCCGGACGACGGCAATCATTGTGCGGTCAACGCGGTAGGTGACCCATTCCAGTCCATTTACGCATGGCGTGGGGCGAGTCCAGGCGCGTTCCGCATGTTCCAGCGTGACTTCCATATGGCGCAAGACGTCGCACCGTTCCCACTGTCCATCACGCGACGTAACAGCAGGATCGTGCTGGAGGCAGCCAACGACCTGACGCTTCCGCTGCGTTCCACGCCGTTGCGCCCTTCCAGCTCGCTGATGCATGAAGTCGACGTTCCCGCTCTCGGCGCCATGAGCGATGCCGAGGAAGGCACGATGGGTGTGCTCGGGTTCGACACGGCAGGGCAGGAGATCGATGCCGTCGTCCGGTTCTGCGCTGCAGCCGTAAACCGGTACGGAGAGAAGCGGCAACATGGAACCGGGGCACAGGCGGAACAGGGTGCCGGACAACGGGTGCATGTGGCCGTGCTGTTCAGATCGAAAACGCGTATGCCCCTCTATCAGGAGGCCTTGGAACGTGCGGGACTGACCACATTCGTCGTAGGCTATTCAGCCTTGCTGGAACGTCCGGAGATCCGAGACGTGCTGGCACTGCTGCATGTGGTGTCGGACCATACCGACACAGGCTCGCTGATGCGTCTATTGGCCACGGCTCGGTTCAACATGTCGGCGTCCGATCTGACTGCACTGGCCCGCATCGCGGAGAATCTCAATACACAGCAGCGTTTCCGGGCTCTGGTGGAAGCCGGATTGGCTGACGCCGATACACCGGAAGCCGAACGTGCCGATGTGGTGCGCGAACATCGCGATCAGGTGGCCAATGCGGTGTTCGTCCCCGACCTGCTGTTGCGCAACGATACGCCTGCGAGCTGGGAGGGAATGAGCGAGCCGGGGCGTCGTGCCGTTCGGCAGGCGGCACAGGCGGCGCAACAGGTGCATCGTGCCATCGGACATCCTCTTGCGGATGTCGTCAGAACCGCCATCGAGGCTTTGAACCTTGATATCGATACGGTCGTAGCGAACGCATTGCGCGACCCCGGCCATCAGGTCAATCCCACACTGGCGCGAACGCCGATGAACACCATCGTGGATTTGGTGGATACCTATACGCAGGAACTCGCCCCTGACCAGACGCCATCATTGCGTGGATTCATCACATGGGTCGATTACCTGAGCAGCGTGGAGGACGAGGCGGCGAGCCTGCCTCCGGCTCCCGTGGATGTGGAATTGATGACCGTGCACCAGTCCAAAGGACTGGAGTGGGATGCCGTGGCCATAGTGGGCATGACTGCGGGCGGATTCCCCAGCAATCAAGGCGATCACCTTTCGGTGACATTGGACGACAATCATCCGGGAGGCACGGAACAGGGGCACTGGGTGGCCCCGGAATACCAAGAGACCGCAGACTCGTGGCTGACCAACCCCGTGGCCGTCCCGGTTCCCATGCGAGCCGACGCCGCCATCCTGCCACGATTCCCGCACGATGCCGATGTGGATGCAGACCCGGTGGAATCACTGGAATCTTTGGAAGATGTCGAGCTCATCGACGATGAGGCGTTCGGATCGATGCGTCAATACGGCGATGGGGTCGATGAGGTGGATCCGGAAGGATGGTATCTCACACAGGCCGAAGAATACGGACGAAGACTACATGCCGACGAACGTCGACTCGTCTATGTGGCATTGACGCGTGCCCGGTATGACGCCATGCTGACCTATTGCCGACATTCGAGCGAATTGGGTCGGGATGCATCGGCGGTGGGTTCTCGGTCGCGTGCCGCCAAACCGTCCAATTTCTGGCTTGAGGTCCATGATGTCCTGCACGCTCACGCGCATATGGTCGATGCCGGCGAGTTCGTGGAGCGACTTGGCGATGCCGTGGCGCTTGTCTCCGCGCAAGGAGAGCGCATGGCTCCGCCGGATGGATTCTTCGTGGGGGAGCGCGCCGAGGAATACTGCGAGACAGTGGTAGACGAGGCGTGGCGCACCCCATTGGAACAGGAAAGCCGTGTCGTGGACCTGCAATGGCCGGTTTCGTTGAGCGCAGATGTCGAACGGCGCTTACATCGCGGAACCGCTGAGGTCCGGCATGCCATCGCCATTGCCGAGTCCATGATGGCGACCGATACCAGTGCCGGTGCTGTCGGCGAGGCCTCTTTCGGGGGTGCCGCTTCTTCCGATGCGCCGTATCGGCAATCCACTGCGGCGCTGATATGCGGACCATTGTCTCAGCGTGCGCAATTGCTGGCCGACGATGTCGATTTGATGGCGGATACGTTGGAGGGCGAGGCGCTGGATCGGGCAGTCAAGGCCCGAGCGCAGCGTATCCTCGCATCCGGGCGGCAGAACGTCACCGGTCTGCAGGCCAGGGTGGGTGGCATGAGCGCACGGGAGGAACGCTCCTATTGGCGTTATGTGGTGCGCCCGATCCCGCGCCTTTCCTCACCGGTTGCGCAGGCGGGCATCCGTTTCCATGACTGGGCCGAGCGCTTCATCGATGCTGCCGCGGATGGCACGCAGACGCCACCTGATCTGCCTGTGGCGGAGCATCAGGGTCTCCGGGACTGGTGCGCCAGACTTTCGCAATCACGATGGGCTATGCGCAGGCCGTTGTGGGCCGAACGTTCGATCGTCGTGGACATACCGACAATCGGCATCGTCAACGGGAAGCTGGACGCGGTGTTCGAAGGCGGCCTTGACGTCTCCGATACGTCGAAGCGTTTCACCGTGGTGGATTGGAAAACCGGCAGACGCCCCTCGCGTCCTGAGGACATCGAGCGCAAACTCGCCCAGCTGGATATGTATCGGCTGCTGCTCTCCGTGGTGGAGGACGTGCCGCTAGACGCTATCGACGCCACCCTCTACTATGTCAGTGAGCCTCAGGAAGGCTTGCGCGAGCTGCATGCCCGCGACAAAACCAAACAGGAAATCCTTACCGAGTTGAGCTCCGGAATTCCCGAACAATCTGACAACGACTAGACCTCGACACGGTCTATGACATGGGTGCATACAGGGGCGGCGGATGGACGCCGCTCACCGTATACACTGCTATGTCCGCGGGAGAAACGCGCCGCGTGACGTTGCTCGGGAACCGCTACCCTCGGTAGGCACGTGTGGGCGGGCGCACGTGCCGGAGAACCCACCAGTAAGGAGTAATACGTGTCTACGGCTCGAGCTGTTACCAAGTCGTATCCCACCCCATCGCCATATCGGCGTCTGTTCGCACTGCCTGGCACCAAGGCGTTCTGCCTTTCCGGTGCCGTGGCCCGTCTGCCGATTTCCATGATGAGCCTCGGCATCGTGCTGGCATTGAATCATCTGTACGACAATTGGACCATCGCCGGCACCATGAGCGCGGTATATGTGCTCGCCATGTCCTGTGTCACACCGTTCTACGCGCGTGCGTTCGACCGGTTCGGACAAGCTCGTGTCGGACGGCTGGCGCTCGCCGTCCAGATCGCGGCCATGCTGGGATTCGCGTTTGCCGCGCTGGTTCGGGTGCCCATTGCGCTGCTGTTCGTGCTGGCCATCATCATGGGGCTCACGCAGTTCTCATTCGGTGCATTGGTCAGAACTCGATGGTCATACGCCTTGCGCGATGTGGAGGACGGCGAGCAGCTGCTCAACACCGCATATGCCATGGAAGCCGCCATCGATGAGGTCGTGTTCATCCTGGGGCCGATCCTTGCGGCATGGCTCGCCACCTCGGTGCATCCGGTATCCCAGCTGTTCGTGCCTACACTCGCATGCGGCATCGGCGGAACCGTGTTCTTCTCGCTGAAATCGACCCAGCCTCGCCTCCTTGTGGAGACGGTGTCCATCGACGACGCATCGGACCGGCGGCGTCAGGCATCAGATGCCACGATGGGCAATGGCACCAATGGCACCGGCGGCGCCGCTGGCACCGATACCGCCGCACCGGTTGCCGACCAGCTGACGCTGCGCCAGCTGAAAATGCAAGGCGCCAAGCCCAGAAGCGCCTTGCTCTATGCGGGAGTGCTGCCGTTGCTTGCCGTGTTCATCGTGTTCAACATGAGCTTCACCTCATTCGATGTGTCGATCACCGCATCCATGAAGGCGCTTGGCCTCGAACCGTTCCTGGGCCTCCAGCTGGCCATGTTCGCGCTTGGGTCATGCATCGGCGCCCTGGTCTTCGGGTCGCGTCAGCTCAAAGGCTCGCATTGGGCGCACATGGTGATGTTCCTCGCGTTGCTCACCGTGGGATACGTGTTCTTCCGCATCACCATGGACAACCTTCTTCTGCTCGGACTGGTGGAGATACTCGCCGGACTGACCGTGTCGCCGCTGTTCGCCACAGGTAATCTCATCGTCAAGGATCTGGTACCTGCTCAATCCCTGACCGAGGGACTGAGCTGGGTGACCACGGCAGGTACCGTAGGCACTTCGATTGGATCGTCGGTGGCGGGCATCGCATTGGATGCAGCCGGTCCGCATGTCGGCATGATGCTGCCGTTCCTGTTCACGCTGGCGGCGGTGCCCCTTGCCCTTGTAGGTTGGTGGCTCGCCAGACGACGTGATTGACGACAGTGGATGACCGGTTGACATGGCGGCTTCGTTGATCTCCGGTCTGTTGATGCCGTTGCGTTCGTCGCAGCCGGTGTCGCCGCGTCCGCCATATTGGACATTCGTGTGGCGCGTACGCTGTCCGGTGATAGGCTGGTTGCCGTTTTACCGGCAATACAACGGCAATACAGCAAGCAATACGCGCCTGACCTGAAACAGGGGGATAGACATGATCAGAGTTTCCGTAGTCGGTGCCAAGGGCCGTATGGGTTCGCATGTGGTCGAGGCGGTGAACAACGCCGAAGACACACAGTTGGCCTTGGCCTTGGACGCAGGTGATGATCTGACGCAGATCGATGCCGACAACACCGACGTGGTGGTGGAGTTCACCGTGCCCAGCGTCAGCCTGAACAATGTGCTCACCCTCATCGGTCAGGGCGTGGATATCGTCGTCGGCACCACCGGTTGGACTGACGAGAAACTGTCTCAGGTCAGGGACGCCATCGCCCAAGGTCCCAAGCCTCTGACACAGAAGGTGTTCATCGCCCCGAACTTTGCTATTTCCGCCGTATTGGCCGACTACTTCGCCGTCAAAGCGGCCAAGTACTTCGAATCCGCAGAGGTCATCGAACTGCATCATCCTACCAAGGTGGATGCGCCATCCGGCACCGCCATCCACACCGCACGAGGCATCGCCGAGGCGCGCAAGGCCGCTGGATTGGCTCCGGTGCCGGACGCCACCGAAACCGACGGCGGTTCGCGCGGCCAGGTCATCGACGGCATCCATGTCCATGCCGTCCGCCTGCGCGGGCTCAATGCACATGAGGAGGTGCTGTTCGGCAATGCGGGGGAGCAGCTGACCATCCGTGCGGACAGCTTCGACCGCACCAGTTTCATGCCGGGAGTGCTGCTCGCCGTGCGCAAGCTCGCATCCGACGCCCCGGCCGGGCTGACAGTCGGGCTCGATCACTTCCTTGATCTGTGATTCGGCGGACGCCGGTTCGCAGATCATCGAACAACGCGCGTGCCCTGCCCGGCCGTTCATCACTCGGCCGTTCACAGGCACCTTGCGGCGCGGTGGCTAATCGGCCGCAGCCATAACGCAGACAATCGTAAATGAATCAATGACAATCAATGACAATCAATGATGAAGAGTCCACAACGGGAAGTACGGTGAACATTATGAGCGAGCATGATATGCATCTTCTTGACCCAGCGCCTTTCGGTCGTATTCTGCCGGCGATGGTCACGCCTATGAAGGCGGATGGCAGTGTCGATTTCGATGCGGCGGTCGCGCTCGCCAAGCATTTGGTCGAGGACGGTGCAGACGGTCTGGTGGTCAACGGCACCACCGGTGAATCGCCTGTCACCCACATGGAAGAGAAAGTCGAACTGGTCAGGGCCGTCAAGGAGGCCGTGACCGTTCCGGTGATTTCCGGAGCCGGCTCCAACGACACCGCTCATACGGTTCGCATGGTCGAGCAGACCCAGGAAGCGGGCGCTGACGCGGTGCTCGTCGTCATGCCGTATTACTCCCGTCCTTCGCAGGACGGTGTCGTCGGTCATTACAAAGCCGTCGACGAATCAGCCGAGAAGCCGATCATCGTCTACGATGTTCCCGGCCGTACCGGTTTGAAGGTCAAGGTCGAGACATACGACCGTCTGGCCGAACTCGAACACGTCAAGGCTGTCAAGGACGCCACCGGCGATCTTGCAGCCGCAGTGGAGAAGCAGCAGCGCACAGGTCTCGCCTGGTATTCCGGCGATGACGGCCTGTTCCTGCCGTTCCTTTCCATTGGCGCCGTCGGCATCATCTCCGTGATCGCCCACGTCGCCTCCAACCCCATGCAGCAGCTTGTCCAGGCATTCGACCGTGGCGATATCACCACTGCCCGTCGTCTTGCCAACCAGCTTGCGCCTCTCGTCCACGCGTTGAACGGTGACGGCTATCAGGCCGTCATGGCCAAGGCCGCGCTCAAGGTCAAGGGTTATATTCCCTCCACCGTCATGCGTCTGCCGAATATCGGGCCCGACGCCACTCAGCTCGATAAGGCTGAAGAGGGCATGCGCGCTGCCGGACTGCTGTAACGGGTTGCCAGCCCGCCGCCCCTGCATGACAGAGCAGAGGCATAACAACAGAAAATCCAAGAAGATATGGCACAAGAACACAAGAACACAACCAGAAACAGCAATTCACGCCGCCGCAGCTCCAACCGCAGGAACAACAGGAGCGACGGCGGCCGCACCCCGTCCCGCAAGATCAATCAGGCACCTACCGCTCCCCAGCAGGATGCCGTGCTGATTGCGCCTCCGAAGTACCGCAAGGGCTCCATGCGCATCACGCCGCTCGGTGGCTTGGGCGAAATCGGCCGTAACATGAACGTGATCGAATACAACGGTCACCTGCTGCTCATCGACTGCGGTGTATTGTTCCCCGAGGAGGAACAGCCCGGCGTCGACCTGATTCTGCCTGACTTCAGCTACATCAAGAACCGTCTCGACAAAGTGGACGCTCTGGTGCTGACCCATGGCCATGAAGATCATATCGGCGGCGTGCCGTACCTGCTCAAGCTCCGTCCGGACATCCCGCTGATCGGTTCCAAGCTGACGCTCGCCTTCGTGGACGCCAAGTGCAAGGAGCACCATCAGAACCCCACCAAGGTGGAGGTGACCGGCCGTGAGAAGCTCAAGGTCGGTCCCTTCGACCTCGAATTCGTCAATGTGACCCATTCCATCCCGGACGCCCTCGCCGTCTATGTCAAGACCCCGGCCGGATCGCTGATCGACACGGGAGACATCAAGCTTGACCAGCTTCCTCTCGACCATCGCATCACCGATCTGGTGGAATTCGGCAAGATCGGCGAAAAAGGCGTGGACCTGCTGATGATGGACTCCACCAACGCCGAGGTTCCCGGCTTCGTCAAGCCGGAGACCTCCATCGGTCCGGCACTGGATCAGGCGTTCGCCCAGGCCACTCGCAAGATCATCGTGGCAAGCTTCTCCTCCCACGTGCATCGCGTGCAGCAGGTGGTGGACGCCGCCCATAAGTACGGCCGCAAAGTCGTGTTCGTCGGACGTTCCATGGTGCGCAACATGTCCATCGCTGCCGATCTCGGCTACCTGCACATTCCCGAAGGCACTGTGGTCGACCTCAAGCAGGCCAACGACATCCAGGACGACAAACTCGTCTACATGTGCACCGGTTCCCAAGGCGAACCGATGGCCGCCCTCGGCCGCATCGCGGACGGCAACCACCGTGACATCCATATCAACGAGTTCGATACGGTGATTCTTGCCAGCTCCCTGATTCCCGGCAACGAGCACGGCGTCTACAAGGTGATCAACAAGCTCGTGCAGCTTGGCGCCAAGGTCGTCAACCGAGACAATGCCGCCGTGCACGTGTCCGGCCACTGCAATGAGGGCGAGCTGCTGTACATGTACAACATCGTCAAGCCCAAGTGCGCCATGCCTATCCACGGTGAGAACCGCCATCTGGTGGCCAATGGCCTGATCGCGGTCAAGACCGGTGTCGATCCGCAGAACGTGGTATTGGCGGAAGACGGCGACGTGGTCGACCTCTATCATGGCAAGGCCGCGGTCGTCGGCTCCGTGCCGTGCGGCTACGTGTATGTCGATGGTGATTCGGTGGGCGAGCTGACCGACGAAGAGCTGGAGAAGCGCCGCATCCTCGGCACCGAGGGCTTCGTCTCCGCGTTCGTGGTGGTGGACACCGACAATCGCGAGGTCGTCACCGGACCGAAGATCTATCTGAACGCCGTGGCCGAAGACGAAAGCGAATTCGACCGGGTCTGCGGCCAGATCGTCGAGCAATTGAACGACGCGATGATGCAAGGCACCAAGGACACGTACAAGCTGCAGCAGATCATGCGCCGTACGCTTGGTGGCTGGGTCGCCCGACAGCTGCACCGCAAGCCGATGATCGTGCCCGTTGTGGCCGATATCGCCCAGGATGTCGAAATCGCCGACAACAACCAGTAGTCGTCAATAGTCCATGGACAGCCATCGGCAGAAGGCCAGCAGTCACCAGTAGTTATCAGCCTCCGGCGCGTATCCCCGTGATACGCGCCGCAAGCATACCGAACAACTAATGATTCGGTTCGTCGATTTCGTACGAATCCGAACATCCGAACATCCGAACATCGAATCCGAAACAACACAGGTACGAGCATAAGGAGTATCGCACAGCATGCCCGGTTCTAATCTGACCCGCGTTGAGGCCGAGGAGCGCAAGGCGGTAGTCGAAGCGCCGATTCACTATCATGTCGATCTTGACTTGACGGTCGGCCCGAAGAACTTCGGTTCCAAGGCGCTGATCTGTTTCAATGCGCAGGAAGGCTCATCCACGTTCCTGGACCTTATCGCCGATGAGGTCACCGCCATCGAGCTCAATGGCACGCCGCTGGATCCGGCAAAGGCGTATCAGGACAATCGCATCGAACTGACCGGTCTGAAGACCAAGAACGAAGTGACCGTCACCGCCCTGTGCCGGTACTCCAACACCGGCGAAGGCCTGCACCGTTCAGTGGACCCGTCGGACGGCAACATCTACCTCTACTCCCAGTTCGAGGTCCCGGACGCCCGCCGCGTCTATGCCGTCTTCGACCAGCCCGATCTCAAGGCCACGTTCGATTTCAAGGTGCTCGCGCCGGCCAGCTGGATCGTGACATCCAACATGCCGGAGGCAAGCGTTGAGGATGATCCGCGCGAAACCCTCGATGGCACGTTGGGCGAGAAGCCGAACGAGACCAGCCGTCTGTGGAAGTTCCAACCGACCCCGGTGATGAGCTCCTACCTGACCGCCATCTGCGCCGGTCCGTACGCGCAATGGCATACCGAATATCACAACGAGGACGGCCGTACCGTGCCCATGGCCCAGTACTGCCGCCAGTCTCTGGCCGAGGCCTTCGCCAAGGATGTGGACTACCTGTTCGACATCACCAAGAAGGGCTTCGCCTTCTACGCCAAGACCTGGGGCGTGCCGTACCCGTACGCCAAGTTCGACCAGATCTACGTGCCAGAATACAATGCGGGCGCCATGGAGAACATCGGCATGGTCACCATCCGTGACTCCTACGTGTTCGAATCCAAGGTGACCGACGCTCTGGCCGAGCGCCGTGTGGTGACCGTGCTCCACGAGCTGGCGCACATGTGGTTCGGCGATTACGTGACCATGAAGTGGTGGAATGACCTGTGGCTCAACGAATCCTTCGCCGAGTTCACGTCCACATTGGCCACCGCCGAAGCCACCGAATGGCATGACGCCTGGGCCACCTTCTGCTCCGGCGAGAAGAGCTGGGCGCTTCGTCAGGATCAGCTGCCTACCACGCACCCGATCGTCGCGCCGATCAACGATCTGAACGACACCTATGTGAACTTCGACGGCATCACCTATGCCAAGGGCGCCTCCGTGCTCAAGCAGCTCGCCTTCTACGTAGGCCGTCAGCAGTTCTTCGCCGGCATCAACAACTATCTCAACCGTCATGCCTACTCCAACGCCACGTTGGCCGACCTCCTGCACGAGCTGGAGAATACCTCCGGACGCGACCTCAAGGCATGGAGCGCCAAGTGGCTGGAGGAATCCGGCATCAACACCATCGCCGCGAGTGTCCAGGAGGGCAGGAACGGCACCATCGCCGAGCTGAAGCTCACGCAGACCGCACCCGACGAGCATCCGGTATTGCGTCCGCACCGTCTGGCCGTCGGCTTCTACAACGAAGATAAGGACAGCGGCACGGTCGTGCGCACCGACCAGTTCGAGCTGGACGTGGACGGCGAGACCACACTGGTCCAGTCGGCGGAGGGCAAGAAGCGCCCCGCATTCATTCTGGTGAACGACGACGACCTGACCTACACCAAGATTCGTTTCGACGCCGAATCCCAGGCGTTCGCCGAAGCCAACCTGCATCGATTCGGTGATGCCCTGGCTCGTGCGGTGACCTGGCTGGCCTTCTGGGATATGACCCGTGACGGCGAGTTCCCGGCCGAACGGTTCGTCGACATGACGCTGCGTCTGCTGGCCACCGAAACCGAATCCACCACATTCCGTTACGCCCTCGCCTGCA
Organism: Bifidobacterium sp. UTCIF-1; assembly: GCF_006408915.1. Lineage (NCBI taxonomy): Bacteria > Bacillati > Actinomycetota > Actinomycetes > Bifidobacteriales > Bifidobacteriaceae > Bifidobacterium > Bifidobacterium sp. UTCIF-1. The sequence continues at coordinate 145,209 of NZ_JFAG01000005.1, forward strand.
TGAGCACCACTGCTCACCATTATGTGGCACCGGCCCGCCGCGAGGAGGTGTTGCGCCACGTCGCTGCCGAACTGTGGACCCTGGCCAATGCCGCGGAGGCGGGGTCGGACACCCAGTTCCAGCTCATCACCGCCTACCTCGGCTATGGAGAGGAGGGCGATGCCGCATTCGCCGCCAACGCGCACGGTCTGCTGGACGGCACGGTGACGCTTGACGGCCTTGACATCGACAACAACTTCACTTGGACGATCGTCAATGCGCTGGCGTCGGTGAACGAATTCGGCGACAGCGACATCGAGGCGCAGCTCGCCAAGAGGGACACCACCGAAAACCGTGAGTTCGCGCTTGGTGCCCGCGCGGTCAAGGCCACCGCCGAGGCCAAGGAATGGGCTTGGAACGAGGCGCTCAACAACAGCGAGCTGACCAATGCGCAGCTCGAGGCCGTCGCTCGTGGATTCTCCGCCACGCCGCGCCCCGATCTCGCCGAACCGTTCGCCGCCAGGTACTTCGAGACGGTGGATTGGATCTGGGCCAACAAGACCTACCACATGGCGGAAGCCCTGTTGAACGGGCTGTACCCCGGGTATGCCGATCCCGCCACCCTGACCAAGTTGGGCGATGCATGGCTGGAGGAACACTTCGCCGCGGACAATGCGCTGAAGCGCTTGATCGTGGAGAATGTGGCCTCCTCGCATCGCACGCTCGCAGTGCGCGACTACAACGCCGCACTCTGACACGGTGGCACTCTGACACGGCAACGCTCCGGCATTGAGATGCCGCCGGAATACGCGCTGATCTGATTGGCTCCCTTTCCTGGCTTCGCGTGAGGAAGGGGAGCCAATTGCGTTTGAAGCGGCCCATGAAGACTTTCTGCCGGGGCGCTATGCTCCTCGGTGCGTTCATGGATAGTGCGTTCGCGGCCCCCGCATGCCAAATGCAACCGAATTGAGCAGTATTGTGCAAAACGGCATGCATTCGTGGGGTCGCCCGATTACCATGGTGCACGTTATAGGACGAGACGGCATGAGGCCGCTCAAGCGAAGGATGCAATAGTATGCCGAAAATGTTTGGAACCGATGGTGTTCGCGGATTGGCCAACAAGGATTTGACTGCACGCCTGGCACTTGATCTGGGTGACGCAGCAGTGCGTGTGCTGGGTGATGCCGGCACTCAGGACGACCAGCCTGAAGGACGCCGGCGTGCGCTGGTGGGACGTGATACCCGTGTTTCCGGTGATTTTCTAGCGTCCGCGCTCGCTGCCGGCATGTCCGCAGGCGGCTTCGACGTGATCGACGCCGGCATCATCCCCACCCCGGGCGTCGCCTATCTGACCTCCGTGCTCAACGTGGAGATGGGCGCGGTGATTTCCGCTTCGCACAACCCCATGCCCGACAACGGCATCAAGTTCTTCGCCCGCGGCGGATTCAAGCTGCCCGACGAAAAGGAAGACGAGATCGAAGCCGTGCTCGGCCAGGACTGGGAGCGTCCGACAGGTGCCGGTGTCGGCCGCGTGAGCCACGACCAGACCACCGCCACCAACCTGTACATCGACCATCTCGTCTCCACCATCGCCCCTCTCAACGACGACCAGACCCAGCCGAAGCCGCTCAAGGGTCTCAAGATCGTGGCCGATTGCGCCAACGGTGCCACCTCGGTGGTGGCCCCCGAAGCGTTGCGCCGCGCAGGAGCGGACGTCATCGTGATCAACGCCTCCCCGGACGGCTACAACATCAACAAGAATGCCGGGTCCACGCATCCCGAACAGCTGCAGGCCATGGTCAAGGCCACCGATGCCGTGATGGGCGTGGCTTTCGACGGCGACGCCGACCGCTGCCTCGCGGTGGACGAGGACGGCAACATGGTCAACGGCGATCAGATCATGGGCATTCTGGCCCGCGCCAAGAAGCGCGAAGGCAAGCTCAACCATGACACCCTTGTGGTCACGGTGATGAGCAACCTCGGTCTGAAGCTTGCCCTGAAGGATATGGGCATCAAGACCGTGGAAACCTCCGTGGGTGATCGCTACGTGCTTGAGGAGATGCTCAAGGGCGGCTATTCGCTCGGCGGTGAACAGTCCGGCCACGTGATCAACCGCGAGTTCGCCACCACCGGCGACGGCACCCTGACCGCACTGACCCTGTGCAACGAAGTCGTCAAGTCCGGCAAGAGCCTCAAGGAGCTTGCTGCCGACTTCCCGCAGCTGCCCCAGACCCTGATCAACGTGCCGAACGTGGATAAGATGGCGGCTTCCACCAACCCGCGCATCCAGGCCGCGGTGAAGCACGAGGAGGAGCTGCTGGGCGACTCCGGCCGCGTGCTGCTGCGCCCCTCCGGCACCGAGCCGCTGGTGCGCGTGATGGCCGAAGCCGCCACACAGGCCTACGCCGACGAAGTCTGCACCCGTCTGGCCAAGATCGTGGCCGAGGAGCTCGCGCTGTAATGTTCGGGAAAAACGCGAAAGTCGACATCGCGCTCAACCGTGACGTTGAGCAGCTCATCAAAACCGGCGGCAAGGAGCGTATCCTGCCCATCGTGCAGGCAGGCGAGCCGGTGCTGCGTCAGCAGACCGCAGCCTATACCGGGCAGCTGTCCAAGCACACGCTCACCAAGCTCATCGATGCCATGCATACGACCATGCTCGAGGCTCCGGGCGTAGGTCTGGCGGCCACACAGATCGGATTGGGGCTCGCGCTCGCCGTGGTCGAGGACCATGTACGCGATGATGAGGACGATCCGCGCGAAATCGCGGAGTTCCCGTTCCACGTCATCATCAACCCGAAGTACACCCCCGTGGGGGAGAAGACCGCATCCTTCTATGAAGGCTGCCTGAGCTTCGATGGATATCAGGCCGTGCGCAAGCGCTGGCTCGACATCACCGCCGAATGGGACGATGAGGAAGGCAACCATCACGCGGAACAGCTGCACGGTTGGCCGGCGCGCATCTTCCAGCATGAGACCGACCATCTGAGCGGCGAACTGTACATCGACCGCGCCGAGATCCGCTCGCTGACCACCTACGAGAACCTTGAGGATTACTGGTGCAACGACCCGGTGCCCACTGAAGCCGCCGAAGAACTCGGTTTCGATTTGTGACGATTCCCGGGCAAGGCCATGACGCGACACCAGGATGCAACGGTGTTCGCTCATGGCCTTTATGTCCAAAGACGCCGATAGTCATTAATAACAGAACATTTTCGTGAACAGACAATGAAGGTATAACGATGGCAGAATTCGACTTTACCCAAGCAATAGGCGAAGCCAGGGCCAAATATGATTCCATCGCCAAGGCGTTGGACGTGGATCGGCTCAAGGCCGACATCAAGGAACTGGAGAAGCAGGCCGCTGCCCCCGGCCTGTGGGACGATCCGGAGAACGCGCAGAAGGTCACCAGCAAGCTTTCCGCGACCGAATCCCAGCTCAAGCGCCTGACCTCCGCCGGACAGCGCATCGACGATGTGGAAACTCTTGTGGAACTCGGCCGCGAGGAGGAGGACCAGGATTCGCTCGACGACGCACAGCACGAGATCGGCGAAATCAAGAAGGATCTCGACCAGATGGAGATCCAGACCCTTCTTGACGGCGAATACGACGAACGTTCCGCCGTGGTGACCATCCGATCCGGCGCAGGCGGCGTGGACGCCGCCGATTTCGCGCAGATGTTGCTGCGCATGTACCTGCGCTACTGCGAACGCAACGGCTTCAAGGCCAAGGTCATGGACACGTCGTATGCCGAAGAGGCCGGCATCAAGTCCGCCACTTTCCAGGTCGACGCGCCGTACGCCTATGGCCGTCTTTCGGTGGAGGGCGGCACGCATCGACTGGTGCGCATCTCCCCGTTCGACAATCAGGGCCGCCGCCAGACCAGCTTCGCCGCCGTGGAAGTGGTGCCGCTGGTCGAAGCGACCGACCACATCGACATCCCGGACACGGATATCCGCGTGGACACCTACTGCTCCTCCGGTCCTGGCGGCCAGGGCGTGAATACCACGTATTCCGCTGTGCGCATCACCCACTTGCCGACCGGCATCGTGGTGACCATGCAGGACGAGCGTTCGCAGATTCAGAACCGTGCGTCCGCCATGGCCGTGCTCCAGTCCCGACTGCTGGTGCTTCGCCATGAGGAGGAGGCCAAGAAGAAGAAGGAGCTCGCGGGCGACATCAAGGCCAGCTGGGGCGATCAGATGCGTTCCTACGTGCTGCATCCCTACCAGATGGTCAAGGATCTGAGGACCGGTTACGAGACCAGCCAGACGCAGGCCGTGTTCGATGGCGACATCAACGGGTTCATCGAGGCAGGCATCCGCTGGCGTCATGATCAGCGTCGCGCTGCCGAAACCGAAGAGTAAGGGTAAAGGCAAACACCCGCCCTCTGCCGGCCTGTCGCGCGACGACTCGAACCCATCAACAGCGAACATGTGGATACGCACGTGGATAAAAGGAAACGAATATGGCTTTGATCTCATTGGACAAGGTGTCCAAGATCTATCCGAAGGGCACGCGCCCGGCGCTCGACAACATCAACCTCGATATCGAGCGTGGTGATTTCGTGTTCCTGGTCGGCGCATCCGGTTCCGGCAAAACCACGTTGCTGAGCCTCCTGCTCCGTGAGGAGGAGGCCACCAGCGGCGAGATTCGCGTTGCCGGCAACGATCTGCGTCGCATTTCGAATCGTCAGGTGCCGCAGTACCGTCGTTCGTTGGGATTCGTATTCCAGGATTACAAACTACTCAATAACAAAACCGTCTGGGAGAACGTGGCTTTCGCGCTCGAGGTGATCGGTACGCGACGCTCCACCATCAGGTCTCTGGTGCCCAAGGTGCTGGATACGGTGGGACTTACTGGCAAGGAGAAGAACTATCCTCATGAGCTGTCCGGCGGCGAGCAGCAGCGTGTGGCCATCGCCCGCGCGTATGTGAATCATCCGCAGATCCTCCTCGCTGACGAGCCTACCGGCAACCTCGATCCCACAACATCGCTGGGCATCATGGAGGTACTGGATTCCATCAACCGCACCGGCACGACGGTGGTGATGGCCACGCATAATGAGGAGATCGTCAACTCCATGCGCAAGCGCGTGGTGGAGCTGCACAACGGCAAGATCGTGCGAGACGAGGCCCACGGATCGTATGACTCCGCGCTGTTCTTCCCGGACGCCGAAGTCGAGGCGCGCTCGGACAAGGCCAACCGCATCCACGTGGCGTCGCACGTCGTCGCCGCATCCGACGCCGAGTCCGTCGCCGTGTCCGCGATCGACACGGTGGCCATGAGCAAGACCATCGAGACGGGAGCCGGCCAGTCCGAGGGCATCGCGCGATTGGCAAGTTCGGTGCATTCCGGTCGTACCGGCCGTTATGGTGAGACCTTCGCGCCCATCGAGGATACGCTGACCTGGGGCAAGGGATTGCCGTTGGACGAGCAGGCGGCCGCATTGGAACAGACGCAGGCGTTCGACCCGTTGAAGGACGAAGCCGAGTCGTCGAACGCCGATGACTCCCGGTTCGCTCCGCCGCGGGACCCGGTGCCGCCGGCTCCTCCCGAGCCTCCGATGCCTCCGGCTCCACCTGCCGGGCAGGTTCCTACGTCTTCTCAGCATCCTGAGCATGCTGAGGCTCAGTCGGATGGAGAATCGTCCGACGCGGCCGCCGCAGGCACATCGAAGACCGACGCCGAGCCGACCGACGAATCGGACGCCAAGAAGGGGAAGTAGCAAGAGTCATGCGCGCACAATTCATCCTGTCGGAAACATGGACCAATCTACGGCGCAATGTGGCCATGCTGCTTTCGCTGACGCTGGTCACATTCATCTCGTTCCTGTTCATCGGCGCCTCGGTGCTCACCCAGGCCCAGATCACCAAGGCCAAGGGCGATTGGTATGACAAGGTCGAAGTCGTGGTTTGGCTGTGCCCGGACGGTACCAGCCAATCCGCCAACTGCGCTTCGGGCAAAGCCCCTTCCGCCAAGGAGATCACCGATCTGCAGAAGACCATCCGCGATGAGCTCAACGATGTGGTGGCGAACATCAACTACGTCAGCAAACAGGACTTCTACGACAACACCTTCACCAAGCAATATCCGAACGGCGAATTCCAAGGCCGTACGCTTACCGCCGACGATATGCAGGATTCCCTGTGGCTCAAGCTCAAGGACCCCACCAAATACCAGGTGGTGGCGGAAGTGCTGTCCGGCAAGGAGGGCGTCGAGGACGTCACCGACCAGCGTCAGATATTCGATCCGGTGTTTGCCGTGCTCAACCGTGCCACTGCCGTGACCGCGGTGCTTGCAGGCGTGATGGTGCTCGTGGCCATTCTGCTCACCGGCACCACGATCCGCATGTCCGCCGCATCCAGACGTACGGAGACCGAGATCATGAGGTACGTCGGCGCATCCAACTGGACCATTAGGCTGCCGTTCATCCTCGAAGGCGCCATAGCGTCACTGATTGGTTCGGTGCTCTCGTGTCTGATGCTCTCGGTGATCGTGCGCGTGTTCATCACCGGCTGGCTCGCGCAGTCGGTCACTTGGATTCCGTATGTGAACCAGATCACGGTGCTGATGATGTCGCCGTTCCTGGTGCTGGGCGCGGTACTGCTTTCGGTGATTGCGTCCACGGTGTCTCTGAGACGTTATCTGAGAGCGTAAGTCCGGCATGGAAGTGGTTCGGCTCTCAGACTCTCATGTTATGGTGTGCTTTTGTATGGCGATAGGAAGGATTTTTCGTCCATGAATAAGACGACGAACACATGGAAGCCCGTTCTGGCAGCGTTGACTGCGGGCATGTGCTGCGTGGCCGGATTGGTGGTGGCTCCTGCCCAGCCTGCATCCGCGGACACCTATTCGAATCTGGTGAATGCGCAGAACCAGCACGCGGCTTCGGCGCAGCGCGAGGCGCAGCTCAAGGCCCAGTTGGCCGGCGTGAACAGTGAGCTCGCCAATAAGATCGTCGAATTGGATGATCTGACCAACAACAAGATCGTCGCCGCGCAGAACAAGGTGACGCAGGCCAACGCCGATGCCGCCGCGGCCCAGGACGAGGCCGATGCCGCCGCCAAGCGTCTTGAGGCGGCGCAAAAGGACAAGGAGACCCTCGAGCAGCAGATAGCGCAGACCGGTAAGGATTACGACGATGCGCATGCGGCTGTCGCCGAACTGGCACGGGAAAGCATGCACGGCTCCAGCGCATCCGAAGTGATGAGCGTGGTGACCGGTGCGAGCAGCACCCAGGACTTTGTGAACTCGATGCAGTCGCGTGACGCGCTCTCCCGTAATGAGGCCAATGCGGCATCTTCTGCGGCAAGCGAGCTGAACACGTCGAAGAATCGTGGCGAGCGGCTGGCCGCCATCGAAAAGCAGATCTCCACGCTGAAGACCCAGGCCGATCAGAAGGCCGCGTCAGCGCAGACCGCTGCCGAGACCGCGCAGAACGAGCGCAATGCGCTGGAACAGTTGCGTGTGGAGGGTGAGCAGCGCCGCAACGAGCTGACCGCCATGGTGTCCTCGCTGAAGGATCAGCAGGCCGCTCAGGCCGCGCAGACGGTGCTGCTCGCCTCGCGCGTTGATTCCTATAACCAGCAGTATCTGAAGGAGCAGCAACAGTCTTCCGGTCAGGTCAATAATGGTCAGCAGGGTACCACCCAGCCAGGCGGTGGCGGGTCCTCGACTGTGCCGCCGACCACGGGAGGTGGCTCGGGTGGCAGCAGCGGCGGTCAGGGCACTTCGAATGGTGATTACGGCAACGCGTACTATGGGGGCCAGTGCACATGGTATGCCTACAACCGTCGTAAGCAGATGGGCATCGGGACCCCTTCATATCTCGGCAACGGCGGCCAATGGTATCTGACCGCGCCGGGCTACGGTCTGCGCGTCGACCACAATCCTCAGGTGGGTGCGGCCTTGTCCTTCCCGCCAGGGGTCGCCGGTGCCGACGGCACTTACGGCCATGTGGCGGTGGTGGAGTCCGTTTCCGGCAATACGGTGACGATCTCCGAGATGAATGTGGTCGGTGAATACGTCGTGAGTTGGCGTACGCTGTCCAATGCCGGCGCCTACTGGTACGTGCACTGAGCGCATCAGGGCTATGTGACCGAGCCGGCATCCTGTGTCAGTGATTCGTGGCTATTCTTGGCTCCCCTTGGCGGACTGTTGCCGTGAAGCAGACAGCGGAGCTGTCTGTAGGCAACGTGCGAGCCGACAGGCGAGCCAGCAGGTTGCGCGCGGGGCGCGTCTGTAATTGCGGGACGAGCTGGCTCGCGGAGCGGGACTGAGGGGTAGTCTCTTTGCCGACGGGTTTGTGACGTACAGCACTACCGAAACATATCGCGTAGTACGATGATTCCCCTCTATGCCGAGGGGGATTATTGAGTATCAGGAAGGAGGAGGATATGGCCAAGGAGACCGGCGAGAAGCTCATCGTTCAGAACAAGAAGGCCCGGCATGATTATGCCATCGAAGACAAGTACGAGGCGGGACTTGCGCTGACCGGCACCGAGGTGAAGTCGCTGCGCGAAGGGCGTGCCTCGTTGGCGGAGGCGTTCGTCTCCATCGACCGTCGTGGCGAGATGTGGTTGGAAGGCGCCAACATTCCCGAATACCTGAACGGCACATGGAACAACCATGCCCCCAAGCGCAAGCGCAAGCTGTTGCTGCATCGTCAGCAGATCGCCAAGCTCGCCCGAGGCATCGAGGCCAAGGGATACACGATCGTGCCGTTGAGTCTGTATTTCAAGGACGGGCGCGTCAAGGCTGCCATCGCGTTGGCCCGAGGCAAGAAGGAATTCGACAAGCGTCAGGCGTTGCGCGAGGAGCAGGACAAGCGCGAGGCGTTGCGTGCCATGCGGTACGCCAATATGCGGCACTGATACGGGCTATGTGTCGGTTAGCGGACGCCGGCTGTGCGGCGTCTGTATGCCGGTTGGCGGTTGTTGGTTGCAGGTTGCCGGATGGGTGGCTGCTCATATCACGCCGCCGGCAACGGGCATTCTTCGCGCCAGTCTCAGCATTCCTGCCGCCGAACGTATCCGCCATATGTCCACAACGTGAACAGAATCTCGCAATGGTAATCATGCCGTAGCATTGCGGTCCTACTCTCTGAGCCAACTGGGAAATATAC